>CAYNPS010000047.1:0-8101 GCA_964399125.1 uncultured Terriglobales bacterium
GCGGTCCTTCGAACATAAGCGCGACGGTCAAAGCCTATTTCGGGCTGAAGCTCACCGGGTACAAGGCAGATGATCCCATGTTGGTCCGAGCTCGCGAGTGCATATTTGCGCTCGGCGGCGTTACGGCAGTCAATACCTTCACGAAGATCTATCTCTGCTTCCTCGGCCAGTACGACTATGATGCCGTGCCGGCGATTCCGCCGGAGATCGTGCTCTTCCCGAAATGGTTCTGGTTCAACATTTACGAGATTTCGTCGTGGTCGCGCGGCATTCTTGTGCCGCTCTCGATCTGTTACGCCAAGAAGCCGTTCAAGAAGATTCCCGACGAAATGGGCATCCAGGAACTTTTTCCTAACGGCCGCCACAACACCGACCTTCGCCTGAAGTGGAGCGAGAAGCTCGTCAGCTGGCGCAACTTCTTCCTGGTGCTTGACCGCCTTACTCACTGGTTTGAGGCGGTCCACGTGCGTCCGCTGCGCTCTATCGCGCTGAAGGCCGCAGAAGAGTGGATGCTCGAGCGCATGGAGATGAGCGACGGATTAGCGGCTATCTATCCAGCGATCATGAACTCAATTATCGCGCTGCGCTGTCTCGGATATTCGACCGACGATCCACAGGTGATCCGTGCCATCGACGAATTCGAGGCGCTCGGAATCGAAGAAGAAGAGGCATTCCGGATGCAGCCCTGCAAGTCACCTGTGTGGGACACGGCGTACGCAGCATTCGCACTTGGCGAGGCTGGCGTGCCGCCTACCGATCCGCGCATGGTTGCTGTAGGCGAGTGGCTGCTGCAGAAGCAGGTAACGCACAAGGGCGATTGGGCGGTCAAGGTAAAAGACACAGCGCCTGCCGGCTGGTACTTCGAGTTCAACAACGAGTTCTATCCCGACGTTGACGACACAGCTATGGTGGCGCTCGGCCTGAGCAAAATTCAGGTCCCGAACGAGCGTTATCAGCATGAGTCAGTGCAGCGCGCGATCGACTGGATCTTTGCCATGCAATGCAAGAACGGCGGGTGGGCGTCGTTCGACAAAGACAACGACAAGATGATGTTCCAGCAGATCCCATTCGCCGACCACAACGCAATGCTCGATCCGGCGACGGTGGACATCACTGGTCGAATTCTGGAATGTCTTGCAACATACGGCTATACGCAAAACGATCCACGAGTAAAGAAAGCAATCGAGTTCCTGAAACGGGAACAGGAGTCTGACGGTTCATGGTTCGGACGATGGGGCGTGAACTACATCTACGGCACAATGCTCGTCCTGCGCGGCATGGAAGCCATGGGCGTGGACAATCACGAGCCCTGTATTCAGCAGGCAGCCGAGTGGCTGCGGATGTACCAGAATTCTGACGGCGGATGGGGCGAGAGTTGCAAGTCTTACGATGACTCTGCGGCCAAGGGACTCGGCTCTAGTACGCCGTCGCAAACCGCCTGGGCGATTATGGGATTACTCGCGGCGGGAGATACTCGCAGCGATGCGGTTGCCCGGGGCATCGCATATCTTCTCCGCACGCAGAGAAAAGACGGCGGCTGGGATGAGCCGCAGTACACAGGAACTGGGTTTCCTCGGGTGTTTTATTTGGCGTACCACCTGTATCGGGTGTACTTCCCATTGATCGCGCTCACCACATACGGGAAAGTATGTACAGAGCGTAATTAGTAGTGTCATTCCGACCGTAGGGAGGAATCCCTGTCGTGCCCAAAGGGTATCGGTACACATAGGGATTCCTCACCGCAAACCATGCGATGAGGAATGACAAGCCTTGTGACCAAGGGCTTTAAGGAGAACTATTTGCCAGGACCAATCTCGCAGATGTGGACGGTATCGACGTACGTCCTCAAGCAGAAACTGAAGGGACGCAAGCGGTATCCGCTCGTGCTCATGCTGGAGCCGCTCTTCCGCTGCAACCTGGCGTGCGCCGGATGCGGAAAGATTCAGTACCCGCCCCACATCCTCAAGCAGCAGCTCACGCCTGAAGAATGCTTCCGTGCCGTTGACGAGTGCGGTGCGCCGGTAGTCAGCATCCCTGGCGGCGAGCCGCTCATGCATTCCGAGATCGACAAGATCGTTGAAGGCCTGGTCGCGCGCAAGAAGTACATCTATCTCTGCACGAATGCACTGCTGCTCAAAGAGAAGCTCGATCTCTTTAAGCCAAGCAAGTACCTGACCTTCTCAGTTCACATCGACGGAGAGCGCGAGCACCACGACTTCTCCGTCTGCCGCGAAGGCGGATACGACATTGCCGTGGAAGGCATTCGCGAGGCGATCCGGCGAGGCTTCCGCGTGACCACCAACACCACGCTGTTCGATGGCGCCGATCCAAACAGTGTTCGCGCGCACTTCGACGAGATGATGAAGCTAGGCGTAGAGAGCATGATGCTCTCACCCGGCTATTCGTACGATAAGGCTCCGGACCAGAAGCACTTCCTCGGACGCGCGCGTACGCGCCGCCTGTTCCGCGCGATTTTGTCGAACCGGAAGACGAACTGGCGCTTTAACCAGTCGCCGCTGTTCCTCGAGTTCCTGATGGGCAAGCAGCAGTACTCATGCACGCCGTGGGGCATGCCTACCTTCAACATCTTCGGCTGGCAGAAGCCGTGCTATCTGCTGCAGGACGGATACGCAGATACCTTCCAGGAGCTGATGGAAGCCACGGAGTGGCACAAGTACGGCACCGAATCGGGAAATCCGCGCTGCGCGAACTGCATGGTGCATAGCGGATATGAAGCTTCAGCCGTCGATCACACCTTCAGCTCGGTGCGGGGTTTCCTGCAGACGATCCGCGCGACGTTCGCGAGCCACAAAGATGAAGGCGCCCTGAAGCTGCTCAACGAACCAGTGCGGCCGGTGCATGCGTTTAACCCACTGGTGCAAATCGAGACTGACTCCAAATCTCTTGAGCAGACCAGAGCGTAACTCTTTTGTAATTCCGAACGAAGTGAGGAATCCCTATTGCTACGATGGTGTAAATGGGCAGATATAACTCTCAAGAACCTGGTCCGGTGAGAGGGATTCCTCATCGCCAACCGCAGGCAGTTCAGAATGACAACTGGAGAGACGACACAACAGATGACTGAAGCAACCATCAACCCAGAGATCCTCGAAGTAGCCCCCGGCACAGCCCACGAGAAGCTCGAGGGCTGGATTCCCAATCTAGGAAGCGACGAAGATGTTTGCCAGGCGCTGGAGAAAGCCTTCGACTATCGCGGCGACGTAACCATCACCCACAAGGACGGCAGCAAAGTCGAGGGCTACGTGTTCGATCGCAAAACCGGCAAGACTCTTGCCGATTCGTTCGTTCGTATCATCCCTAACAATGCTCGCGAGAAGCTTTCGATTCCTTATTCCGATATCGCGGCACTGAAATTCAGCGATCGCGATCCTGCCGCCGGCAAGAGCTTCGAAGCCTGGGTCAAGAAATACTGGGAGAAGCGCGCAGCCGGCGAAAAGAACATCCAGCTCACACCTGAAGCACTCGAGTAAACATCAATAAATCAGGCGTAGCAGGTAGAATTTCCGCAATGAAATTCAAAGCCCTGTGCTGCTCGCTCGTTTTCCTGTTCTTCGCGGCATCTTCTAAACCAGCTCATGCCTGGGGATGCGAAGGTCACCAGATCGTCGCTCTGATCGCGATGAAGCACCTGCAGCCGCAGGTCGCCGGACAGGTGAACGCGATTTTGAGCGCGGCTCCGGTCAGTGGTGCTCTTCACCGTTACTGTCGGAATCTGGGCCTGCCCCCAATTGCTGATGCGTCTACGTGGGCTGACGATTATCGCGCCGAGCAGCCCGACACTGGCCCCCTTCACTACGTAAACATCCCGCTAAGCGCCACACGCGACAAGTACGGCGTCGCGCAAATGTGCCAATCCGGCTGCGTGATCGACGCTATTAACAAATACATTCAACAGCTCAAAACCAGCAAGGACGCGGCATCCCGTGGCGAGGCTCTGCGCTTTGTCATTCACCTCGTCGGAGATATCCATCAGCCGCTGCACGATGAAGACAACAGCGATGAAGGCGGCAACTGTGTGCCGGTTGCGTTCGAAGATGAAGCGCCGCGGCTCACGAATCCGCAACGCGAAGACTATTTCCCGAATCTGCACTCTGTGTGGGATACAGGCCTGATCGAAAGCCTGCTTGACGATCACGACATGACTGTCGAGGAATTCGCCGACCTGCTCGATATTCGCTACCACCCACGAGCTGCACGCTGGAACGTCGGCCAGCCCATTGATTGGGCTTGGGAAGGACATGACGCTGCTGTGACCGCATACCGTGCTCTGCCCGCTTTCATTCCGCGGGAGCCAGAAAACAAGGTCGCTTCGTGCGCCGACAACCACATCGGCAAGCGTATGGCCGATCTGCATATCGACTTAGGCCCCCGCTACGACGACGTGTCACACCCCATCGTCGAAGAACAGCTCGCCAAAGCAGGCGTGCGCCTGGCGACGCTGCTGAACTCCGCTCTTGGAAGTGGTCGCTGAGTGACTTGCCTGTCGGTGATTTAGAATCGCCCTTCACCTGCTCGGAAACGCAATCCGAGCGACGACGCTGCTTCGTTCTTAAGGAAAGGAAATGAGCTCGGCGACGAGCGCCAAAGATCACCCCCAGGTGACGGATTCCATGCTGATCTCCCGCATCCGCGGCGGCGACGAAGACGCTCTCGCCGCGCTGCACGATCGCTACGCCCAGGTGGTGTATTCGGTGGCGCTGCGCGTGCTCGGCGATACTACGCAGGCCGAAGACGTCCTTCAGGAGATCTTTCTGCAACTGTGGAGGAAGCCCGAGACCTTCGATTCCAATCGCGGCAGCCTAGGAGCATGGCTGGCGGTGATTGCGCGCCACCGCGCCATTGACCAATTGCGGAGGAGACGTCCGGAGTCGGACATCGAGGACGTCATGATCTCTGTCGATTCCGATTTGGAACAGGCAGCGGACCGCAACAAAGCCATCGCAAGACTCCGCAGCGCGGTCGAACAGTTGCCGACTGAGCAGCGTCGAGCGCTAGAACTCGCATTCTTTCAGGGCCTCACGCACTCCGAGATTGCGGCCAAAACGGGCGAGCCGTTGGGGACGATCAAGACGCGCATTCGAGCAGCTCTGGCGGCGCTCAGAAAGGGGCTGGCTGCATGAAGGATCATTGGCAATTCGCAGACGATCTAGCCCTTTACGCGTTGCATGAGCTGCCTGCTTCCGACGCTGCCGAATTTCGCGAGCACCTGAAGGAGTGCGCAGGCTGCCGGCGCGAGCTAGAACAAATCAACTCACAATTAGCTGTGCTGGCGCTGTCGAGCGTAGCTTCGGCTCCGCCGCTGCGATCGCGCGAGCGGCTGATGCAGGCAATCCGGACCGAGCCTCAGCGCGTGCGCCGAATTATCATGCGCAGGCCCTGGTGGAGCTTTGTTCCGACGTTCGCAGCAGTGCTGCTGGCGATTTTTGGATTAATGCTCTGGCGCGAGAACGTCAGCTTACGTAACAAGCTCGAAGCGGCACAAGCACAGTTCGAGCACCAACAGGGAGCCCTGGATCGCGCTCGCCTAGTTCTTGACGCGCTAACCTCGCCGGAGTCAGCGCACTTCGCCCTAGTCTCGACAAAGGCTCAGCCCGTACCCGAAGGTAAAGCCAGCTACATGCGGAAAACGGGAACCTTGGTGTTCACAGCGCAGCACCTCCCGCCATTGCCGCCGGAGAAAACTTATCAACTGTGGCTAATCCCGGCCAGCGGCACCAAGCCGATGCCCTGCGGGACATTTAAGCCGGACGCAAATGGAAACGCTGCCATGGTGATGCCGTACGCGGAGAAAGATGCCTGGCCAAAGATGTTTGCGGTAACCATCGAAGCCGAAGGTGGTAGCCAGAGCCCGACGATGCCCCTGGTGATGGCGGGATCGTAGCCGCGTTCACCAGCCTTTCCGCATCTCAGTCTTTTGCATCTGATTTGTTAGACGCGAGCTGCTGCGCGTCCAACTTCCTGGCAATGAATCCCATTCTGAAAGAACCTCAATCTGTAACTCGCGCCCTTGCAGTTGGTCCTGAACTCCAGCCGGGCGGAGGCACGCATTTTCGCGTCTGGGCGCCGAAGCGCCGCTCCGTTGAAGTGATCTTTTTCGACGGAGATCGCGAAAGCGGGAAGTCATTTCCGCTCGACCGGGAAGATGACGGCTACTTCTCGGCCTTGATTAGCGATGCGAACGCTGGAACGCGCTACAAGCTGCGTGTTGATGGCAAATATACATTTCCCGATCCGGCATCGCACTGGCAGCCGGATGGTCCGCATGGACCTTCTGTAGTCATCGATCACACGAAGTTCGCCTGGACGGACAAAAACTGGCGCGGCATCAGCATTCGGGGACAGGTTATTTACGAATTGCATATTGGAACGTTCACGCCCGGCGGCACCTACGAATCGGCAAAAGAGAAACTGCCGTTGCTCAAAGAGCTTGGTGTCACGGTGATCGAAGTCATGCCTGTGGCGTGTTTCCCCGGAGAGTTTGGCTGGGGTTATGACGGAGTGAACCTGTACGCTCCGTACCCGCGCTATGGCACCCCCGATGACTTCCGCAGCTTTATCGATTACGCCCACAGCATCGGGTTGGGAGTGATTCTGGACGTTGTGTACAACCACGTCGGTCCAGATGGGAATTACCTCACACAATTCTCCGACGACTACTTCCATCGCGAGCACGCGACCGAATGGGGAGACGCGATCAACTTCGACGGCGAGAACAGCGGACCGGTGCGCGATTTTTTCGCAGGCAATGTCGAGTACTGGATTCGCGAGTACCACCTCGACGGCTTGCGCTTCGATGCGACGCAGGCGATCGTGGACCGCTCGCGCGAACACATCCTCGGCGACATGGCTCGGCGTGCGCGTGCCGCTGCGGGCACTCGCGAGATCATCCTCGTGGCTGAGAACGAATCCCAGGAAGCAAAGATCGCCAAACCTGTAGAACGCGGCGGATACGGCTTCGACGCGCTCTGGAACGATGATTTCCATCACAGCGCGATCGCGGCTCTCACCGGACAACGGCAGGCCTACTACACCGACTATCTTGGAACTCCGCAGGAGTTCATCTCGGCGATCAAATACGGTTATCTTTATCAAGGCCAGTACTACAGTTGGCAAAATAAGCGCCGCGGGGAATCTGCGCTCGGAATGGAGCCGGCGGCATTTGTCACGTTCATCGAGAACCACGATCAAGTCTCGAACTCAGCTCACGGAAGGCGCCTCCACCAACTCACGAGCCCAGGCCGTTATCGCGCTCTTACCGCGCTCACGCTACTTTGTCCGGGAACTCCGCTGCTTTTTCAAGGTCAGGAGTTCGGATCCAGTAAGCCGTTCGTCTTTTTTGCCGATCACAATCCCAAATTGGCAAAGCTCGTGCATAAAGGTCGAGCAGAATTTCTCGCCCAGTTTCCTCAGCTTAAGTCCGACGAGATGCGCGCCCACGTTCCCGACCCCGCTAAGCGAGAGACTCTCGATGCCTGTAGATTGGATTGGGGTGAGTGGGAGAGAAACTCGCATTTTGTCGCGCTGCATCGCGATCTCTTGCAGCTCCGGCACACTGATCCTGCATTTCGCATGCAGCTTTATGGGAGAGTTGACGGCGCCGTAATCGGGCCGCAGGCTTTTGTGCTGCGATACTTCGTCGAGGCCGGTCAGGATCGCCTGCTGGTGGTGAATCTCGGCGCCGATCTGGATTTGCGCCACGCCCCCGAACCTATGCTTGCGCCGCCTGAGAAGAAGCGTTGGCGGGTTCTCTGGTCGAGCGAAGAGATGAAGTATGGAGGATCGGGATACATCAATCCCGATTCGGACCAGGGCTGGCGAATTCAGGGCGAGTCGGCAACGATTCTCGCTGCAGCGCCAATCGACGAAAATTAAGCTGGCAAAGCGACTTGGTCAAGACGCACGACATTCCGATCCTCTACCGTCGCGGAAAGAACACGCCCGATCGCCGCATTCTTGACAGCATCACGCGCGAGTTCTCGTGGGATGCTTCCCATAATAGGCACGATCAGGAGCAATGGGAGACGCTGCTCACGCGCGAATGGCTCGTCACCAATGGCCTCGGTGGTTACGCATCCGGCAC
>CAYNPS010000047.1:8201-26111 GCA_964399125.1 uncultured Terriglobales bacterium
GAAGCGGATCGCGGCTATGACCACCAGGGTGATTTGTGGTCGCCCGGATATTTCGAGTTGCAGCTTGAGCCAGAACAGCCGGCTACGTTGATCGCGTCAACCGAGTATCTTCAGGCCCTTGAAGCGCTTGATCCCGAAGAAGCCTTCCATGCCGAAATGGAACGACGGCGCCGGCTGATTAGCGTAGCCAATCCCGGCCTGCAAGATGCCTTCGGCGGAGAACTCGTGCTTGCCGCCGATCAATTCCTCATCACTCCCACGGGACGCATCGCCGATACAGCGCGTGCCCTGGCTGCTGGAGACGAGATCCGCACCGTGATCGCCGGCTACCACTGGTTCACCGACTGGGGACGCGACACGATGATCAGCCTCGAAGGGCTGACGCTCGCAACCGGCCGTCACGCTGAAGCCGGATACATTCTACGCACCTTCGCTCATTACATCCGCGAGGGCTTGATCCCCAATATGTTTCCCGAGGGCAAAAACAGCGGCCTGTATCACACAGCAGACGCGACGCTCTGGTTCTTCCATGCGGTTCACAAATACGTGCAGTACACGGATGATCGCGCGACTCTTCGCATTCTCTTGCCCCAGCTCTGCGACATCATCGATTGGCATGTAAATGGCACTCGGTTCGGCATCAAAGTCGATCCGAAAGACGGACTTCTCTCGCAAGGAGCCGACGGTTATCAGCTCACATGGATGGACGCTAAGGTTGGCGATTGGGTCGTAACTCCTCGCCGCGGCAAAGCCGTCGAGATCAATGCCCTCTGGTACAACGCGCTGCGGCTCTTGGAAGAATGGACGCGCGAAGAACGTAGCGAGGAGTCGGCACAGAAGTTTTCGAGCTACGCAGATCGTGCTTTCGATTCATTCAACCCGCGCTTCTGGTACGAGGAAGGACGGTATCTGTACGACGTAGTGGACGGGGAAGATGGAAAGTCCGATCCGGCACTGCGTCCAAATCAACTGTTTGCGATCTCCCTCGAGCATCCCGTTCTGGAACAGCGATACTGGGCGCCAGTGCTCGACATTGTTGAGCGCAAGCTATTAACGCCGGTAGGATTGCGTTCTCTCTCGCCCGATCATCCCGACTATAAGCCGCGGTACTACGGCGATCTGCGCGCACGCGACGCGGCATATCACCAGGGCACCGTCTGGGCGTGGCTCATCGGACCTTTTATCGATGCCTGGCTGAAGCTGCACCCAGGAGCCTTCTCGCAAGCGAGGAAATTTCTTTCGGGATTCACCGACCATCTCAGCGAAGCCTGCATCGGATCGGTGAGCGAGATCTTCGATGCTGAGCCGCCGTTCACGCCGCGAGGCTGCATTGCGCAGGCCTGGAGTGTCGCCGAGCTTCTTCGCTGTTGGGTGAAAAGCTCGGCCAACGACACGACTCCGGTCGCGAATGAGAAGGTGGAGAGACACTCGCCTGACTATGTCTCAAGGTGATCGCCCACGCGCCATTCAGCATCGCATTCTCTGGAAAGCTCAGCCTCATCCTTCTCTGTTGTAAGCTTTGAGCTGCTCGTTATCTATGGCTCTCGAGGAATACAAACGCAAACGCAGCTTCGACCGCACGCCGGAGCCGCCTCCGAAGCTCGATCCCAAAAAGGGATTTCGATTCGTTGTCCAGAAGCATCGGGCATCGCATCTCCACTACGACTTTCGGCTGGAGATGGAGGGCGTTCTGAAGTCGTGGGCCGTCCCCAAAGGTCCATCACTCGATCCCAGTGACAAACGGCTTGCCATGCAAGTGGAAGATCATCCGGTCTCTTACTTCCACTTTGAAGGCATCATTCCGCCGAACAACTACGGCGCCGGCACGGTGATGGTCTGGGACACCGGAACGTGGGAGCCGCTGAAAGAAGACTATTCCGACCATCCCGCTAATCGTAGTGAGCGCGAAAAGCAGGCGTCAGCCATGCTCGCCAAAGGCGATCTAAAATTCCGTCTTCACGGGCAAAAACTCAAAGGCGATTTCGTGCTGGTGAAGATGCGTTCGCGACGCGCAGGCTCAAAAGGCACCGAATGGCTTTTGATGAAGAAGCGCGACGAAGATACCATAACAGGCTATGACATCGATGAATATGACTACTCCGCGCTGACACACAAAACCATGGCCGAGATCGCTGGCGATCAAGCTGCTGCGGAGTGGCAGAGCAATCGTGCTGCGTCAGCCAGACCCGCCGCAGGAAAGAATGCTTGGCTCGCAGATTCGATCGCAAAGCACGATCAGAAAGCTCAAAAAGAAAAGGGCAAAGCCAAAAAGTCGACTCGGACTGAGCAAAAGACCAGATCCTCCAAAGCAATTCCCAAAACGAAAGATGCAACATCCCCGCCGTCGTCAGGCAAGGCATCGAACAAGTCCGACTCAGCAGAAACAAAGAGTGAGTTGCCGGTCAGCAAAGTGAAAGGCGCGGTGAAAGCGCCAATGCCGCACGCGATCCGGCCTATGCTGGCAACTTTGGTGGACGATGCCTTCGATGATGACGACTGGCTGTATGAGATTAAGTGGGATGGTTACCGCTCCGTCGTTTTTTTTAACGAAGATGGTAAACGCTCGCTTCGCATGGTTTCGCGCAACCAGAATGAGCAGACGAACGACTTCCCGGAATTGCACGCCATCGTGGACGGACTGAAGTGCCAGTCCTGCATTGTCGATGGCGAGATCGTGGCGCTCGACGAAAGCGGTCGCGCTTCTTTCAGCCTCATGCAGCAGCGCAGCGGACTCTCTCTCGATGGCAAACGCCGATCGCCCGACCACAGCGTCTTCATCATGTACTACGCGTTTGATTTGCTTTACCTCGATGGCTACTCGCTGCTGAACGTCGATTTGGAAGAACGCAAGCGATTGCTTGCTGAAGTGATTCTGCCCACTGAGGTGCTGAAGGTCTCGGATCACTTCATCGGCAAAGGCCACGCGTTGCTGGATGCCGCGCGGCAGCAGAAACTCGAAGGGATCATCGCCAAGCGGCGCAAGAGCTGTTATGTGCAGAAGCGCAGCAGCGAGTGGCTGAAGATCAAGATCACGCAGCGCCAGGAATGCGTGATCGGAGGCTACACCGATCCGCGTGGCAGTCGCGAGCATTTCGGTTCTCTAGTCCTGGGGCTATATGACAAGAAAGGAAACCTTGTGCCAGTAGGCCAGGCAGGCAGCGGCTTTACCCACGCTTCACACGCAGCGATGTGGAAGAAGCTCCAGAAATTGGAAACGAAGCAGAATCCATTTACGGGAAAGATCGATAGCCCACGGCAAGTTCATTTCGTAAAGCCGGAGCTGGTGGCTGAAATCAAGTTCACTGAATGGACTCACGAGACAGATGTGGGCGGAATAAAAATGCGCGCGCCCGTGTACGAAGGTTTGCGCGAGGACAAGAATCCGCGAGAATGCGTCTTTGAATTTAAGCATCCTGTCCAAGAGGAAGTCAGCAAGGCGGAGCGCGGCAAAGCCTCGTGAGTTCGTCCCTCGCACTTATCTCGATAAAATCTCTCCATGCCTGCCGAAGAAGTCGAAATCAAAGTTCGAGTCGATGACCTGGACGAACTCTCGCGCAAGCTAACTGCAGCAGGATTTCGGCGGGTCACGCCGCGCACACACGAAATGAATACTCTCTATGATTTCAACGACGGCCGGCTGCGCGCGCGTGGAGAGGTGTTGCGCATTCGCAAGTATGGTTCGAAGTGGACGCTCACTCACAAAACCAAAGGTAACGCTGGTAAACACAAGTCGCGCGTTGAGACCGAAACGGAAGTGGGCGACGGCGAAGCCTTGGCGCATGTGTTCGAGGCAATCGGCCTAACCCCGTCATTTCGATATGAAAAGTACCGCGCTGAGTGGAGCGATGGAGAGGGTCACGTCGTGATCGATGAAACGCCGATCGGCAACATCACGGAATTGGAAGGTTCTCCGGCGTGGATCGATCGCACAGCAAGACTTCTAGCGATCAAAGAAGCCGAGTACATGACCGCGAGTTACGCTCAGATGTTCGCTGAGTGGAAAGTGAAGACGGGCAGCAAAGCACGCGAGATGACATGGGCTGAAACGGGAAATCAGTACCGTCCGCGGTAGCGGATGGGTCTTCCAGTATTCCTCCGTCCAGCCCGGAGGGTACTGACGGGCGACTAAGCCCCGCAACATTTCTTATATTTCTTACCGGAACCACACGGACAAGGATCATTGCGTCCGACTTTATCGCCAACCCTGCGCTGCTGCACACCAGCATCGCCGGCGCCGGCCATGCGCGCGGCTTGCAGCTCGCGTTCTTTTTTGCGCATAAACTCGCGCTCCATGTCGTCCATGGATGTCGCTGCGCGGCGATTCCCGTTATGGGCTGGGGGCGGAGCAACCGCGCGCGTCGGATCGAATGGAACGCCGTCCATGGTCAGGCCGTCTGAAGGCGGCAGAGGCGCAGCTTGCCGACGTGGTTCGGCTTCGATCACCTGGAGCAGATATAGGTAACGAACCGTCTCTTCCTGGAAGCGCTGCATCATCGCTTCGAACATTTCGAACGACTCGCGCTTGTATTCGACGAGCGGATCGTGTTGTCCGTAGCCACGAAGCCCAATGCCTTCCTTCAGGTGATCCATGCTGAGCAGGTGGTCTTTCCACTGCCCATCGAGAACGCTGAGCATGATCATGCGCTCGTGATAGCGCATCGCGTCCGAGCCAATCAGCTTCTCTTTCGCGTCATACCGCTCTTTCAGCTTTCCGAAGATCGCGTCTCCCAATTCGGAACGATTGAGAGTTTCGAGATTGAGACCTTCGGTCGCCAGATCCACGCCGAAGCGAGTAAATATCTGCTGCTTCAGAGCATTCAGATCCCATTGCTCGGCATGCTGCTCGCGCGGCGCGTACTGATCGAGCAAATCGCCGACGATGCCGGAAACATAATCTTCCAGAATAAGATCTTTTTGATCGAGTCCTTCAAGCAGTTGACGACGCAGGCCATACACTGCCTCGCGCTGCTTGTTCATTACGTCGTCGTATTCGAGCAGGTGTTTGCGCGATTCGAAGTTTTGCGCTTCGACAGTCTTCTGCGCGGCTTCAATACGGCGCGAGATCAGCTTCGATTCGATCGGAATGCCTTCTTCCATTCCCAGCCGCTGGAGCAGGTTCGAGACCCACTCCTTGGCGAAGATGCGCATGAGGTCGTCTTCAAGTGAAAGATAGAAGCGCGACGAGCCAGGATCGCCCTGTCGTCCGGCGCGTCCGCGAAGCTGATTATCGATACGCCGGGATTCATGACGTTCGGTGCCCAGAATATGCAGACCGCCCACTTCGATGACTTTGTCGTGCTCTGCCTGAATCTGCTGCTGATGACGGTTCAGCGCCTCTTCCCACTGCTGCAGATCCACTTCGTATTCAGCACCCTGATAGTAGAAGCGCGTGAGGTTGGCAGAAGCGGCAATTGGAGAGAGCTCGCCTTCAGCAGCGCCAACCGATCGCGCCAGACCTTTCTTCAGCAACTCCTGTTTCGCAAGGAATTCCGCATTGCCTCCAAGCAAGATGTCGGTACCACGGCCAGCCATGTTGGTAGCGATGGTGACGGCGCCGAATCGTCCTGCCTGCGCCACTATCTCGGCTTCGCGCTCGTGATACTTCGCATTCAGCACCACATGTCGAACGGCTTTTTTCTTAAGTAGCTCCGACAGCCGCTCCGATTTTTCAATCGAAGTAGTTCCCACCAACACGGGGCGACCTTCATTCGCGATCTTTTGAATCTCATCCGCCACGGCAAAGAATTTCTCTTTCTCCGTGCGATAAACAATGTCGGGATTCTCAAGACGAAGCAGCGGTTTGTTCGTGGGAATAACCACAATTTCAAGGCTGTAAATCTTCTCGAATTCAGCTGCTTCGGTGTCAGCCGTGCCGGTCATGCCAGCCAGCTTGCGGTACATGCGGAAGTAGTTCTGGAAGGAGATGGTCGCCAGCGTCTGGTTCTCACGCTCGATCTTCACGTTCTCTTTGGCTTCGACAGCCTGATGTAATCCATCGGACCAGCGGCGGCCTGGCATCATGCGGCCGGTGAACTCATCGACGATGATCACCTCGCCGTCTTTCACCACATATTCAATGTCGCGGCGGTAGAGCGCGTGCGCTTTGATTGCGGTCTCGACGTGGTGCTTCCATCCCCAGTTTTCCGGATCGGCGATGTTGCCGATGCCAAGCATCTTCTCGACTTTTTCCCAGCCCTGCTCCGTTACCGTGACCGTGCGATGTTTCTCATCGATGGTGTAGTCGCCGGTGAAGATCGTCTCTTCGATGCTCTTCTGAATCTCCTCGCCTTTTTCCAAAGCGGGAATGATGCGATTAACCTTGTAGTACTTGTCAGTCGATTCCTCGCTGGCTCCGGCAATGATCAGCGGCGTGCGCGCCTCGTCGATGAGGATCGAGTCCACTTCGTCCACGATGGCAAAGTGATGCCCGCGCTGCACGCAGTCCTTCAGATCGAACTTCATGTTGTCGCGCAGGTAATCGAAGCCGAACTCGTTGTTCGTGCCGTACGTGATGTCGGCTGCATAGGCTTCGCGACGCTCGTTGTCGTCGAGATCGTGAACGATTACTCCGACTGAGAGCCCCAAGAAGTTGTAGAGCTTGCCCATCCACTCGGAATCGCGTTTGGCGAGGTAGTCATTAACGGTGACAACGTGTACACCGCGACCTGCAAGCGCATTGAGATAAACGGGAAGTGTTGCGACCAGCGTCTTACCTTCACCGGTCTTCATTTCCGCAATCTTGCCCTGGTGCAGCACCGCGCCACCGATCAACTGCACGTCAAAGTGGCGCATGTTCAGGACGCGTCGTCCGGCCTCGCGCACTACAGCAAACGCTTCGGGAAGCACCTCTTCTAAAGCTTCTTCAAGGACGGGATCGCGTTTGTCTTTTTTGGAAGAAGGCGAGGTGGTCGGAATGATGTCTTCATCGGGAGGAAGCTCATTCGGCGCGGCTCGCTGGATGCTTTCCCGGACTCGCTGGCGAAATTCTTCGGTCTTGGCCCGCAGCTCGGCGTCGGAGAGCTTCTGCATCTCCGGTTCGAGCGCGCTTATCTGGGCCACCATGGGCCACAAGCGCTTCATTTCGCGCTCGTTCTTCGTCCCGATGACCTTGGAAATAATGGTTCCGATCAAAAGCTTAGTTCCTTTGGCCCGAAGGGCATAGGCGGGGACATCACTTCGCGTCGCCAGGCAAGGCACACGCCAGCCTTGGGCGGGAGAGGTCCATAGAAAAGCCTAACACATTGGATGCCGGCGGTTTCTGCCGGTCGCAACCTTGAGAACGGTGAACACGAAGGTCACGAAGTATAAACAAGAGGTTAAGGGGAATTTGCTCGATTAAACTATCCCCATGCTTCTCTCCGGCATCTTCCCTGCCCTGACTACACCGTTTTATCCCGACGGACGCTTGTATCTCAAGAAGCTCGAGCACAACGTCGATCGCTACTCGCGCACGCCGATCGCCGGCATGGCTATTTTGGGTTCGACCGGCGAAGTTGTGATGCTCTCGGAAGACGAGCAGCGCGAGATCTTGCGGGTCGCCATCGAAGTCGCTGCTCCGGAGAAGGTGTTGCTTGCGGGCGTGGGGCACGAGTCGGCGATTCGCACCGTCGAAGCCGCCGAGTTCGCGGCCAAGCTCAATTATGACGTCGCGTTGGTGCGCACCCCGCACTATTACCGTCCGCAGATGAAGCCGGAGAATCTGCTGGCTTACTACCGCTTCGTCGCTGATCGCTCTCCGATTCCGGTCCTGTTGTACAGCGTTCCGCCATTTACCGCATATGATCTTCCGGCTGAAGTGATTCAGGAGCTTGCTGATCATCCGAACATCATTGGCATAAAGGAATCGAGCGGAGTAATCGAGAAGATCGCCGACGTCGTTGCGCGGACTCGGCACGTAAAGCACACAGCCAATGCGACGGAGGTCTTCAACGCCGTGACAGGTCGCATGCTGTTGCGTGCCATGGAACCGGCCGGTGAATTGGTCAGCGCCGCGGCGCTCGCCGGCACCGGCACGACTGGAGCCTCGACTCTTCCTGCACGTCCCACGTCTGCAGTGAAGATCATGCGCAAGAAAGAAGTTGGATTCCAGTTGCTCGCGGGCTCGGCACAGAAGCTCTTGGCGTCGCTCGAAGCTGGGGCCGCAGGCGCTGTCCTCGCCTTTGGTGCGGCTGCGCCGACCGCGTGCTTTGAAATCTACACGGCCTGGAAAGATGGCGATAAAGAATTGGCGCAGCTCAAACAGCAGCGCATCATTGAACCGGCTACTCGCATCGCGAGCCAGATGGGGATTCCCGCTTTGAAATACGCACTCGACCTTAACGGCTATTACGGAGGCCCGCCTCGCTTGCCCTTTCTGCCACTCACCGGCGAGCAGCGCGCCGAGGTTGAAAGGCTTATTACGGATGTGAGGAACTAGGGCAAGCTCATATTGTTTGCCGGTGTGACCTCCAGTCCGCACGTCCATGGTGCAACTGGCATACTTTTCAGTTATAAGTCGTTTCCCAATCCGATACATTGGAGTTATTCAGGGCCATTCTCTCGATAAAATAGTCCTGTTCAACCAGAGCTGCGGAAACCCGCTCAGGCGGGAGCAGCGTCAAAAAATACAAAGCTTCGGGGCTGCGCGGCTTCGGAGCTTCGGAGTTCTCTTACCGAATGCGACTTGTATCCCCCGCGATCATTCTCTTTCTCTCATTACTCGTTCAGGCACAAACCTTTATCTCTGTCGGCCCCGACGGCGGCGATGTGCGCAGTCTCTCGGCTGATCCGGCGAATCCGAGCCGCATTCTGCTCGGAACCAGTGCAGGGCAGATCTACCAGTCCGAAGATTCGGGCAAAACCTGGCAGCGCTTTGTCCGAATTGGCAAAGGGAACGATTATGTAGTCGATCACATCATCTTCGATCCTCATCAGCCGGGCACCATTTACGTCGCCGCATGGACGTTGGAACATGAAGGCGGCTCAGTCTTCAAGAGCACCGACGACGGACATAGCTGGCAGCCTCTCTCAGGAATGGAAGGCAAGTCGATCCGCGCGATGGCAATTGCGTTCTCGGACCCAAATACCCTGGTCGCCGGCGCGCTCGATGGCGTGTATCGCTCGCGCAACGGCGGCGACACATGGACGCGCATCTCGCCGGAATCGAGTGCGGAGATCAAGAACATCGAGTCGGTCGCGGTTGATCCCAACGACCCGGAAACGATCTATGCCGGAACCTGGCACCTGCCATGGAAGACGACCGATGGCGGTCGCTCCTGGCACAACATCAAGAACGGCGTGATCGATGACTCCGATGTTTTCTCGATCATCATCGATCCCAAAGAACCTCAGGTCGTATATGCCAGCGCCTGCTCTGGCATTTACAAAAGCGAAAACGCCGGAGAGCTCTTCCACAAGATTCAGGGTATTCCCTTTTCGGCACGACGCACGCGAGTCCTCAAACAGGATCCAGAAAACCGCGACGTAGTTTACGCGGGAACCACCGAGGGACTGTTCAAGACCTTCGATGCGGGTAAAACATGGCGGCGCATCACTTCCTCCGAAGTAATCGTAAACGACGTGCTGGTCGACACGCGCAATCCGAATCACGTAATGCTCGCGACCGATCGCAGTGGTGTGCTCGCCAGTAACAACGCGGGTGCAAGCTTTGAGCCTTCGAATATGGGATTTGCTCATCGCCAGGTAGCTGCTCTTGCCGTTGATCCTGAAGAGAACAACACGCTCTACGCCGGACTGATCAATGACAAGCAGTACGGCGGGGTCTTCGTTAGTCACGATCAAGGCGCGCACTGGAAGCAACTCAATACTGGGCTCGATGGACGCGATGTCTTCGCTCTGCAGAAAGTTGGAGGACATCTGCTCGCGGGCACCAGCAATGGCGTGTACGAATGGTCATCAACGCCGGCTGTCGCAGGCAAGCGAACCAGCGCAACAAAGATCTCTCTTGAACGCTGGCGTCCGCTTGATCGCATCGCCAACATCAATGTCGTTACAGTTCGCAAAGCCACTAAGACGCGAAAAGCCATTACGCGGAAAGTAATCAAACCGGGAACGCTCAATGCGCGAGTCACCTCCATCGAAGCTCGCGGCAACCGCTGGATTGCCGCGAGCACTCAAGGAGTATTCGAGAGTTCCAATTCGGGAAAGACATGGGAAGGCGGACCGCTGCTTGGGCACTCCGATTTCACTTTGGTCCGAACCACGCCGCAGCTGACGGTCGCCGCCGGTCACAATTTCCTGCTCCTCTCGGCAAGTGACGACTCCGGCTCCAAGAAATCAGCGTGCAAGCTGTTTGAGTGCGCCTGGCGTGAAGCAAAGCTGCCTAAGGTCATTAGCTCGATCAGCGATCTCGCCGTCGGCGCCGATAACAGTCTTTGGCTCGCCTGCCGTGAAGGTCTCTATCGCAGTACCGATTTGGGAGGCACTTGGACCCGCCTTGAAAAACTCCCCGTAGTGAACCTTGCTTCCGTCTTTTACGATTCCGCGCAGCACCGCGTATTGGTGACGGCGCTCAACTCTACCGAAGTCTTCTCCAGCGACGAAGAAGGCCGAAGCTGGCAACATCGCGAATCAGGCTGGCTGTTGCGCACGATCACCGACGACAACGGACGGCTAGTCGCATCCACGGCATTCGACGGAGTAGTTGTCGAATCACCCTCATCCGCAGTAGCAGGGGGATCAGCGGCCACTTCTGCCGGAGTCAGATAGGCGACCCGAGGGCGCGTGGAATGATCGGAGATCGTTTGCGCGGCGGAAATCGCACGTCAGTGGCAACTCTCAACCTGCGCAAACACAAGCAAGAATTGTACTTATCCAGATTCTCTCCTTCGATCAGCTAGTAAAAAATACCGAACAAGTACCGGCGTTAACGCGTAGATTTCCACGGCGTTAACGCCCTTTTTTCCACGGCGTTAACGCCCGACGGTTTCGGCGTTAACGCCGAGTTCCATCTCAGAAGCTTTCTGGGCTCGAAGTCGCATTCCGCAATTGGGAAATGGTCCCATACTCCTGTGCTATCCCGGATTCCGTCGATTGTCAAGCGGAAAGTTCGAGCCGTTTAGACCTGCATTCTTTGCAAGCATAACCTTGCGAGTGTCGAGATAAGAGTCGAGTGCTCGCCCCTCACTGCGTGAATGGGCAAACGCGACGTACCCATCGGGACGGATGAGATACAAGGCATCGCGTTGAAGACCGGCCCGGCCCATTTCGGGACGCCATGGAAACACATGCAACGCCAGGTTTCGACGGCTACACAATTGCTGAATTCCGGAGCTTGCCTGGCCGTAAATGTGGAGTTGCCAGTCAAGAGACGCAAGCAGCGCGAAGTTGTCTCTCTCGGCTGCTGACCTAGCCGGTATCCAAGGTAAGCGATCGCCTGCATAGACGCGTCCCGCACGTCCTTGGCTCAATGAACTTGCGCGATAGTTCACCAGCGTTTGTGACACAGTGCGAAACAGGTACTTGCGAGCGGCTTTGAACTTGAACGCCAGCGGAAGCACAAGGGGCACGAGCCTGACCCGAATGAGGCGCGCAAGAAAACGCGGGCTCGTGACTGCCGTGAATGCCTGGTCGGTGGTCGCGACTAATCGTCGTGCGAAGGCGATTCGTTCCGGCTCATAACTCTCGAGGAGCAACGCATCCGCGCGGCCGCTTATCACGGCAGCAAGTTTCCAGGCCAGGTTCACCGCGTCACCGATTCCAGTATTCATTCCCTGGCCGCCGACGGGGCTATGAATGTGAGCGGCATCGCCGAGCAGGAAGGCGCGGCCATGGCGAAAATGCGCGGCTACGCGATGGTGCACGCGATAGGTGGAGAACCAGTTCACGCGCTCTACTTTGGTGCGCATCGACTCAATCACGCTCTGGTTGACGTCGGTCCACTCCAGTTTGTCTCGCGGGCCTGTGGGCTCATCGCGGACGGTGCCCACCAGTCGGGCGCGGCCCTCGCCTTTCATGGGAAAGACCGCGAGGAAATCAGTCTTCTCCAAGCTGACGTGAACTTCGCCATTCATTGCTGGGCCTGCGCCTTGCGCGTCGGCAACGTAGAAAAGATGACTGTAGATGCCGCCTGGAAATCCGGTGCCAAGGATTTCACGTACGCGCGAGTGAGCGCCGTCACAACCGGCGAGATAGAGTGCTTCACAGCTTTCTTCTGAACCGTCCGGTCGCTTCAGGCGGGCCACGACCCGATCGCCTCGATCCTCGAAGGAGAGCAGTTCCGTCCGGCGCTCGACATGAACGCCTGCTTTGGCCAGATGATCGATCAGCAGACGTTCATGCTCATCCTGGGAAAAATCAAACGCGTAAGGAAATGGACTAATACCCTCGCCCAATTCGCCGAAGACCGCACGCGCAGCCCGCTTCCCTTTCACCCAGAGATTTACGGCGGTGATTTTTCGACCGCGCTCGAGCACGTCCTCGGCAATCCCGAGCTGGTTGTAAAACTCGAGGGTGCGCGCCTGCACAGCGAGTGCTCGCGACGTGGTTCCCGCTTCGGAACTCTTGTCAATGATGCGCACGCGGACACCCAACCGGCTGAGCCACAAAGCCAGGACCAATCCAGTGGGCCCTGCGCCAATAATGAGAACGGCAGCGTTTGCGGAGGAAGACGCGTTCATGGGCGACAGAGAAGCGGAATTCAAGATTATCTCAGGCAGGCTTCGTGTTGCGGGCGGAGTAGCTGATCAGTCCTGAATTACCCAGCGAACAGCGGAGATGCAGCATGCATCTGAGTAATGCAGACCACATCGCAAACTGCTTCGAATGTGGCTGACGAGTCACCTACTGCACCTTGCCATCAGGTGACTTGTTCATCCCGGGACTTCCGTGTTTCGCTGCAAACATTCGCATGCTTCGTCAATCGCCGCACTTATCTTTCTTGTCGTAGGGTCGCTTTCGTGCGGCTCATCACAAAAATCCAACTCCCCTTCGACAGGATCGCCGGGAACAGGCCCGGGCGGTTCGGGGAATGGTGGTGTCTCGCCGACGAACACGACCGTGCAGGCGGAAACCGGCAACAACACTGCCGCAGCCGACTCGTTTGCGGGCGGAACGAACGGTAACGGACGGCCCGGGAATGTGAGCAAGGCTCCCATTTCGGAACTGCTCTATTCCGGCGCCGCCACTAAGATCTACGCCCACTACATGCCGTGGTTCGGCAGCAGCATGCACATGAACGTCGGCTATCGGTCGGACGATCCAGCGCAAGTGAAGAAACAGGTCGAAGACATGATCAGCCGTGGCATTCAAGGCGCTATCGTGGACTGGTATGGGCCGGCTTCGACTCTTGCGGACACAAGCACAAAGCTGGTGATGAAAGAAGCGGAAGCGCATCCGGGTTTCACATTTGCAATAGTCGAAGACGCAGGTGCGCTGGTAACCGCGGCCGAGCAAAACGGCTGCGACGCTACCACGCAACTCATTTCAGATCTCAACTACATCTTCTCCACGTATGCTTCCTCGCCTGCATACATGAAAGTGAATGGCAAAACGCCTGTCTTCATGTTCGGCGTCACCGGATGGTACGAAGACTGGGCACGCGTGCAGGCAGCGCTGCCTTCCAGCGCTGTACTACTCTTTCGCGGAGGAGAGGGTCTTCATCTCAGTGCTTCCGGCGGTGCCTTCCAGTGGCTCGACATCAATTCAAACGATCCGTTCGACGAGCAGATCGGCGCACAGGATTCGTTTTACACCGCGGCCGCCAGCAACCCCAATCTGGTTATTCTCGGCTCGGCTTACAAAGGATTCAATGACACAGCGGCAGAGTGGAGCACGAATCGCCTGGTTGATCAGCACTGTGGGCAGACATGGCTCGACACCTTCGCCGACATTGGGAAACACTATTCGTCTTCCAATCAGCTATCGGCCCTGCAGATCGTTACCTGGAACGACTACGAAGAAGGAACGGCGATTGAACCAGGCATCGACAATTGCGTGTACCTCGCGCCTTCCCTTTCTGGGAATACGCTTAGCTGGTCGGTGAACGGTGGCAGCGAAGCTACCATCGACCACTACACCGTCTTCTCCTCGAACGATGGGCAGAACTTGACCAAGCTCGCCGATCTACCGGTGGGAACTCATTCCTTCGATCTGAGCTCATCGAAGCTGACCTCCGCATCGCTTTACATAAAAGCGACCGGCAAGCCGTCGATTCACAACGTGATGTCGGCGCCGATAGCATTCCGCGCGGGTGACACGCCACCGCCAGTGACGCTCAATGTGTCGCAGCCGTCTGATCTCACGATCAATGCCTCGCTGAATGCAAACAGCGCCGCGTCTGCCGCCATTGATTTCGGCGACGGAACGGTGACGAACGCCACCAGCGCAAGGCACAAATACACGACTCCCGGCCGCTACATTGTTACGGCTACGGCTTTCGACGCTGCAGGCGCATCGGCCGTGGCAGTGACCGCAGTCGAAGCCAAGGCTACTGCTCCGGGAGTAACGATTTTCGCACCGGGCAACGCAGCGACCGTGAGCTGGCCTACGACATTGATCGCATCGGCCAATTCGTCTGCGCCGATTGCGCGCATGAATGTTTACATCGATGGTCAACTCGCCTACGCCACGACTGGCGGAGTCATCAACGCAAACTTGAAAGTATTTACCGGCTCGCGCCAGATTGCCGTGGAGTCCGTCGATTCCGCGGGAAGTAGTCAGCGCGCCTCGGTGAATGTTGTTGCCGAGCCAGGAGACCTCGCGCCGAATGCAGTAGTCAGCGTCCATCCAATCTCGGGAAACACAGTCCTGGCCTGTTCAGCAGGATCGCACGATCCCGACGGATTCCTGCTGACCTGGCATTACAAATTCAGCGACGGCGCAGATTTCTTTACACCCGCTGCAGTGCACACGCTGAGCAGCCCAGGTACATATTCCGTTGGGCTGACTGTAATGGATCAGTTCGGAGCGACCGGATCGGCTTCGCAAAGCTTCTCCACCTCGAGCGCCTCGGCCCAGCAGGCGAGTCGGGCAATTCAGTTAACCCCGATTCGACCGATAGCAGAATCGCCGAAGTACAAGCCCGAGCCGATCAGGCATCCGTAGCATCGGTGGCTATCCCGCAGAAAGACGAATGACACCTCGATCCTTCCCATTACGGCGCTACGGCTATCTACTACTGAATTGCATGCTGTGCTTTTAAGATTGCCACCGTCTTTTCGATGGAAGAGCAAGCCAAGGGCTCACGCGCGTGGGCTAATACACTCCGCTCTTCGGGCTGGCGCGTGGCTGGGGCTTTCGGTTCTGTGTGCGTGGTTCGAGCTACTAACTCACAGGCAGCGAGCGTTTGGCGAACTCGAACGTCATCGCCTCTCGGTTGCCTCCATTCCCTCCGTGTGTCCATGGTGAAACCCGCACTGAATGTGTTATCAATGCGAGTTCCGCAGAATATGCCGCTGCTGACGGTAGAGCACCTCGAGATTAGTTTTGGCGCGAGCCGCGCCGTGCGCGATCTGAGCTTCTCGATTGAATCGGGCGAGGCGCTTGGGCTCGTCGGCGAATCGGGCAGTGGAAAGTCAGTAACGTCGCTGGCAATCATGCGACTGCTGGTTCCGCAAGCTCGTGTCGGCGGCAGCATTCGTTTTGCCGGAGAAGAACTGCTCAGCGCTCCGGAAGAGAAGATGCGTAGCCTGCGCGGGAAGGCGATGGCGATGATCTTCCAGGAGCCGATGACGGCGCTGAATCCGCTGATGCGCGTGGGAGATCAGGTTGCCGAGGCCGTGCTCGCGCACGAGCGCGTCAGTCGCAAGGAAGCTTCTGAGCGAGCCGTCGCCGCGCTGAACGAAGTTGCGATTCCGAATCCTGCAAGCCGCGCACGCGACTATCCACATCAGCTTTCCGGCGGTCAAAGGCAGCGCGTGATGATCGCCATGGCGATCGTCAATCGTCCGCAACTGCTGATCGCCGACGAGCCGACTACCGCGCTCGATGTCACCGTGCAAGCACAGATTCTCGAACTGCTGGCGCAGTTACGCGAGAAGTTTTCGCTTTCGATGCTGTTCATCTCGCACGATCTGGGCGTGGTATCGCAGGTTTCCGATCGTGTCGCGGTGATGTATCGCGGACAGATGGTCGAGAGCGGCAGCGCGCGCCAGGTGTTCACCGCGCCGGCGCATGAGTACACGCGCGGGCTGCTCAACGCGATCCCCACGTTGCGCAGCCGGAGGGATCGAGCGCTGGCGATGGTCGAAGCAGGGCAGTATCCCGATGTGCCGTTGAAAGAAGTTGAAAGCGGGCATTGGGCTCGTGTTTGATCGCGCCTAAAAGGACCGTTGATTAACCACGTCGGCTCTGAAGTCCAAGAGCTTCCCTGATCAATTCATCATCGGTGATGATGAGACTGTTACCGTCCAGATCTTGGATCAGGTCGAAAATCTCTTCTCTGCCTTCTTCAACTGCCAACAGATCCTCCATCTTCGTGCTCACGGACACCTCAAGTGCGGTTCGAATAGATTGGTCATTTGTACTACGGAACTGTCGATCATTCCTATCAGAGATACATGTACGTATGCTGCTCTTTATAATCTCAGTCCGATGAATCTTGAGCAGAAACTACAGGAACTAAAGCGTCGCGATACTGCGGCGGAAGCCGGCGGCGGGCCGGAGCGCCGCGAGCGCCAGCACAAAGAAGGCAAGCTCTCGGCGCGTGAGCGCATCAATTTTCTTCTCGATGAGGGCACCTTCGAGGAAACCGATCGGTTTGTCACGCATCGGGCCAGCGACTTTGGCATGGATCAGCAGAAGGTCCTGGGAGACGGCTTCGTTACCGGCTACGGACGCATTGAAGGACGGCTCGTCTTCATCTTCGCTCAGGACTTCACCGTCTTTGGTGGATCGCTCTCGGAAGCGAACGCGGCGAAGATCGTCAAGATCATGGACATGGCCATGCGCGTTGGCGCTCCGGTGATTGGATTAAACGATTCCGGCGGCGCGCGCATTCAGGAAGGCGTGATGTCGCTCGCCGGGTACGCTGACATTTTTCTGCGCAACACCATGGCCAGCGGCGTGATCCCGCAGCTTTCCGCAATCATGGGACCGTGTGCCGGGGGAGCTGTTTATTCGCCGGCGATTACTGACTTCATCTTCATGGTCGACAAAACCTCGTACATGTTCGTGACTGGTCCTGATGTGATCAAAACTGTGACTCACGAAGAGGTCACGAAAGAACAGCTCGGCGGGGGCACGACTCACAATGAAACTTCGGGCGTAGCGCATTTTCTCGCGCACGACGACGCCGAATGTTTGTCGATGATCCGCGAGCTGATGAGCTTTATCCCGTCGAACAATCTCGATGATCCGCCGCGCCGAACGACAACGGACGCCATTGACCGCGCCGATCCCGAACTCGATACCATCGTTCCCGCGCTCTCCAATCAGCCTTATGACATCAAGGATGTGATCGCGCGCGTAATCGACGACGGCTATTTCTTTGAAGTGCAGGAGCTGTATGCGAAGAATCTGGTCGTTGGATTTGCGCGGCTGAATGGGCGGCCTGTTGGGGTGGTGGCAAACCAGCCCGCTTTTCTCGCGGGCGTACTTGATATCAATGCGTCAGACAAAGGCGCGCGTTTCGTGCGCTTCTGCGACGCGTTCAACATTCCGCTTGTGACCTTCGAAGATGTTCCGGGATTCCTTCCCGGCACGCAGCAGGAGTACGGCGGAATTATTCGCCATGGCGCCAAATTGCTCTATGCCTTCGCTGAAGCGACGGTTCCGAAGATGACCGTAATCACCCGCAAAGCGTACGGCGGAGCATATTGCGTTATGTCGTCAAAGCACATTCGGACAGATGTGAACTATGCGTGGCCTACTGCGGAAATTGCTGTGATGGGTCCGGAGGGCGCCGTAAACATCGTTTATAAGCGTGAACTGGAACGCGCCGCGCAGATTGGCAAAACCGAAGCTGAACGCACA
>CAYNPS010000048.1:0-26070 GCA_964399125.1 uncultured Terriglobales bacterium
GTGACCTTCGTGTTCGCCGTTCTCCAATGCAGATCGACTACCGCATCTTCCCTCCAATTGACGCTACTCTGAACGGCATCACTGCCGTGCTGCTGGGCATTGGCCACAACTTCATCAAGCGCGGACAGGTTTTGAAGCACCGCGCGACGATGATCACGGCTTTCATCACGTCGTGTCTATTTCTGGTCTGCTATCTGTACTACCACGCGCACGTCGGCTCGGTTCATTTTCGCGGACAAGGATGGTCGCGTCCGGTCTATTTTTTCATCTTGATTTCGCACACGATTCTGGCCGCTGTTGTCGTGCCGCTGGTCGTCATTACGCTCACGCTCGGATTGCGACGCAGATTTGAAACGCATCGCCGGATTGCCCGCTGGACTTACCCGATCTGGATGTATGTCTCCGTTACCGGTGTGATCGTGTACCTGATGCTTTACAAGTTGTTCACATGACTTGTTTTGCGGTACTCCCCTTATTCCAACGAGCTAAGCGAATCACCTAGAAGTACCTAGGGAATTTTCCTCTCACACCTAGACCCGTCCCCCGATATAGGCAGAGTAGAAGCAAACCTAGTGTCAATTCAGTCAGTTGCAATTTTCTGTCTGAAGGGGTTCAGGTGGGTTTTACTTCTAAGGTTTTCTTCAAATTCAGCGTGGCTGCTTTGGCCATTGCTTCCATTGTTGGTTGTGGCTCCGGCGGAGCCAAGCCGTTTTCGGCCAGCACGGCAGTCGCGGGCAGCAACACCGGTTCGAGCACGAGCACGAGCACGGGAAGCGCTCCATCGAACACGAGTGCCTCGAACACCGGCAGCGCGCCAGCCCCTGCTCCAAGCGGTGATGGGACTCCAGCAGGCGCGACAGTGATCGGTGGGATCCAGAATCAGCAAGGATGGCAGCAGTGTGGTGGGTGCGGAAACGTCGGTGGTACTGGACAAGGCCCCGACTACCACATGACGCAAGGCATCTCCAACCCGAGCCTCAGCGGACATGCAGCTGACTTCTTCGTGAACGGCGGTCCTGCATATACCGGCGGCTACTACTTCATCGAGCAGCCGACGCTCCCCAACCCGCTCACGTACCTGCGCTATGAGTTCGACATGTACATTCCCGGACAGTACGCGAATGCTCCGCAGGCAATCGAATTCGAATGCCAGCAGACGGTAAACGGCAACACCTACAACTTCGCCTGGCAGGCAGACTACGCTTCGAATAGCTGGCGCGTGTTCAACTTCACGACGAAGCAGTGGGAAGCGACCGGCATTCCTTTGCAGCGTTTTGCGCCGGATACGTGGCATCACATCGTCGCGACCTTCCACACGGCTGGGACTCAGGCCATCCACGATGTCCTCATCGTCGATGGACAGGTCATGAACGCAAATATCTCGCACGAAGCGACGCAGACAGGAACGCGGCTCGAGTTCACGAACGGCTTCCAAGTGGATCTGAATGCGGCGAGCACACCGTATCACGTGTTCGTGGACAACATGACGGCTACCGTCGCAGACTGAAAAACGCGGCTGTCGGTTTTCGGCTATCGGCATTCGGCCAAAGGACCACTTGTCTCGGTGCAACGAAGGTTTAGAAACGCGTTTCAATTCTCGGACGCGTCGAGACTAGTGAAAGAGCTTCGAGGCCGAAAGCCGACCGCCGATAGCCGATAGCCGTCTTTTCCTGCTATATTGAGCGGACTTCATTCCCTTCCGGAGCGGCCCATGCCAAAGAGCGTAAATAAAGTCATTTTGATTGGAAATCTCGGCAAAGACCCCGAAGTCAAATACACACCGAGCGGCACGCCGGTTGCAAAGTTCACGGTGGCAACCAACGAGAGCTTCAAAGACAAGAGTGGTCAGCTTCAAGAGCGTACTGAATGGCACAACATTGTCGCCTGGCAGCGACTGGCCGAGATCGTTGGCGAATACCTAAAGAAAGGCTCGAAGGTTTACATCGAAGGCCGTCTGCAGACGAGTTCCTGGGACGATCGAGAAACCGGTCAGAAGAAGTACAAGACGGAAATAGTCGCGAACGATTTGGTGCTCCTGAGCGGACGAACCGAGGGCAGCGACACCGAGGGAGGCTCGCGCGGATATTCTCGCGGAGCATCAGCTTCGGGCGGCAACTTCGACCAGAGCCATGGGCAGCACGAAGAACCAGCTCACGCGACGGGAATTCAGGACGAAGACATCCCTTTTTAGGAATTCGGCAGGCCTGTCTTCTCAACTGCTGTGATCTCTCCAATCCGATGATCTCGTTAGATCATTGACCTCCCTCGCTCGACCATTTAGTCATTTCGTTCGCCTATGATCGGGCTTTGAAGAGCGAGGGATCTACTGTTTGCGACATCCCTTTGGCCGCAGAATGGGTGCGCTCTGAGACTTTCGGCGTTGGTGTGTCCTGCGATGGTCTCAAGCGAGCGCAGTAGGAGAAGAGTCATCATGGCGTAAGTCTTCCCGGCGTGGATGTCACTCCGGAATACCTCGCGTGCGGAATGACTGTTATCATTACGGTAAAGTCAGGGCTCGCCAGGGAACCTCCCTTCCTCCGCTGCAGTGCGTGAGCACTTCCTGCTTTGCAGTTCTGAAATAGGAAATGATTATTTTCATCGAAGCGCAATGGAGATTGCGTACAGTCGCACAGGAGTGCCGCCGTGGAGGCAAGGGTTGAAGCAAGTCGTGGCGGCATTGATCGTTCGCGGACAGGAGCTGCTGATCTGCCAGCGCGCGCAGGATCAGCCTATGCCGCTGAAATGGGAATTTCCCGGCGGTAAGGTTGAACCCGGCGAGGAGGAACGCGCCGCTCTGTGTCGCGAGCTGCACGAAGAACTTGGGATTTCGGCGATCATTGGCGAAAAGGTGATTTCGATTCAGCATCATTACAAAAAAGGCGGAGCGGTGGAGCTGCACTTCTACTGCGTGAAAGAGTATGAAGGCGAGATGGAAAACAGGATTTTTGAGCAGATCCGGTGGGTGGATCGCCGAGATCTACCGCGCTTTGATTTTCTCGAAGCCGACCAGGGCCTCATCCGCCAGATTGCCCGCGGCAAACTGCTGGCTAGCTGAGTTCCAAATCGGGATGCTTGCCCGGAAGTGTCTCGTGAACTGCCTGCTTCTGTGGCTGCTCGCCGCCGCCGTTGATGCCCAGATAAATCAATCGACAAGCCCGGAACAGCAGGAGAGTAAAGCAGGAATCTCTGGTCCCGAGACTGATCCCACCATTTTTTCGCATTCGACGAGTTCGCCATTCTTTGTTGGCGGACAGTTGAACATCATCTTTCAGGCGCATCCGCCCTTCCAGGCGAAGTACTCGGGGCCGAACAGTTTCAAGAACGAGGGCGAGCATGCCCTTTCGCGCGTTGCGACGCTGTACTTGGGATGGCAGGCAACACGCACCACCGAGCTTCTGTTTGATGTCGAAGAAACGGGGGGACGCGGCCTGAGCGATGCGTTCGGACTGGCAGGATTCACGAATCTCGACGTAGTGCGTAATCCCGATTTGGGTGCGGCGCCTTACATCGCACGTGTGATGCTGCACAAAATCATCTCGCTTAGCGATAAGACAGAAGAAGCTGATCGAAACTTCCTCTCACTCGCCACCTCCGTTCCCGAGAAGCGCCTGGAATTCCACATCGGAAAATTCGGCACCGCTGATTTTTTTGACGTAAATGAAGTCGGAACAGACAGCCATCTGCAATTCACCAATTGGACGATCGATAACAACGGCGGATACGACTATGCCGCCGATACCCGCGGATACACTTACGGGGCGATTGTGGAATATCAATCGCCTTTATGGGGTGTGCGTTTCGGCGAGATGCTGATGCCAAAGGTGGCGAATGGCATCGATCTCGCCTGGAATCTCCGTCGCGCACGTGCTGAAAATCTGGAATTCGAGTTTCGTCCTACGTTGATTCCAGGTCGCAAGACCACAATTAAGCCGCTTGCATATCTGAATCACGCCAACATGGGCAGCTACCGCGAAGCTATCAACGCCTTTCTTTCCGGACGCGATGCTACACCGGACGTCACCGCACATCGGCATCAGGGAACTTTGAAGCAAGGGTTCGGAGTAAACTTCGAGCAGGAGCTTCCCAAATCGGTACGCGCCTACTTCCGCATTGGCTGGAACGAGGGCCGCCACGAATCGTTCGCCTACACAGAGGTAAACAACACCTTCGCAGCAGGAGCGGACATTTCCGGGGATCGATGGCATAGGCAATTCGACCGTCTCGGCGTCGCCGGAGTTACAAGTGGTTTATCGCGCGATCATCGGGAGTATCTCGCGCTCGGTGGCCTCGGTTTTTTACTCGGTGATGGCAAGTTGAACTACGGTCGAGAAAAGATCGTGGAGGGGTACTACAACATGCATCTTTGGCGTGGCGTGTACGCGGCTGCTCTTCTGCAGTACATCACCGATCCCGGCTACAACCGCGATCGCGGTCCGGCGATCGTGCCTGGAACTCGCTTTCACGTGGATTTCTAGAAACTACGAGTACGCAATGCTTGTCCAGAGCATAGCTGCCGTGAGCAGAATCATGACGGCGCTGGTACTCCACGCAATCACATTTGCCGTGAATGTGTTCTTGTATTCGCCCATCAGATCGTGGCGATTGATGAGCCTAAGCATGAAGATCAACACAAACGGGATGAGCACTCCGTTGAGGACCTGCGAAAACAGGATCACTTTGATGAGTGGCATTTTGGGAATCAGTACGATTCCCGCTCCGCCGACAATCAAAGCAGTGTAGAGCCAGTAGAAGACCTTGGCTTCAGAAAAGCGCTTATTTACTCCCGACTCTACGCCCAAACCTTCGCAGATGTTGTACGCCGTGGCCAGGGGCAAAATTGCCGCCGAAAGCAGAGCGGCATTAACGAGTCCGACTGCAAATAATAGCGAAGCAAACTGGCCGACAAGGGGTCGCAAAGCTACCGCGGCTTCGGCCGCGTCTCCAATGTCGTGCTGACCAGTTATGTAGAGAGTGGCTGCGCAGGCGACGACGATGAAGAATGCCACCACATCGGTGATGATGCAGCCCAACACGACATCCCATTTCGAAAGTGCATACTCTTTCTTGCCGATTCCCTTCTCCACGATCGAGGCCTGCAGATAGAACTGCATCCACGGCGTGATCGTCGTCCCGATGAGGCCAACCAGCATCACGAGATATTCGGAGCTCTTGTTCACCACAGGAACAAACGTGTTCTGCACGGCGGCGCGCCAATCGGGATGGGCGGCAAATGCCGAAGCAATGTAGGTGAAATAGATTAGCGAGAAGAAGATCAGAATTTTTTCGACTGGCCTGTACGTTCCTTGAACGACGACGAACCAGACCAGCGCCGCCCCGATGGGTACGACGATATACTTGCTCGCTCCGAAGATGCCCATGCCGGAGGCCAGGCCGGCGAACTCGGCAGCGATATTGCCGAAGTCTGCGATTCCGAGAATCAGCATGGTGAAAAACGTGATTCGCAGACCAAATTCTTCGCGGATCAGGTCGGATAGCCCTTTGCCTGTGACCGCCCCCATGCGCGCGGCCATTTCCTGAACTACGATCAGAGCGATCGTTGTCGGGATCAGCGTCCAGAGCAGCGCATAACCAAACTTTGCCCCAGCCTGCGAGTACGTGAGGATTCCGCCAACATCGTTATCGACGTTTGCTGTGATAAAGCCGGGACCGAAGACCGCGAGGAAGGCAAGCAGCCGGAAGCGCCAGGTTCTGGCGAACGACAGTCTTCGGCGATGAGAGGTCTGCTTCTCCACAGCGATCCACACAGATGATGGGAAATCACTTCGCGAACGCGAAGCACTCCAGAATAAATGGAGAACTTGCCGAAGTCAGCTTGGAAAGGCGGAAAACTAAACCTGTTCGCGCAAAAGCGTAATCACATCGTCGGCCGTGATGATGCCTTTGAGATGCTGTTCCTCGTCGACAACAGCCAGCGTGTAAAGGTTGTACTTCTCCATTACTTCGACAACTTTCTTTTGCGTGTCCTTTTCACGGACAAACACGAGCGGCTTAGCCGTAAGCTCAGACAGCTTTTCCGCGGGCTTTGCAAGCACAATGCGCTGCAGGGGCACTGAGCCGCAGAGCTTGCCGTCTGCGTCGACCAGATAAATCGTGGCCACGCTCTCAACGCCGCCCTCGAAGTTCCGCAGTAATTCGATTGACTGCTCCGCGGTAGTTTCAGGCGAAGCAGCAAGAAATTCCGTCGTCATCCGCCCTGCGGCGGTTCGCTCGCCGTGCTCGAGCAGGTCCTCGACTTCCTCGCGCTCCTGCGGCTCCATCTCGTCGAGGATTTCTTCTGAGGTCTCACCGGGAAGCTGATCGAGCAGATCGGCAGCGGCATCCGGATCCATCTCTTCTACGATGTCGGCTGCACGATCCGAATCGAGCGACTCAACGATGGACACTTGGATATCAAGATCTATTTCCTCCAGCGCCTCAGCAGCAACTTCTTCGTCGAGCGTCTCGAACACAGCCTCGCGTTCGGCAGGCGCCAATTCTTCGACGATATCGGCGATGTCAGCGGGATGCAGCTGTGAGAGTCGCTCATGTTCGATGCGAAGCTTTACGCGGCGAGCCGGATCGGTTTCGATGAGATCGACAAATTCCCAAGGAATGACCCGAGGTTTCAGCTTCTGAACCACCGCCTCTACAGCTTTCGAGGGAGCTACACCTTTCATAAGGCGGCGCACAGCTCCACGCATTCCGACATCCACCTCTGCGATCTTGAGGCTCACGCCACCGTTAGCGGCTTCCGGATGGATGTCGACATCGTTTACACGAACAACTTTTCTGCCGTAAACGTCGATGATCTGCTGATCCAGCAGGTCGCGTTCCAGAAGAAAGAAGTCATCCAAGGTGTTCACGTGTGGCCATTCGGCAGCCGGAAGGGACGCGCGGAGCTCTGCGTCTTCGTTGATCTGAATCATGCTTGGCGTGAGAAAACGCTCGCCTTCGCGTGTCTTCACCACCAGACCGGATACACGGTTTGGATCCTCCTGCGGACGCAGCGCGACCTCGCGCACGCGGCCGATGAATCGACCGCTTGCGTCAGCTACTCGGGAACCGAGTAAGCGAGATAGCGCCAGACTGGTGATGGTCACGGAGGCAGAATAACCCAAGTGTGATTGCAGTTGAGCAGATTATGCGATGATTCGCACCGCTAACTCGCAGATGGCGCGATTCGTCACTCCGACGAATCACTCTGCTGTGCTAGACGTTCAAAGCTCCTGCTGTCGATCCTGTACAGCACGTGTCTTTGCAGCGGATGGCCTTTAGGAAGACGTGGATGATCGAAATCGCCAGAGCGATCATGCTTCATGCCAATTTTTTCCATCACGCGGCGGGAAGGAATGTTTGCCGGGACGGTAAATGCCACGATCTGCGGAAGTTTGAGCACGGAAAACGCGTATTTCAAAACGGCAGAAGCTCCCTCAGTTGCTAATCCGCGATTCCAAAATGGACGAGCCAGCCTCCATCCGATTTCTACCGCAGGAGTGAACGGCGCTTCAAACGGAACGTTCCCAATTCCGATGAACCCAATAAACGGCGCTGCGCCGACCAGCTCTGCTGCGAAAAACGAAAACCCGTGCGCTTGCTGGTGAGCATTGATCTGCGCAGCCAGCCTATCGCTTTCTTCACGGCTCAGGCATGAAGGAAAGAACTCCATCACCTCCGGGTCGGCATTCAGAGCCGCAAAAGGCTCAAGATCTGAAGGTCGCCACGATCTCAATAGAAGACGAGGAGTTCTGATCACAAGTGAGAGTTTACGCGCGGTTACACTTTGGTTTCTCTGGCAAGAACGCGCCGTCGTTTATAGTTGCTGTTGAAAGTTCCTATACCCGCTTCTCAACACTGAACGCCAATGTTGGTCACTCTCGAAAAAATTCAACAAGCACAGGAGCGCCTCCGAGGCATCGCCGTCCGCACGCCCCTGGTTAAGACAACTTTCCGCGAAGGCGAGGTTTTTCTTAAACCCGAAAACCTGCAGCCAATCGGCTCATTTAAGGTGCGCGGGGCGTACAACAAGATCGCCACCTTCTCTTCCGGACAGAAGGATCGCGGCGTCATTGCCTATTCCAGCGGGAACCATGCTCAAGGCGTTGCTTACGCAGCGCGAGCGATCGGCTGCCACGCGACGATCGTGATGCCCGACAATGCTCCGCCGCTCAAGCTGGAGAAGACGCGCGCGCTCGGGGCCGAAGTCGTAATCGTTGGTCCCTCGAGCGACGAACGCAAAGCTAAAGCCGAGGAGTTGGCGCAAGCCAAAGGCTTCGCTCTCGTTCCACCGTATGATGACGAGGCCATTATTGCCGGCCAAGGGAGCATGGGATTGGAGATCCTCGCCGATCTATCTGACGCAAATGTCGTTCTGGTCTGCATTGGAGGAGGCGGGATGATCAGCGGAATCGCTGCCGCAGTGAAGAACATGAGGCCCAGCCCGAAAGTCTACGGAGTTGAATCCGAGCTCGGGGCCAAGGCAAAAGCCAGCTTCGAAGCCGGACATCGCGTCACCTTCCCGGCTGAACAAACAATGCGCACGATCGCCGATGGCTTGCGCACGCAGAGCGTCGGCGAAATCAATTTCGAGCACATTCAGCAATACGTAGACGGGTTCATCACTGTAAGCGAGGACGAAATCCGCGAGGCCGTTCGCCGGCTCGCATTCGACGCCCACTTAATCGCAGAGCCGAGCGGCGCAGTGCCGACTGCAGCTGCATTGTTCCACCGCAACGAATTCCCTTCCAGCGGCAAGGTGGTGGCAATCGTTAGCGGAGGCAACATCGCTCCAGAGATGCTGAAGCAAATACTCGGTACCTAAACAACCTCCCTGGTATCTTCTGGAATTGAACACGAAGGTCACGGAAGAACAAACAGGAGGAATTGAGGACTGATTTGCTCGAGTGGAACTTTCCAGAGTTGAAGCGACAAACGCCGAGTTCGTTTTCGTACGCGTCATCTTCAGAGATTGTGAGAACCCTCTGTGACCTCCGTGTCCTCCGTGTTCAATCCGCAAGAATATTCAGAGGGAACGCCGGAATCGCGTAATAGAATGGCTGGAGCCACCAACGTAGCAGCGCCGCCGACCTTAGTAGAGGCCCAATGGAAAGAAGACAGCAATCCCGCATCGACGATTTCGAACTCCAGGAATTCTTCCGCAAATTTGAAGACGAGTTCTACCGCAGGTTCCAACGTGACATGCCCGGCGAAGCGCGGCGATATCTGCATCTCGCTGAACAGGTGATCCGTACGGGCGAGCAAGAACTGCGCAACGAATCCTCGCGCGACGGCATTCGATCATAACCGCAGCTATTTCGATTGTGCCGCCCACGCTGATTCAGCTCGGCGCTTAAGTTCTTCAGGCGACAACTCCTCGATTCGCGTTCCGATCCACCAGTAGTTCCCTGCGGGATCTTCTACTCCCGCGTTGCGGTCTCCATAGAACTGGTCCGATGGCTCCATCAGCGACTTTGCTCCCGCGGCCATGGCGCGTTTGTACCAGGCATCGCAATCTTCGACGTAGAGATAGAAGCCGGTGGGACGCGCCTTCCACTGATCACGCGCTTGTCCAAGCATCAGCATGGAATCGCCGATCTTGAGCTCGGCGTGGCGAATGCTGCCATCGGAATCTTCCGAGAGTGTCTCAGTCGTCTGAGCACCAAAAGCTCGTTTCAGGAATTCGATCTCGGCGCGAGCGTTTGGGACAGTGACATACGGAGTGATGGTGTGATGGCCGGGCGGAATAGGATTCACTTTCATAACTCTCCTCGCGAACGACGTTGGTTCAATTCTGGCGCTCCTGGAATCGAGCGTCTTGTAAAAATGCGCACTAGTCCATCAGCGGCACATGGTTCAGATGTTCGGTCCGGTACCTCTGGTATTGCGAGGGAGTAATGCCGGAGAATGTCCGAAAATCGTGGTTGAAATGTGCCTGATCAAAGTATCCATGGGCGAGTGCGACGTCGGCCCAATCAACATCGCCAATACCATGAACATGGTGCAGCACGCGCTGAAAGCGCTGAATGCGGCAGAAGAGTTTTGGAGTTAGCCCGATTTCCTCACTAAACACTTGAATAAATCGCCGACGGCTGATTCCTATTTCATTGGCTATATCAGCCACGGACTGACAAGGCGAACCCTGGCTTATGAGCTCCAGCGCCCTCTCCACTGCTGGATGCTGCTGGAACGGCTTCGTCGCACGCTCAAGCAGGCATCGTTCCAGCACACGCATCTTCGCTTCGGGACTTGACGTCTCCAGCAATCTGTTGCGTAGATCGTGGCCGTAAATGCCCCAAAGGCAATCGAGCGAGACATCGCTGTTCTCCAGTTCACTGATGGGCATCTTCAGGAAACGCGAAGCTCCGCCAGGCTTGAAATGAACGCCGATAAGGCACCGCTGGCTCGCAGTGTCGATTACGCCAAATCGGGAACGTGGTCCGGCAAGGATTGCGCCAGAGAATCGGTCGAAACGATCGGGATCGTTCGGATGGTAAGTCTTTATCTCATCTTCCAGCAGGTTCACCACCACTTGCATCGAGCCATCCGGCATGATGCGTTCTTTCGCGTGGGGCTGCGTATATCCTTCGTAGAACCAGAACAGTTCTACGAATTGCGAAAGCGGTGGTTTCGGGATGTAGGTAAGAAATAACACGCGGAAATCATACAGCGGAACGGAGATCAGTACCCCGGGTAGCGGGTGAATCAGCACTATCCATGCGCTACCGCGGACGATACTGACATTCGTCCGTATAATGCTCGAACCATGCCCAAGCGACTCTCCGGACACAACACCAGACACATCTCCCTTCCCAAGAATCATTGCTTCGCTTGCGGCAAAGACAATCCAGAAGGCATGCGGCTGAAGTTCTTCTTCGACGAAGGTCACCATCGCGCCTGGTGCAAGTTCAAACTTCCGCGGAAATATCAAGGGCCGCCCGGACACGCGCATGGCGGCATCATCGCCACTCTTCTTGATGAAGCAATGGGCAAGGTGAACAAGCTGCGCTCTGTCGTGGCGCTCACATCGTCGATGGCGATTGAGTTTGTAAAACCAGTTCCGCTAGGCAAGAGCCTCATCGTCGAAGGCAGAGAGCAGGAGGTTCAGGGACGCCGGCACTTCAACGTCGCCGAAATCCGCGATGAGCAAGGTACGGTGCTGGCCCGCAGCCAAGGTGTCTTTATTGCGGTTGATCCCGAGCTGATGAAAGCCAAATTCGCCGCCGGCGCGAACCGCAGGCGGTAATCGCTGAGCGATTTATGCCGATGCCCTCACGCTTGAATTCCCTGCCCTCGCAATTTGCAGCGAATTCGGATCTTCACGTGGAGCTGCGTTTTTGTGGACAACGGTTGCCTGGAAGACCTCATTGGGACTTTAGCTGCTCAAGTCACGGTAATATCTCGAACCAGCCGTCGTCTATTTACGTAGAATTCGGAGTACATCCACACCTCAATTCGAGCTGTGAGCCTTCCTGATGAACACATTAAAGAGCGACATCCTTTACGGCATGCGCATGTTGCGCAAGAGCCCGGCCTTAACGATTGTGGCAGTGCTCACGCTGGCCTTGGGCATCGGCGCCAATACCACGATCTTCAGCCTGGTGAATTGGCTGCTGTTGCGACCTCTGCCGGTTTTCCAACCTGAGCAGATCGCCGTTCTTGGTTACCGCCAGCGGCATGGAAACACGCAGAACCAGTTCTCCGTACCCGACTATCGCACGATCCGAAGCCAAACTACGGGCGTATTCTCTGATGTCGCCGCGTATCAAATTGGCCTCGATGGCTTCAGTACTGGTGGACAAGCCGACCGGTTGATGACGTACTACGTAACCGGAAATTTCTTTCGGATGACGGGCCTGCAACCCGCGGCAGGACGCCTGTTCCTGCCTGAGGAAGGAGAGAAGGTCGACTCCGATCCAGTGATTGTCCTCGGCTACCCGTACTGGCAGAAGCGCTTTGGAGGACAGACCGACATCGTCGGCAAGAAGGTCACGCTCGATGGCAAACCATTTACGGTGGTCGGCGTTGCACCTAAAGATTTCTACGGTCCTTATCCCATTCTGGAAGCGCAGGCCTACTTGCCTTTGGGCATGAACACCATCGAAGGCACGCCGCATGACTTCATGGATAACCGCGGTATGCGTCAGCTCGTCCTGCTGGCGCGATTGCGTGATGGTGTAACGCTTGATCAAGCGACTGCTTCTCTCGGTGTGATTGCGCAGCACCTCGGAGCAGATTTCCCTGATTTCGACAAAGATATGGAAATTCGTGCCTACTCCGAGATGCACTCACGTCCGCAGCCGGATGACGCGAACACGGTACCGATCATTGCTGGGCTGTTTCTTGGACTGGCTGCGATGGTTTTACTGCTCGCGTGCATGAATGTAGCCAATATCCTGCTGGTGCGGGCGACGGTACGCGAGCGCGAAGTGGCGATTCGCGCAGCTCTCGGCGCATCACGGAAGCGGCTGATTCAGCAATTGCTCACTGAAAGCGTTTTGCTCGCACTGCTGGGCGGACTTGCAGGTATTGTGCTCGGAGTGATCGGCAGCACTCTGCTGAGCTCGCTCAATCTACAGACGGATTTACCCATTCACCTCGATTTCGGCTTCGATTGGCGCGTTTTCGGATACGGCTTCGCGGCTGCGCTGCTAACCGGCATTGTCGTTGGTTTCGTGCCGGCGATTCGAGCATCGCGTGGCAATCTCAATGCGGTCCTGCATGAGACTGGACGTAGCGTCGTTGGCGCACGCGCACGCCTCCGCACCGCTTTAGTCGTAATTCAAGTCGGCGGTTCGCTGCTGTTGTTAATCATCGCGGGACTTTTTACGCGCAGTCTGCAGGCGGCGCAGCGTACCGATTTGGGATTCGATCCCAATAACGTCGTCAACTTTGTCATGGATCCCAGCGAACTGGGATACAAACCGGAGCAGACGCTCCAGTTCTATCGCGACCTGCTTGCGCGCGTGCGGCAGCTTGGAGGTGTGCAGACGGCAGCGACAGCTACTAGCGCACCCATGGGCTACTACGGTAACGGAGATGGTCTCATCATCGATGGATATCAGCCGCCTCCCGGTCAGCCCCTTCCCGGATCGCAGTACGAACTGATCTCCGGTGACTATTTCGCCACGATGAGGATTCCCCTCGTTGAAGGGCGAGAGTTTCGCGATTCCGACAACGAGAAGTCGACGAATGTCGCGATCGTCAATGAATCAATGGCAAAGAAATACTGGCCAAACCAGGATCCGATCGGCCGGCGCTTCCGACTGGTCAGCAACGCCAAGCAGGAAATTGAAATCGTTGGCGTAGCCAAGAATGCAATGTATACCCGCACAAACGGACCTTCACCTAATAACTTCTACATGCCGCTGGCGCAGCACGCCGCATTAGGAAGTCTGCAGGTGCTGCAGGTAAGAACGCTGGGCGAACCATCCGGCATGATTCCCGAAATTGAAAGGACTATCCACGCTCTTGCCCCCGACCTGCCCGTGTTTGAAGTAAAGACCATGAAGCAATCGATGTACACGCTGAACGGATTGCTCATGTTCCAGCTAGGTGCCGGACTGGCTGCGGTTCTCGGCGGGCTGGGACTAATCCTTTCTGTAATCGGCGTTTACGGCGTGATCGCCTACTCGGTTAGCCAGCGGACACAGGAGATCGGAATCCGCCTGGCTCTTGGCGCACAGCGTGGTTCCATTCTGGGACTTGTGCTGCGCCAGGGCGTCGTCGTTGTCGCAGCTGGACTTGTGCTTGGCATCGCCTGTGCCTTGGGCAGCGCCAAATTGGTAGGCAAGTTCCTGGTGGTCAGCGGCTTCGACCCGGTTACGTATTTCACTGTCTCGGTTGCGCTGACGCTGGTGGCGCTCCTCGCGTGCTATTTGCCTGCTCGCCGAAGCACGCGCGTGAATCCTATCGTCGCCTTACGGCATGAGTGAAGGTTAGTCCCGCTTACCGATTACACTGGACTGCCGCCGTTCGCGCTATGAGGCGGCGCCGGATATTTCGCGTCTGATGGTCACCGACTGCCACGTTCACATCCAGCCTGTTGAGATGTTCAAGCCTGAAGCCCTGGCGGCGATGAAGAAGAAGCGCGCGAACTTCGATCAGGTGATCGAATTCTGCCGCTCGCCGAAAAAGTTCCTTCAATATCTGGACAGCATCGGCATCGATCGTGCCGCACTCATCAACTATGTCGCACCGGAAGTGATCGGCTTCACTCCTGAAGTGAACGCGTTCATTGCGAAATATGTGAAGGAAGATCCCAAGCGTCTGATTCCTTGCGGCAGCGTTGACCCGCGGCACAGTTCGAATGTGCGAGGCGATATGGAACACCTTGTGCGCCTTGGCATTCGCATGATCAAGGTCCATCCGCCGCATCAGCTGCTCTATCCGAACGACTACCTGAATGGCGTGAAAGAGCTGGAGATCATTTATCGAATCGCCGAACAGAACGGCATTCCTGTAATGGTCCACACCGGCACATCGATCTTTCCCGGAGCCAGGAATAAGTTCGGCGATCCTATTTACGTGGATGATGTCGCGGTGGATTTTCCCAAATTAAAAATCCTGCTGGCGCACGGCGGCCGGCCTTTATGGATGGACACTGCATTCTTCCTGGTGCGGCGGCATGCGAACGTCTTTCTCGACATCAGCGGCGTACCTCCGAAAGCACTGCTGAAGTACTTTCCTCGCCTGGACGAAATCGCCTCAAAAACGCTGTTTGGCACCGATTGGCCTGGTCCTGGCGTACCTGAGATCGAGCGCAACCTGGAAGACTTTCGAGCCCTTCCAATTAGCGAAACGGCAAAACAACAGATTCTGAGCGACACGGCATTGTCAATCTGGCCCCTCTGAGAAAGATTGAACACGGGGGTCACGGAGGACACGAAGGTTGACTCGCAGCAGTGGAAGGGTCGACAAAGGAACTCACTCTCTTTTTTTCGGCCCCTGAATTCCTTCGTTACCTCCGTGCCCTCCGTGTTCAATCCCCGGTTTGCCCGCGTCTATAAACTTCATTTATAAAAGAAGGTTGCTCTCTGCGCGATACGGCTCACTGAGGTCGTGGAGAGCCTCTTTGAGGGTTCTATGTCCACCACACCAGCAACAAGAGGTCTAGAGGGAGTCGTAGCCGCGAATTCTGGCATTTGTTATATCGACGGCGATGAAGGAATTCTCGCCTATCGCGGCATCGATATCCACGACCTCGCCGACAACTCAACCTTCGAAGAAGTCTGTTACCTCCTGTGGTTTGGACAGCTCCCAAAACGGGAAGAACTTGAGCACCTGAAACATCGCCTCGCCGAGTCGCGGGTACTGGACCCGAAGATCATCGACATGATGCGGAACTTCCCCAAATCGGCCACGCCGATGGAGGTTCTGCGCACTACGGTCTCCGCGCTGTCGTTCTATGATCCCGACGAGAAAGCGGTCGATCATGATTCGAACGTACGCAAGTCGTATGCGCTGACGTCGCAGATCGCGATGATCGTCGCGATTTACGATCGCATCCGCAAGGGTAAGAAGATTATCGAGGCGGACCCGAAACTCTCGCACGCAGCCAATTTCCTGCTGCAACTCACCGGAGAGAAACCCTCACCAACCGCAGAAAAAGCTCTCGATATCGCTCTTATCCTCCACGCCGACCACGAATTGAATGCCTCCACCTTTGCTGCCCGAGTAACCGCAGCCACACTCTCCGACATGCATTCGGCGATCACCAGCGCCATTGGAGCGCTCAAAGGACCATTGCATGGCGGTGCCAATGAGCAGGTGATGCGCATGCTGTTCAATCTGGACAAAGCAGGCAAAGATCCGGTCGATCATGTGAAGAGCATGCTCGCGGATCGCAAGAAAGTTCCAGGATTCGGACATCGTGTTTACACAACCGAGGATCCCCGCGCTACCCACCTGCGCAAAATGTCAGAGGACCTCGGACGATCGAGCGGCAATCCGAAATGGTTCGACATGTCGCGAAAGATCGAGAAATTCATCAACGCGGAAAAGAAGCTCAACGCCAACGTTGATTTCTATTCGGCATCTACGTACACAGCGCTAGGGCTCGACATCGATCTCTTCACGCCCATCTTCGCAGTATCGCGCATCGCCGGCTGGACAGCCCACGTCATCGAGCAACTCGACGACAACCGCCTAATTCGTCCGCGCGCCGAATACATCGGGCCGCAGTACCCGAATCGCTACGTGCCGATGGATCAACGATAAAACTCATTAACCATAGAGAAGTGGTTGAATGCGCAGTAGTCTTCCGAAATGCCGGTCCGCGCCGCAGATACCTCTGCTATCATGCGCTTCTTATGGCCGACCCTGCGATTAAGCAAAGCCCACCGAAGACATCGTTTCGTGTTCGCGACTACATGACCAGCACGGTCACCACCCTGACGGTGGACGCTCGCCTTCTTGATGCGGCATTGCTAATTCGCCGAACCGGAAAGCGGCATGTGCCGGTGGTCTCGGCCGAAGGAAAGGTGTTGGGAATCATCAGCGACCGCGACGTGTCGCGCCTGGCTCCGTCGGTTCTATCGCCGCTCAGTCCGGAAGAGTACAACCGAATCTTCGAAGGGACGCCCGTGACATTGGCCATGACCAAAGACCCGGTCACGATTCACCCCGACGCGCCAGTACAGCAGGCAGTGCAGATTATGACCAGCAGAAAATTCTCTTCTGTGCTGGTAACCGAAAGTGATGGAAAGCTGGTAGGAATCATCACCGTGACCGATCTGCTCAGCCTGCTTGGGCAACTGCTCGTCTCATCGGCAGCGTGAGTTTCGAAAAAAGGCATCAGTACCGCCGCAGTAGTGGCAGCGAACGGGCGTATTGTTCAAGATCAGACGAACCCATCCGCTACCGCGGACGGTACTGACTCGCTTCGAGAATCGAGCCGATCCTCTCCGCCGGCTCGCGCCAAAACGGGCGCAAGCTTCAGTTCAAAATGAAGAAGGCAGGTTGGAGCCGAGCCCCGGAACGGCTCATTTCTGCACAGCAAACCAGATCAGGCAATTTTCGCCAAAACCCGTGCGGGCTCGGCGATCGATGTCACCTTTGATTCACGCTTGTGCTCAGTGACAAGCTTCATCTGCTTCCAGTCGTACGGAAATTCTTTTCCGCAATCCAGACACACGACGTACGTGCCCGTTACTTGTGCAGCCGGTGAACGACGGGAACTACGAGTCGTGAATGGGAAACTGTAGTTTCTGTGCCAGCAACCGAAGAGCATATTGACCAGACTCATCTAACACCCCTTGGAAAACTACGTGGAAGAAGCGTTTTGCTGAAAATCTCTTAAAATCCAGCTTCTCTCCTCACAGCATTAGATTCAGGAGAGCTGAATTTGGTTCCTTCGCATTCAGCTTCTTTCTTCAACAACTTATGTTTCAATCTGTTGAACCCAGAGTAGCTGGAGAAGATGCTGTGGAAGCGCTAACCCCTTGAAATTCCAAGCTGTTGACTGTGTCGATGGTGCGACAGCCCTCGGCTGGGGCCGAAACGGGACTCGATTTATGGCGTTCTTAGGCGGCCAGACGCTCAGAGAGGAAGGCCATAGCCTCGCGCATGGTTCCCTCGGCATCGAGTCCGATAGGAAAGATGGGATCCTGCATTCGTTTCCAGACGCCGTCGTGCTGGACGTAGACCGAGACGTAATAAGGAATATCCGGATTTGAGTAGGAGTGCCAGAGTTCGAGGCGGTACATCTGCTCGCGAATTACAACGACGCCGGTTTTAATCAGCTCCCAGGCTTCGGTGATCCCCGGAAAATTGCGGAAGTCCTTCAGCGAATTGCACTCCTCTGCCATCCTTACCTCACTCGAACTCAGCTTCCATTATGCGCCACCGCCGTGGGAATCGGGGTGGGAAGATGGAGGATCGCCCTGTCGGAGGGGAGAGACCGTCGGAGTTTTCAAAATCACCTTTGGCTTCCTTCTTCTTTCTGAAACTTCTGCCGTTTCGCGATCACCGCTCTTGAACTGCGTCCACGGGCCAGCCTTCATATCTCGCAGAATCGGCGCCTGCCACGCATATTCGGGATGCTGCGCCAGAAACTCCTTAGCGTGAAAATCCTCGCCGCATGGATGTCCGGCCCGCGCAACTAATTCCATTTTTTCCGCCATGTTGCTGTCCGTTGCCTTGCCCTGAACCGCTCCGCCCGGGTAGTACGGATCCCATTCCCAAACCTGAATTCCACGCGCACTTACGTCGGTGTGTCCGCAGAGAGTGCGCTCGTCCGCCTGTTCCTTTTTCTCGTAAGCGTCATAGTGATCTGAGAGGAACTGCTGCGCCATCGCGACGTCGATCTTGCCTTTGTTCTCCTTCATCAGAGCTTCCCACCGCGTGTGGCGAGCGTTCGGTGATGTAGTGGAATTATTCGGATCGAACTCGGTTTCTTCTTTAATCAACTTGGGGTCGCGCGCGAAATTTGAGCTGACAAAGTATCCATCCTTTGAGCGCCATAGTGGAGTATTCTTCAAGCCCAACTCCAGGTAGGCAATTTCGTTGGTTTTTCGATCACCAATAAGCCAATCATTCGCGTACCCGCCGTTGTTACCTTCCTTGATGATGCGCACATAGTCGTCAATCGAGTTTGCATATTGCAGGGCCTTGCGCGAGCGCACAAATTCTGGAATGGCGTTGGGATCGAATCCGGCGAACTGCGTGATCGTGGTTTCGGTGATCATGATTCCGGTGGAGTTCACTCCGAAGTCGTCGTCGGAGGTGATAACCCCCGGGAACCCATCCATGAGAATCTTATTTCCGTGTTCGGGAACGATGTCGAACATGATCACCCAGCGTTCACCATTGGTGTAGCTGGTCCAGTTGTTGTGCGCGATGACGATCTTGCCATCTTTCGTGTAACTGCCGGTGGCGATGAAGGCGCTGCAATTACCCGGTGCGACCAGCTTGGGAGCGTTCAGAAGCGCTTGTTTCTTGTTTAGCCACGGAACGTAGTAATCCGGCACTTCCTCAAAGGCATTCAGCGCGACGACGTCATAAACGTCGAGCTTGCTGCCGCGAGCTTTCAGTCCGTCGGCGATCCCTTGCAGCTCCTGCCGATACTCGGCTTCGATATGCGGCCAAAGAACCTCGCGCGCGGTCTTGCGGAAGAACTCCCAGTCGCGTTCGGTACTGTGGGTATCGAGAAGCTTGACCGCATTGAATGCGTCTTCTATTTCCGGCTGAAGTAGATAACCGTGCTGATAGCCGACATTGCTGGGAGAGCCCTCGAGATGGACATAGACCCAGCCTCCGCGTTCGAAGCGGTAGGCCTTAGCCAGGCGAGGATCGTTGCTCGAGGACTTCGCTAAAGCTGGAATGGCTGAAATAGAAAGACATGCAAAGGCAAAACACAAACCTGCAATGACGGAAAGACGCACAGTTGCTCCTGGGCGGTGCAATATTGAGAATGCGCTCATGTTAGGGGCGTGAGCAGTCGCGGTCAAGGCAAGGTGTGCATCCCATAAGCTAAGGACCGACGGCCGCCCTCGGCCGGGTTTCTGGCTTTTTCGCCACCGTTGTTGAAAATAAACGAAAACCCGCGCCGGTCGCGTGTCGGTCCGACAAACAATCTATGCCGCACGGCGATGCTGGCGAGTAGACGCGGCTTTCTTCGCGGCGGCGCTGCGCGAAGCGCGGCTGCGCAGGGCTGCCGCACTGCGAGCTTGCTTTGATAACGCAGCGTGAGAAGCGGCCGAACGTGGCTCGCGCTTCAGCGCACGTTCGCGTGCCACGGAGCGTTTGTGCAATGTCTTGCGTTGTCCGTGAGCCGCCTTTGACAAATCGCGTTGCGCCTGCTTGCGTGTGCCTGTCGACGTCGTTCCCGCTTTGGGAGCGGGTAGTTTTACGCCTGCACGTCTCGCTTTCGACAATCCAATCGCGATTGCCTGTTTGGTGTTGCGCGCACCATGTTTCCCGCGGCGGATGTGCTCCATCTCTTCATGAACAAATTCACCAGCCTGCGTGCTCGGAGCTTTTCCCTCTTCCTTATCTTTTCTCGCGCGCTTGATTGTTGTTTTCCAAGGCATCGTCCGACCTCCATAGAGGAACGATGCCGTTGAACGTAGAGGCGATGTCTTGGAAGAAAGAAGAAAGGCCCAGCATGGCTGGGCCTTGTGAATTACGTGGAAATAAATGAAGAACTACGCCAGTGCGGCATCCGACTTTGCGCCGTACGCTTGGTACCACGGCGTGGCGGCCTTCAGACGCTCGTTCACGTTCTGGATGTTCTTCACGCCTTCGGTGTTCATCCAGTCTGCGAAGGCTTTCTCGCCCTGCTTCGCGAACACCGGCACGCCATCCGCCCAAGTCGCGCGACCGCAGAGGACGCCGTTGAACTTCACGCCGGATTCTGCAGCGAGCTCCAGCGTCTCAGAAAATTCACTGTTGCTCACGCCTGCGGACAAATAAATGAAAGGCTTCTTCGACACCGCTGCCGACTTCCTGAAAAGCTCGATGGCTTCTTTGCGCGTGTAAGCCGATCCCTTGCCTGCGTTGCTCTTCACTCCTTCAACGAATTTCATGTTGATGGGAACTTCGGCTTTCATGACGTCCACGCCATACTGGTCTTTGGTGAACTCTTCCATGCTGCGAATCACGCTCTCTGGCTTGCGTTTCGCGTATTCGAGTCCCTTCTCGTCGCCGCCTTTGGGATCGTAGCCGACAAACTCTAAGAAGAACGGAATATCCTCGCCACGGCATTCATCGCCGATGCGCTCCACGAACGCATGCTTCTCCTCGTTGACCTCTTTGGAATCGAATGGCGAGTAGTAGATGAGAACCTTAATGCAGTCCGCGCCGGCAGCTTTCAAGCGCCGCACTGACCAGAAGTTAAGGAGATCGGGAATGCGTCCCGGCCTCGTGTTGTCATATCCCGTTTGCTCATAGGCGAGGAGGAGACCGGCTTTCTTGTTGCGCTTCTTGGCTGCTGGCAATCCAAATTCGGGATCGAGCAGGATAGCGCTTGCATGCTTGGTGAGAACTTCGGTGACGATCGTCTTGAAATCCTCGAGCATTTTGTCGGGCACATCGGGCACGCCTTTTTCTTTGGCGAGCGATTTCTTTAGCGATCCGCGCTGATCCATGGCAGCAGCCGCGATTACGCCGCGAGCGTCGGAGACCGCTTTCATTCCGGCGAGCTTTCCGGGAGTTAACTTCACAGGGGAATCCTCCTTGGGATTTTCTGAGATTTTTTCGAGACCGCTTCTTTGCAGGCTCAATCCAGGCCGAAGGCGTCGGCTGCTGGGATAAAGATGATGGCAATTTCGATTGTAGCTTAGCCTCACTGTTGGTGCTACTGCGCGCGCTCCAGCGCAGCCGTCTGTAGCGCCAGGAGATCAGTAATTCCCTGCTTGGCTACCCGAATCAACTCCGCCAGTTGCGAATCACCGAAGGCAACCTGCTCCGCCGTGGCTTGCACTTCGACGAAACGCCCTGATCCGGTCATGACCAGATTCATATCGACCTCTGCACGCGAATCTTCTTCATAAGCGAGATCGAGCAGGATTGTGCCGTCCACGATTCCTATGCTCGTTGCGGCAACGCTGTCGCGTAATGGCGATTTCTTCAGCGTGCCTGCGGCCACCAGCCGGCGAACCGCCAATGCAAGTGCAACGTATGCTCCGGTGACGGATGCAGTGCGCGTGCCTCCATCGGCTTGAATCACATCGCAGTCGATGTAGATCGTCCGCTCGCCCAATTGCGACAAGTCACAAATCGTGCGCAGGGATCGCCCGATGAGCCGCTGAATCTCGTGCGTCCGTCCGCCGACTCGCCCTTTGCTGGATTCGCGCGGCGTGCGAGTGAGCGTCGAGCGCGGAAGCATACCGTACTCGCTGGTGATCCAACCTTTTCCCGAATTGCGCAGGAATCCTGGAACCGTCTCTTCGATAGAAGCGGTACAGATGACGCGCGTGTGCCCAACTTCGATCAGTGCCGAACCTTCAGCCATGCCAATGTAGTCGGGGGTAATGCGCACTGGACGCATCTGCTCAGGCGTGCGATTGTCGCTGCGAAAAGCCATGGTTGGGATTCTATTTCACGACAGCGGCACGCAGAATCCGAACCGCTCTGAGCGGCTACACTGCGCGGTTCGCGATAGGCAATAAGCAATAGGCGACAAGCCGACGAGGCGGAGTCACGAGGCCTCCGCCTTCGCCTACTGCTTATTGCCTATTGCGTACTGCCCTTGAATCACCGATCACCGATTCCCGGCCCGTTTCGGTAATTCATTGACCTTGCTCGTCATCCATCCTACGATTGCCAACACACCCTTCTGATGTCAGCCCCCACTCGCCATACCGGAGGAATGCTTGGACGCTACCGCCTGCTGGAGCAGATCGGCGCTGGCGGAATGGGCGTCGTGTATCGCGCACACGATGAACGTCTAGGGCGAGATGTCGCTATCAAACTGCTCTCCCCTGGCAGCATTCGCAGCGTGGTGGCGCGGCATCGCGTGCGTAATGAGGCGATGGCGCTCTCTCGCCTGAGCCATCCGAATATCGAGACCATCTTTGAGTTCGATACCGAAGACGACTGCGATTTTCTCGTGGTCGAGCTAATCGAAGGCGTTTCCCTCGACGAACTGCTAAGCCGCGGACCGCTGCCGCAAACGCTTGCCGTGTCGCTCACGATGCAGCTTCTACGAGGACTCGCCGCTGCACACGAAAAAGGCATTATTCATCGCGATCTGAAGCCCTCAAACCTTCGCCTCACGCATGAGAGCTTCCTGAAAATTCTCGATTTTGGCATTGCCGATTTGGGAGACGAGAAGTCCAAAGGACACGACCTTACAACCGAAACTCACAGCACAATTCTGACGGGCACGCTTGGGTACATGTCACCGGAGCAGCTTCGCGGCTCGCAACCTGATGCGCGCAGCGACATCTATGGCGCGGGATTGGTGCTGTATCAGATGTGCGTCGGTCGTGCACCGTACAGCGAAACCGGCGCGCTACTGATCGATGCAATTCTCAATCGGCCAGTTCCACCTCCAATCAAATTCAACGCCGAGATCTCGCAGCCGCTTCAAGAAATTATTCTCAAGGCGCTTCATAAAGATCCAAAGCAACGGTACCAGTCTGCCCGCGAGATGCTGCGTGATCTCGAAGTGCTCGACGCTGCCGTTGCCCGCAGATCTCAGCACCGTTCGCTGCAGTTCGCTTCTTTGATTCTTCTGGTCCTGATCTTCGGTCTGATCGTCGGTCTTGAGCACCGCAGAATCACGGAATGGGCGGAAAGCCGAATACATCCAGTTCCGGCGAACAAATACGTTGCCGTAATGCCATTTCGCAGCGTAACCGACGACGACACTGCCTTCGACGAAGGGCTTACGGAAGCCGTTGCCGCCCGATTGATGGAGATCACTGCAGCTCAACCGGTCCAAATTGTTTCGCCGCGTGAGCTCCAGGCTGAGCACGTCAGCGACATTGACGATGCCCGACGAAAGTTAGGCGTGAACCTCGGACTCGAAGGAACACTCATGCGATCGTCTAGTACGGTTCGCGTTACTCAGGAGCTGGTCGATGCGACTACGCGGCGTATGCTCCGAGCAGCAAACTTCCAGGCCGGAGGAAACGACGTCTTCGTTTTGCAAGATCAGCTCGTCGAAAAAGCCGTGCAGATGCTCGAGATCGAAATTCACCAGAACTTGAGCGAAAAAGGTCACGGCACGACCAATCCCGAAGCTTTCACAGCCTACATGCGAGGACGAGGTTTCCTGCAGCGGCAAGGTGGAAATGACGATACTGAAAGCGCGATCTCGCAATTCCAGCACGCTATAGGAATTGATCCTGGATACGCAGCGGCCCACGCCTCCCTGGGATTGGCCTATCTGCAGAAATACGGCAGTTCGAAAGACAAGTCGCTAATTGCCAGCACCGCTGATCAGTGCCAACAGGCACAGACTCTCAACTCCCCGCTTGCGCTCGCTGATATATGTCTGGGAAGTTTGCACGTCACGACCGGCGAGTACGAAAAAGCCGTTTCAGACCTGCAACAGGCGGTCGAAAAAGACCCGACTGACGACGAGGCTTACGGCCAACTCGCTACCGCCTACGAACAACTCAACCAGACGGCACAAGCCGAGGACACTTACAAGAAGGCCATCCAGGCCCGTCCTCAATATGCAATTGAATACGAACGATTGGCCCTCTTCTACCGCAACCAAGCTCGATACGATGACGCGGCCCAGGCGTATATCAAGGCATTGCAAATTTCTCCGGCGGACGTTCGCGCATGGAGCAGACTAGCCGGCGTTTACTACTTTACCGGTGAGTACGAGAAGGCGGTAGAAGCAACGCAACACGCAATCGCACTGCGACCGAATTCCGGTAGCTATAACAATCTCGGGGCAAGCTATTTCGCTTTACGCAAGTTCGATGATGCGATCGAAGCGTTCCGCCAGGCGGTCGCAATGAACGGACATGAAGCGAAAACTTACGGGAACCTCGCGCGGGCGTACTACTTCGCTCCCGGACAGCGTTCGCTGGCGCCCGAACAATTCACCAACGCGCTTGCCCTCGCCGAATCCGACCTAAGCGTCAACAATCGCGACGCCAACGCGCACACGCTTGCGGCCTATTATTGCGCCATGCTGGGCCATCGCCAGGATGCAGTAAACCATCTGCAAAATGCGCTGCTCCTCAAACCTAACGATGCCGAAGTTTCCTATTTCGCCGCCCTGGTATATTCCCAGATCGGGAACGACGAGGAGGCGCTATCCTCGCTGCGGCGGGCCATCTCGCGCGGGTACTCGCGCGCAGAAATCGACCGTACTCCGGAATTCGACCGCCTCCGAAGTTCGCCGGAATTCCGCGCTTTGCTCGCGAGCCAACGCTAAGCTGGCTACGGAGTTCCACCATCAGTTATGTCGATGTGTGGATCGCAGCTTCCCGTGTTCCCAAGTTCTTTCAGGTGGACTTCGTATTCACAACCAATCGCAGCGCGATCGTGCACACGCCCGGTGTGGACGTGTCCATCCTTAGATTTTGCCGGGAAGGCGGTCTCGAAGGGCTGCAGGGGACAGGTACTCGTTGTGTTTTCCTTTCTCAGCAGTACATCGACTCGAAAGTCCTTGGGGTCAGTAAGATGTATTCCCTTGCACTTATCGGCGGAAATCTTCACTCCAGAATTGTTGTAGTGATTGGGATCTGCCTCCTGTGCGCAAACATCTTTTCCCGCCCACTGCACCTCCACGTCCTGATCGCAATCCGCAAACTTCGGTGGACCGCCGCCGGTCTTGGTCCGGTTGCATGACAACGTAAACAGCCCGGCAACGAGTGAAACCGTGAGTAGCGCTTTCCGTTTCATATCTCCTCCTGTCGATTTCGGAGAAAGCTGACGTAACTTGAGGAAGCGACCGAAATACTACAGCGGAGTACCAATTTCGCAAAGAACAAAAATCCCTTTATGGAACGGATTTTCGTCCCGTGTAACCATGAATGATCGGAGCCGGGCAGAAACACAAATACCGGAACCCAAACGAGTTCCGGTATCTGGTCATGTGTTGGGAATGTCGCAGCACAAAACTGCAGCGCAAGACGCTAGCTGGCGAGCGCGTCCACAGAATGCGCGCTGGCCGACGAGGGCAGCGGACATTCATACATGGCGTGAAAATCTTTGGCTTCGCTCAGCGCCTGCTCGTCTTCTCCACGAGCGCTCCAACGGCAGTTCGGACAAAGCACGACGGTTTCACGAGTTTCCATATTGCCCTCCAACCTAATACTCTGCGCCAATCCAGCAGAGATGTGAAATCGACATTTCTTATCGCCAAAATCGGAAAAAGTTATGATCGATTCTGGATGAAAATTCGAATTCATCACTCCCATTCCTAACACCTTCCGTCGTGCTGATCTTTCTCACCGCACTCCTCCTCCTTCTGTGTCATGCGAAGGCCCTATGTTGGCCGAAGCACCTTGCGGTTTCTTTTTGTTGCCCTCGTCGACCATGAACATACAAGCGTCATCTCGAATCCGCTTTCGGTGCGACAAAGCACGAGTTGTTATAATTCAAAATGCGTCGCAGTTCGACGCCTCCAACCTGTAATCGCATTCCAGATTGGCCAGGTAGCTCAGA
>CAYNPS010000049.1:0-25429 GCA_964399125.1 uncultured Terriglobales bacterium
GCCCTTCCGCCAGCGGCCGAGCGGCCGCCTGCTGCATGAGCGATCGTGGAGATCGCGTGATTTGTTCGCAGCCCGCGCTCGCCAGAACGCCGGCTGCCATGGAAGTCAGGCTAGGGTATTCGCTGTTTCTTCGTCAAGCTAAAAGATGTAGTAATATCATATATGTATATCCATTAGAAATAATAGATGACCAGAAGAGGAGCTATCGAATCGCTCCTAAGTAACCGACGCGGATCTCAAATTCGTGGATTTGGCTAACGGATTGCCGCAATATCGAAACGATGGTGAACAGACTCATTCTGTCTCTTCTCATAGCAGTGTTGGCGGCCACTACGTTAGTCGGATCCAGAGGGGCGGAAGGCCATGACAATCTCGGCTTCGATGTCTCAAACCTTAGTGGATGGATGCAAGTCAATCGGGAGCCATACTACATTTCCTCGCAGGTCGATATTTTATGTGCCGCCCCAAAACCCTCTGACTACGAAAGAGAGAGAAAGCAGAACCCTCATGCCAGCACCTACATCACCGTTTTTGTAAATGCCACCGGAAGTTTTGCAATGTTCGCAAATCCGCCGCAGCGCTTCCCCCAAGGTAGCGTCATCATTAAGCGGAAGTTCGACCATAGCTCGCAGAATGGTAGGCCGATTCTCTCCACAATCATGATCAAGCGCGAGCCTGGCTACAATCCTGAAGCGGGAGATTGGGAATTTGCTGTTGTTTCCGGTGATGGAAAGAAGGTTGAAGCCAAAGGCAAATTAGGAAATTGCATGGGGTGTCACGCGAGCAGGCGCGAGACGGATTTTGTTTTCAGATCGTACCTGCCCAATAGCTTTAGATTGAAATAGCGTAGAGCCCATCCCTCGCGTTTGACGCTTCTTTCCCGCAAACCTTAGAATCGAAACAGCGATTCGGCTCGCGCCGGACGCCTTCTGAAGCCACCTTCTTCAGGGTCTTCTCCAGACCGAAATCCCAGGTTATTAGTAGTGGCGGTGTAGCTCAGGTGGTTAGAGCGACGGTCTCATAATCCGTAGGTCGCTGGTTCGAGTCCAGCCGCCGCCACCAGTTTGGTAGTTGGCACAACCCATTGCGGAGTGCCGACTATGCACCACAAGCTGCAGTCCTCTTCTCTTACGAACGACGGCAAAAATTCCGTCGTTCGTAAGCAACAAACAAAATCCAATCGCCAGAAGCCGCGGGATCGCGATGCGCACGCTCGATCTGGCAAGAACGAGCGGCGAGATTCGAATCGTTCGTCTCGCTCTTCGGCTCGCGATTCTCTAAATCGCAAACAAAAATCCCGATCGAGGAAGCCCGCCGCTGTTCGCGAAACACCGGCTCGCGATGAAAAACGGCCACATCTCGAAAGACAACCCAGTCTCGTTTCAGAACCGACTGCTGTCGCGCCAGAGCAGAAGGTTCCTCAAGCGACGAGCCTCCGCTGCGAGGTGCCGCACTCATCGGGATTCGATCCTACGGGCGAGCGCTCCATCCCCTGCGGAGCGCAGGCCGAGGTCATCTGCGAGACCTGCGGGCCGATGTGCGCCGCCTGCGTCGAGGAGACCTTCTGCCATCGCGGCGAGCACAAGCTCGTTCCGATTCCCGAATCGGAACCAGGGCCGGTTCGTCAGCAACCCAAGCGATCGGTTACGCCCGTCGTGTACGTTGAGCTGAGGTGTCCCAAGCGCTGCCGGGTGCGTCTGGGTCTCCCGCCAACGCATCACGTGAAATCGAAACGGAGATGCCCGGTGTGCAAGATGTTCGCGTCAGCGAAGTATCTCGCGCACGGTTTCACACGCCGGCAGTTGCCATTCCAGGAGGTGTGGACCGAGGAGGACGAATTCATCAAAGGCGGGGAGGCCACCGAGGATTCGGAGTTCAAACGCCGCATTCCGTGGGATGGTCGCGAGAAGAAGTGGGAACAGAACCGTCGGCGGTAGGCGCGGCGACCAGCTTTGTCGTTCCGAACGAAGTGAGGAATCCCTACTGTAGCCATGCAGTTTTGGCTCGGTAGGGATTTCTCAGCCACAAAAAACGCGGCTTCGAAATGACAAGAAGGATAAGCAACAGCTCTGGCCGCTTCGCGCATCGCAACACTCATGGCAGCTCTCCAGATCATCCGCGGACCCGCTCCTTTACCGGTCAATGTCGAAGAACAATTCCGCCGCGCTTTTGGACGTGAGATGAACGAATTGGAACGCAGGTTCTACGGACTGGAAGCTAAATCGGAAGGCGATTTGGATACACACTATCTGCCTAAAGCAGCCTAACGCTGCTGATCCGGCCGAAACTCAACGACATTTCACACTGTCATCCCTCGCGCCGCAACCAGGTCACCTAAGTCATGAAGACTCCGTTGTGCGGCGCGGGGGACCTGCTGTTGACCTTTGCGCGCCTAAAGCAGATCCCCCGCGCAGCAACACAATTTCCGAAGGTCCTCACCCGTGTTGCGGCTGCGCGAGGGATGACAGTGTTTTTGATGGAAATATCATTCGGCAGTAACTGTGCCTTCCGCTTTCGCGGCATTCTCCATTAGACTGTCACCTCTTTGTAAGCACGCAGAACCACTTCGCCCGATGACCCGATGATCCGATCGCCCGATTCTCGACTGTCCCGATCACTCGCCTCAAAATCGTCCACCGCGCTCGACCCCACTCATCTCGCGCGCGAGCTCGAAGACTTCCTCGCGACCGCGCCGAATGCTTGCGTGCTCGAAGACGGCGAGACCATCTTCGACTTCAGCTCCGCGAAGTATTCCATTTCGGGAGAGTGGGGCAAGTGCCTGCTGCACCTATGGTCGGCGGAGCGGAACATGGTCCGGCGGATTGTCGATCTGGAGCGCAGGAACGGACAGCTTCGTCTCGCAGTGCAACGCTTCGGCAAAGGACAGCCGATATGGGTGGAAATTGTCGCCGAGCGCAATGGGCGAGCACCGGCCGCGCAGCGTCAGGCGAGGCTGCAGTACCAGCTTCTGCTTAAGCGCGTCCTGGAACACAACTTCCCGGATTGGAACATCGAAGAGCTGACTTCAACCGCCGATCTCGAACGCAGCTTCAGTCCGGTGTACGCGCGCGGATTGCTCCGTCGTGGCCGCTCGGCAGTGTGCGTCTTTGGCGTCAACGACTCCGAGCTGCAGGCTTCGGTCGATGGCGCGCTGACGTTTGCTCTGCTTTGGTTTCATCACTGCCGCGAGCGTGATCCGGCGCGCTACTTTGTCGAGGGACTCAAGCTCTTCGTGCCCCGAGGGCGCTCGGCCGTCGTGCATGCACGCATGCACTACCTCGACCGCGACGCTGCGCGCTTTGAGCTGATCGAGTTCGATGAGCGCGGCGAGAGCCTTGAACCGCTGGATCTATCGGATCAAGGCAACATTGCTACGCGCCTGGTTCGCTGTCCAGACGCTGAGAAGGTGTACGAGCGATTCAAGGCAGCAACTGAACGAGTGCACGCCGCGGTTCCTGAAGCGGAACTGGTGGTGCTGAGCTCTACGGAGTTGGCTTTCCGTCTGTACGGGCTTGAGTTTGCGCGCGCTCGCATTGCAAGCTCGCCCGGCAGTTTTCAGCGCGACGAGGAGATCGTGTTCGGCAGTGGAGCACACGAGACGCTACTTACTCCCGAATCAGAACCACTATTTGAAGATTTAATGAAAGGTTTGCGCGAGCTGCGCCGCGCCGACGGCGATAAACGGCACGCACTCTGGCGCATGCAGCCGGAGCGCTGGCTCGAGTCTGAGGCGAAGCGCGACGTTTCGCTGCTCGACGCGCGCCTCGATCCTATGCACGTCTACGCGCAGGTGCCCGCGTTTGCCGCGAGCGACCGCGGCATGATCGACCTGCTGGCCGCCACGCGCGAAGGACAGCTTGCCGTGATCGAGCTGAAAGCCGATGAGGATATTCATCTGCCGCTCCAGGGACTCGACTACTGGTCGCGCGTGAAGTGGCATCACGAGCGCGAAGAGTTCCAGCGTTTCGGATACTTCAGCGGAAGAACACTCTCGCCCGCACCTCCGCTGCTCATCCTTGTCGCTCCTGCGCTGCACATTCACCCCGCGACGGACACTGTGCTGCGCTACGTCTCGCCAGAGGTCGATTGGGAGCTGGTTGCGATCGACGAGCATTGGAGGGATGAGGTGAAGGTGGTGTTCAGGAAGCGAGCTGCGATTCAACAGAACCGGCGCCGGTAGGCGGTGGGGCAGCCGCGTTTGTTGCGGTTGCGGGCGTCGACTATGCGCTCCCCTTCGTGCTACTCGGTGCTGGGCTTGGCGCCCATCGCCGACCCGCCGGCTACCGCCGGCGGTTCTGATTGAAACACTCTGGATATACCACGCACGATTCTTCTCAACGGCAGCTCCTCGGTGTGGCTGATGAAGACCTCGCCCTTCTTCGTAGAGCGGTAGTACCAGCGCTTGAGCAGTGCTAGATGATCGGCGACTTCGCCGCGGTCGGGCTTGCGTGTGGGAATTTCGGCGAGGGCTTCGGCTACGCGCGACTCCAGCGTTTGCGGCTTTGTTTTTGCCGGAGTCTTTGCATCCTCCAGCGGCACCGGCATCGCGAGATGCGGATGCGCGTAGAGCGAGCTCGATCCCGAAGTGGGATTGGCGTGCTGCATGCCTTGCACGTTGAATTGCACCGGCCCATACAGCAGGCCATTGCGAAAGACGAAGAGCGCAACGTGATCGGGCAAAGCCGAGCGCTGGACGATGACTGCTTGCAGCCGGTCGATGCGCCCGACGACCTCTGGAATTCCGGTCCACGGCTCTTTCGCTTTTTCAATTCGGGAATGGATGGCCGAGGCTTGCTCGAACTCAAGAGACGCCGAAGCGGCATCGCGCTCGGCTTCGAGTTGCGATACGAGCGAGCTGCCGTGCGAATCGAGGTAGTGCTGAACGCGCGCGATCTCGTGCATGTACTCGTCGTGGGTGCAGCCAGCAAAGCATGGGGCCAGGCACATTTTCATCTCGGAATACATGCAGCCCGGGAAGCTTGGGTCCGGGTGAATGTTGAAGGTGCAGCGGCGTGATTTGAATAGGTCGAGCGCGTCGTTCAGGAATTTGTTGGCTGCTGCTTTTGAGGCAAAGGGACCGTAATAGATGGACGAAGTGGACGTGGTGGACTTAGTGGACTCGGGCGCGTCGGCCTTCGCTGCAGTTGGCGAGAGTGCGATTCGCCCAAGCCGCCGCGTGAAGTAGGCACGCGGGTATTCGTTTTCCCAGCCGATCTTCACTAGCGCTGCGGGGACCAGCTTCATGCGCTTGCGATAGGCGCGCGGAAACTGCTCACGCAGCGCGCGATAGAGCAGCAGGCGATTCTCGAAGTCAGAACCGGTGAGCGTGTACTCGATCGTATGCATGCTGGCGGCGAGGTTCAGGCGCTTGCTGTCCGGCGAAGCAGGAGAAAGCAGACGTTCGAGCCTCTTGCGCAGATTAGCAGCCTTGTTCAGATACGGTTCCGAATCGGGACGCTCGCCGCGCAGCGCGAAGACGGCCGGCGATTCGGGGAGCCCAGAGAGTGTGGCCTCGCCCTCGAAGCGGATTGAGTGCTGCCAGTGCATGCGTGGTGCTGTGATGCCGCGACAGAACCGCCGGCGGTAGCCGGTGGGCCGGTGCTGGGCGCGAAGCCCAGTGCCGGGAAGTTCGAGAATCTGACGGGCGTCGAGTTGCCTGACATTATGGTAAGCGCGGCCACAAAAACCGGGGCCGCCCCACCGGGGGCGGGCAGTGTAACAGAACCGCCGCCGGTAGGCGGTGGGTCGGAGGTCGCCGAATGGCGAACTCCGAGTTCGACGATCCGGCGAACAGCATGAATAAGCGCAGCCGCAAACGTCGCGGCTGCCCCACCGCCTACCGGCGCCGGTTCAGTTGAGTTTGGGCAGGGGGCCGTCCTGGCCATTCACGACGTAATCGATTACGCGCTCGAGCCCCATTTCGGTCCACACGTATCGCTTGCTTCCGCCCTCCGACCACGGGTTATCTGCGCGCAGCCAGGAGCCACTCTGCCTGAGCTGACGAGTGGCATTCGCTTTGAGCGCGTTCAATATGCGATCAGGGCGGTTGCTTTCGCTCGACAGCACTACATGAACATGATTTGTGCGGACATTCAGCGCTCGCAGCAGCCACTTGCGCTGTTCGCAGGTTTGTCGAATCGCATAGTCGATGGAATCACGTTGAGAATCTGTCAGCGTGACAGGATGCTGACTGAGGACTCGCTCGTTGCGCGCTAGCCAGCCATTGTCGGGTGCAATGAGTGGTGTTCCGTAGCAGTTGTGAAATCGATCCACCGCGCCGCGATCATCACCGTGCAGCCAGGTGCCATAAGTACGAAATGTGATGAAGTAGGCCAGCGGAATCGAGTCGCTCACGGGCGGGCAGTGTAACAGAATCGGCGCCGGAAGACGGTGGGTCCGAGGTCGCGGCCCGAGGCCAGCTCCGAGTCTGACCAATGCTACGCGAATTCTGAAACGCTGCTCATCGACGAACCCGGCGCTCGGCTTCACGCCGAGCACCGGCCCACCGGCTACCGCCGGCGGTTCTGTCGCGCGAGGTAGGCCGCAATTTTGGCACTTCGCGTGCTCACCGCGTCCCGATATGAAACTCTTGACTTTCTGCCAATTCGAGGTAGCATCCGAATTATGGATGGCGAAAAAGAAGCGAAATTGCCGAAGAAATCGAGTTCGTTGGATGAAGTCAAACGCAATGGTCGAGGACCCGGAATATGCCCGTCAGGTAGAAGCCGAGTTAGAACAACTGGAGGCGGAGATCGAGTCACTCGAAGATGAGGAAGACACATACGAATTCGTTGACATAGATCTCAGCTCGCTCAGCGAAGAGCAACTCAAAGCGCATGTCGAGCTACTCGACGAGCAAATCGACCAGGCGAAGCAGCGCATGGAGACGAATCGCAAGGCGATCAATTTGGGGTTCCTGAAGAAAGCCAATCAGAGTCCGCGCTGCAGTCGTCTGAAGAAGAATGGGGAGCCGTGTCGTGCTCCGGCGGTGAAAGGGGAGACGCTCTGCTACTTCCATTATTCTGCCGAACACACGAAGCGGCATCCGGAAATACAAATCGACGTGCTCGAAGATCGCGAGAGCGTGCAGATCACGCTGAAGCAGATCATGGAGCTTGTGGCCGGCGGAAAGATGAGTTCGCGTGATGCAGCGGTGCTCCTGCGCGCCACCCAGATTGCGGGCGCCATGTTGCTGAAGCCGGCGACGAAGGTGGTGCAGCCTGCGAAAGGCAAGCCGGCGCGTCGTGAAATTGACGAAGATTCGGCATTAACGCCGAGCAGGCGGAGGGGTTAACGCCGTGGAAATTTAGGCGTTAACGCCGTGGAAAAAGACGCGTTAACGCCGTGGAAAAAAGGGCGTTAACGCCGGGGTTCAAATGAGCGGATTTCAAGTGAGATCGCGGGGAAGGAGTGGCGGAACAGTTGTGATTTGTTGGGTTTGGGGGATGAAAGCGCCAACGGAACCGCCGCCGGTAGGCGGTGGGGCAGCCGCGTGCTTTGCGGCTGCGCTTCTGCGCAATTGCGCTAGGCATCGTTGGACTCGGAGCTCGCCACCCGGCGATCTCCGACCCACCGCCTACCACCCCAACAGCCGCAAAAACGGCGTCTGTCGGGGACCCCGGTACCGGCGCCGGTTCTGTTTTTTCGGTCTGGTGATACCTGCGCTCGTCTGTTCCCTTTTTGGGCAGCAGGCTGCAACGATTCGTGTGAACGCTGCCCACAAACTTGGGCCGTTTCCATCCATCTACGCTTATTTCGGATACGACGAGGCAAACTATACCTACACCGCGAATGGCACGAAGCTGATTCGGGAGCTGGGCGAGCTGAGCAGCTCGCCGGTGTACATCCGCACGCACTTTCTGCTTGCGAGCGGCGACGGCACTGGCGGGCTGAAGTGGGGATCGACCAATGCGTACACGGAAGACGCTTCCGGGCATCCAGTCTATGACTGGACGATCGTCGATCGCATCTTCGATACCTACCTGAACAATGGCGCGAAGCCATTCGTCGAGATCGGATTCATGCCGCAGGTTCTCTCGTCGAAGCCCGATCCATACAAACCAACCTGGATTCCTGGCGCTCCGAATCGGGACTACGCCAGCGGCTGGTCGTATCCGCCGCGCGATTACAACAAGTGGGAAGAGCTGGTTTATCAATGGGTGCGCCACAGCGTGGAGAAGTACGGTCAGGCGCAGGTCGAGTCATGGTACTGGGAGGTTTGGAACGAGCCCGACATCTCTTACTGGCATGGCACAGTTGATGACTACGAGAAGCTCTACGACTACACCGCCGCAGGACTGAAGCGTGCATTGCCATCTGCTCGAATCGGCGGACCGGCGGTCACCGGACCATCGAGTCCGCGCGCGGCTGCCTTCTTTCGGCATTTCCTCGAGCACTGCGATACCGGACGCAACTATGCGACCGGCCAGACAGGATTGCCTCTCGACTTCATTACATATCACGCGAAGGGACATCCTTCCGTTGTCGAAGGGCACATTCGCATGGGAATCGCGCAGCAGACGCGCGATGTTGATGCTGGATTTCAGATCGTGCACTCGTTCCCGAAGTTCGGCGATCTCCCGATCGTGCTGAGCGAGTCCGATCCGGAAGGATGCGCGGCGTGCTCGGCGCGTGTGTATCCGCCGAATGCGTACCGAAATGGAACTCTGTATCCGACATACACGGCGGTGATGACCAAAAATATCCTCGATCTTGCCGAACGCGAGAAGACCAACATTGCGGGAATGCTGACCTGGGCATTCGAGTTCGAGAATCAGCCGTACTTCGACGGCTTTCGCACGCTGTCGACGAACGGCATCGACAAACCTGTTCTGAATCTGTTTCGCATGCTCGGGCTAACGACTGGTGAGCGCGTCGAAACCGAAAGCGATAGGGAAGTGCCGCTGCAAACAATCTTGACAGACGGCGTGCGCGGCGATGCGCATGTGGACGGAATCGCAGTTGCCGGCGAACGCGAACTCTCAGTCCTGATTTGGAACTACCACGACGACGAAGTCTCGGTCCCGCCGACGAAAGTGCACGTCGAGCTCAGCGGGTTACCGGGAAATGCAAATCGCATCTTGCTGCGGCAATACCGCATCGACGATACCCACAGCAATGCATGGACAGCATGGAAAAGGATGGGCTCTCCGCAACAGCCTTCGCCAGAACAGTATGCAGCTCTGGAGCGAGCAGGCGGGCTTCAGCAGTTTGATTCTCCACGATGGATTTCACTCAAGGACGGAGCGGCAAATCTGGAGCTTGGGCTGCCGCGGGAGTCTGTTGCATTGCTCCAGCTGAGATGGTGAAGAAAAGATTTTCAGGCTGGATCATTCGCTCTGTTTCGTCGGTCGTTTCAAGGTCTGTCATCCTGAGCGCCTCTTTCGCGCGAAGGATCTCCGGTGATGTTTCAACCTCGAATGCCATGGCTTGGCTCTCACCAAAAAGCCCGCGCTCGTCGGCGAAGAGCCTGGCAAGCGCATTTCGGTTCTGAGGCATTTCGGGAGATCCTTCGGCCAAAAGAGGGCCTCAGGATGACATGCTTAAGAAGGTTGAGTTAGGCCGTTAAGTTAGATCAAAGTGAACGCGACCATCACATTGACGGACAAACCGCAAGGCGCGGAGGGTCGCCCAGCGTCTCTGATTCTCTTCTTCATTCTTTCGTACGCGTTGATGTGGGTCTGCTTTTTTGCTGTTGCGCTCGCGCGACTTCCCCAGAGCGATCCTCTCGCGTATGCGTTACTACTGCTCGGAACCTTTGCGCCATCGCTCTCCGCAATATTGATTACCGCGCTTTCAAGAGGAGAAGCCGGTGTTCGCGAGCTGCTTCGGCCGGTGCTGCGCTGGGAGGTCGCGGGAAAGTACTACGTCTTTGCTCTTACTTATATCGTCGCGATCAAACTTTGCGCCGCCCTGATGTTTCGCGTCACCACCGGCGCATGGCCGCGCTTCGGAGATCTTCCGATTTACCTGATTCCGTTTGCGATCGCGTTCTCGACTCCGTTCCAGTTCGGAGAAGAAGTCGGGTGGCGGGGTTTCGCGCTGCCGCGAATGGCCCAGCGGTTGGGACTCCCACTAGCCAGTCTGGTGCTTGGCGTGATCTGGGGCGTTTGGCATCTGCCGCAATTCTTTGTTCGCGGAGCTGACAGCTACGGACAATCGTTTTGGTTCTTCGTGGCCGAAGTTACTGGGATGTCGGTCACGTTTGCCTGGCTTTGGATGCGGACGGGCCGAAGCCTTCTGTTGACTATGTTGCTTCACGCCGCAATCAACAATTCGAAGGACATTGTTCCTTCCATGCTTCCCACGCCGGGCAGTCCGTTCGTGTTCAGGGCTTCGCCGATTGGGTGGCTCACCTTAATTCTTCTTTGGTGCTGTGCCGGTTTCTTTCTGCTGGACATGTCAAGGCACGAGAAACAGCATTCCCAAGGAACGGCGACCTTGCCGTCAGCGCAATAAGAAATTGTAAGTTGTTGAATTCAGTGCGATTCGTTCGGAGAAAAGGCGCGCAAACCTGAGCACAATCCCGCAGCATCTCAGTCCAGAGCGGGTTTATAGATTTGTAAACACCGATTCGCAAATGAGCTTGCAATTGAGCAGGAGCTCACTTACTATCGGCAAAGCCAATAGAACCAAGCAGAAAGACGGTGGAAAAGCCGTCCCGACTGCTTCAGGCGCCGGAGTGAACCAGCTCCGGGTTCGAGGGATGATGAAGAAGACCCAGGTCAGCCGCTATCTTCCTGTACTGATTGCTTTTTTCGTCTTCGCAGGTACGTCGTTTGCCGCCAAGATTTCCACTCCGGGAAGCTCCACAACCAAGAAGACCAACCGTAGGGTAAGCGAGTCCAGCCGCGCTTCGGCCAGGATGAGCCGGTTGCGCCACAGCCGCCGGGTCTCGTACTCGCGCCGGCATCGCCGGCATCGCTACTACGAGCACTTTACCGCGAGCTCCTTTGTCACCTCTGACCAGACGGCCGGGGACATCACTCCCGGTGAGGATCCGGTAGTGCGCCAGGCTGCGCTCGACGCGCTGGGCAACATGAACGGCACGGTCGTGGCCATCGATCCGACCAACGGACGCATTCTCGCGATGGTCAACCAGAAGCTGGCGCTGTCGGAAGGCGCAACGCCGTGCTCGACCATTAAGCTGGCGGTTGGACTCGCGGCGCTGAGCGAGGGCCTCGTTACGCGCAACACGCCGGTGAAGATCGGTGCTCATCGTTATATGACTCTCACCGATGCGCTGGCGAAATCAAACAACGATTATTTCGCGGCGCTTGGACGCAGCCTCGGCTTCGAACCCATGCATCGTTATGCGACGGAATTCGGACTGGGCGAGCTGGCGGGATACAACATTGAAGGCGAGCACCTCGGCGTTTATCCCGATGAGGAACTCGATGCCAAACTGGGAGGCATCGGCCGGATGTGCTCCTTCGGCGACAGCATCTCGATGACGCCGCTGCAGCTCGGCGCGCTGGTTTCCGCGATGGCCAACGGCGGCACGCTTTATTACCTGCAGCATCCCACCAGTCCGGAAGAAGTCCTGAACTTCCAGCCCAAAGTGAAACGCACGCTTGAGATCGCGAAGTATCTTCCCGAGATGAGCGACGGCATGGCCGGCGCGGTCCAATATGGAACTGCGCGTCCGCTGCGCGTCAACTTCTCGGAAGAGCAGATCCTCGGCAAGACGGGAACCTGTTCCAATTCGGGAACGCGCTACGGCTGGTTCGCGTCCTACGCCAACACCAGCTACGGGCACATCGTGACCGTGGTCTTCCTCGAAGGCGGCCGTCCGACCTATGGTCCCAAGGCAGCCGAGATCGCCGGACGCATGTACCGCGGCCTCTACGATCACAGCTTCTTCGTCGCCAAGAATCCGGTGGAGAAGAGCGGCGAGACGACGAGCGTGGGCGTGTCGCAGTAAATTAATTTCTTAGCTCATTCCCAAAATGGTCCTCGGAAGAGGACCATTTTTATTGTTTGACCCATTTTGGGCCAGCCACGTCAAGCCAGCTTCACGGCTTCGCGAAAAAAAGCACGCGTAGCTGTGCCGTCCGCATCGAATGAGCCTTTGCCCTCGACAGAGATTCCACCGTTGTAGCCAATGTCGCCCAGGTAGCGGAAGAATTTCCTGTAGTACTCGTCGTCCTCGCTGAGGTCGTGCGGCCAGAGGCGGCCGTGTGGATTGGCGAAGTGCAGATGCACGATGTCGTGCTTCGCGGTTTCGAGGATGCGCGGATCTTCGTTCTCCACCCGCATATGGTAATAGTCAATAATCATGCGCACGTTCGGATGCTTCACCGTGCGCACCATCTTGTGCGCCTCCGCGCCGGTGTTGAGGATGTTGCTCTCCTGATGCCGCAGCGGCTCGATCGCAACGATCAGGTCGTGTCGCTTGGCGAGATCGCCGGCCATGTGGAGATAAGCCGCGATCTGCTCCCATGCTTTCTCGCGTGAGAAGCCTTCAGGAACGTTGCGCGATCCGGCGCTGCCCCATACAACCACTGCTGCACCCAATTTCTTGCAGCGCGCAAAGCATGGCTCGAGGTAATCGCTCACCGCAGAGAGAGAAACCTCGTTGCCGACCACTTTCAAATCGGGACGACGGATCAGACTGTTCAGAGCATGGCAGCGAAGCGGCGAGGCGAGCAGGTCACCGGAGAAGTCGTTAAAGTCTTCGTCGCTCATGGCAGCGATGTCGGCGGCACCAGGCTCGATGTAATCGAAGCCGTACTTCGCAGCGTTCATGAAGTCGCGAGTGCAGACGCCGATTTTGATGTTGGCAGTATGTTCGCGCGCGAAAGCTAAGAGCGGCGAAGCTGCCACAGCGGTGAGAAAGGTGCGACGAGTGATCATAAGCTGCCAGCTACCAGCTACCAGCTTCCAGCTCAAGCATGGGCGGCCTTAACTTTTTCGATTAGAGATGCGAGCATCCGTCCTACTTCTCGAGTGCGATTGCTAAGGTCTTCCGCGACTTCTGCTTTAAGGTATCCAAGGTCTTTTGCGAGGAGGAGTTGATACTCGAGTTCACTTTGGGAGCCAGAAGCCATGCGCAAAAACCTGCTCTTCTCGTTCTCTCCAACACGACCGCAGCCCTCAGCAATATTGGACCCGATCGAAACGCAGCATCGTCGCATTTGCGAGGTCAATCCATAGAGTTCCGATTGCGGAAATGTGGCAGTGGCTCGGTACACGTCAAGCGCCAGAGCATGCGCCTTCTGCCAAACAATCAGATTGGGAAAATCACTCATGGTTGAACATAAGCTACCAGCTCAAGCATGGGTGCCCTTAACTTTCTCGATCCGTCCTACTTCTCGGGTGCGATTGCTGGTAGCTTCATCCTGCGAAACCAAAACAAATGCCGTCCTAGAACAGCCTTGGCTGGTAGCTGGCAGCTTCTTTTCACATGTCCTCGCGCACTACGTACGGCTCACGATACGTCCCGCGCAGCATCGTGTTCGCTCCGTCGTCGTTCACGACCTGTTCCGTTTCGGGATCGAACCTGAGCGTGCGTCCTAAACGGTACGAAGCGTTCGCCAGATGCACTAGCGTGGTCGAAATGTGTCCTTCCTCAATCGGACAATGCAGGTCCTCGGCTTTGCGGCTGCGAACGCAATCGATGAAGTTGGCCCAGTGGTCTCCTGCCGCTCTGCCCGATGGACCCGGCTCCGCCTTGTTCGTCAGCCACGTCTTATAGGCGTCATAGCCGTCGATGCCGAGATATCCATTCGATCCATAAAAGATGTTGCCGATGGTGTTCGTCTTGGCGTCCTGTGGACCAAGCGGCTGAGCTCCGGCTGATGCGCGGCTCGGGCGTGCTGGCGCCGCGAGTCCTGCTGCCGGAACCGCGGAGCTTCCATATGCGCTGGTGCCAATCTCGGCTTCGTGGTTCGTGATCCAGTGGCGGACTTCTACCTCCATCATCTTGCGCTTGCCGTTTGGGCCTTCGAAGTAATAGGTGGCGTTCAGGACGTTGGGTGTCTCTTGATCATCATCGAACATGAAGTGCCCGCCGGTTGCCGAGACCAGAACGGGAAATTTCACGCCGAGTCCCCAGCGGGCGATGTCGATCTCGTGAATGGCTTGATTGCCGATCTCTCCGTTGCCGGTGTCCCAGATCCAGTGCCAGTTGTAATGGAACCGATTTTTCGTGAACGGCTTCATCGGCGCAGGGCCGGTCCAGAGGTCGTAGTTCACGCCGGGCGGGACAGGTTCGGGAGAGGCGTGTCCGATAGTGTTGCGCCATTTGTAGCAGAGAGCGCGGGCGAGATAGACATCGCCGATGGTGCCGTCCTGTACGTGCTTAATTCCCTCCACCATTCCCGGATTGGAACGAGACTGGCTGCCGTGCTGGCAGATGCGGTTGTATTTCTTGACTGCCTTGACCAGTTGCTTGCCTTCGAAGGTATTGTGCGAACACGGTTTCTCGACATAGACGTCTTTGCCCGCCTGGCATGCCCAAATCGCAATCAGCGAATGCCAGTGATTGGGCGTCGCAATCGAGATGGTGTCGATATCTTTGTCCTCGAGCAGCTTGCGGACATCGGTATAGGTCTTCGGCTTCGCCAGTCCCATCTTCTGGGCTTCGTCCACGCGGTGCGCGAGAACGGAATCGTCGATATCGCAAAACGCAGCGATCTCGACATTTGGCACTTTGGAAAATCCGCGCAGATGGTCGTTACCGCGGCCGCGCAGTCCGCAGATCGCATGCCGCACGCGATCATTCGCGCCCAGAACTCGGCCGCCTAGTGCCAGCGTCGCGGCGCCCACGGTGGCTGCCTTGCCAGCAGTCTTTAAGAAATCACGCCGATCCATATCCATGGTTTTTTCCTGTATTCAGTAATATGACTTGCGCAAGCGCGGATAGTATATCCGCGTACTACCAAACAAGAATACGTTGTACCGTGCGAAACGGGCAGGAGCAGTTGCGCATACAATGAGTGGCCGCGAACTATTGACTTCTGCACAAATCTGTCGTAGCAGAGAAGAAGGAAGTGAAGTTTGGAGTTTCGAGCGGCAGACGTTCGTCGTCATTTTTCTTTTCTGCTGAATAAGGTTTGACTGATCCGGAGGCCCTCATGACCCTGACTCGACGTTCGATTCTGAAGTCCGCAGCGCTCACCGCAGCCTGCAGCGCGATTCGTCCGGTGCTCTCGTTTGCCCAGAGTTCCGCCGCGAACGATGACAAGCAGTTCCATGGTCTGCGCGTGGGCGCCTGCTCGTATTCAGTGCGCGCGTTTCCGCTCGCCGAAGCTCTGCAGGATATTAAACGCGTGGGTGTGCACTATCTCTCGTTGAAAGAGGTTCATCTTCCGCTTACCTCCACACCCGATCAGCGCAAGCAAGTCAAGCAGCAGGCCGAAGACCTGGGCCTGACGATCACAAGCTGCGGCGTGATTTACCTGAAGGACGATGAAGCTTCCATGCATCAGGCCTTTGATTATGTGCGCGATGTGGGAGCTCCAGTGGCTGTGATCGGCGTTACTCACGAGCAGTTGCCAACACTTGATAAGGTGATCCGCGACTACGATCTCAAAGCCGCGATTCACAATCACGGTCCCAACGACAAAAGATTTCCGTCTCCGCTGCAGGTGTACGACGCCATCAAGGGACTCGATAAACGCATCGGCGTGTGCATGGATATCGGCCACACCTTCCGCATGCATGAGGACGTGGTCGATGACATAAAGAGGACCTTCGACCGCCTCTACAGCATGCACTTCAAAGATCTCGACTCCGATCACGTGGATGCAAAAGGCGTTCCCGTTGGCACTGGCGTGATGCCGATCATTGGGATTTTGCGCGAGCTGGTGCGCTCCAACTACAAAGGCGAAGTGCAGCTTGAATACGAGGTCGAAGCAAAAGATCCCGTTCCGGGAATGGCTGAGTCGTTTGGGTATATGCGCGGGGTGCTGCAGACGATAAGTTGATCAACAGAACCGCCGGCGGTAGCCGGTGGGCCGGAGATCGCGGAATCGCGAGCTCCGGGCAATCATGCTGCATGCGAGTTGGACGGCGCAGCCGCAAAAAACGCGACTGCCCCACCGCCTACCGGCGGCGGTTCTGTACGGCACTCACAGACGATGAGCATCACTAGGCCACATTGATTGCAAGCTCGGCTGCGGGAATCGCGGCGATGCGGGCGCCGCTTGCATCGCAAGATCGGCAATCCGCCATGCCGGTGCGCAAGGGACGCATTCATCAGTCAGTCAGCCGCTGGTGCTACGCGAAGATTCCGCTCGACCAACTCTGCGAGTCCGCCGCGAAGATCGGACTGCGTGGCGTCGATTTGCTCCAGCCCGAGGAGTACGATGTGCCGCGTCGCTACGGACTGATCTGCACGATGGGCTATGCCGGAGGAGGCGAGATTGCCAACGCGATGAATCGCACCGAGAACCATGCAGCCATCGAACAATGCTTTCGCACGAACATTCCCAAAGCCGCCAAAGCAGGAGTTCCCAACGTGATTACCTTTTCGGGAAATCGGCGCGGGATGTCGGACGACGACGGCGCGAAGAACACAATTGCCGGCCTGAATCGTGTGAAGCGCATCGCCGAAGATCATGGCGTGACGATCTGCATGGAACTGCTCAACAGCAAGATCGATCATCACGACTACATGTGCGATCACACCGCCTGGGGCACGCGCGTCGTGCAAGAAGTGAACTCTCCCAATGTGAAACTGCTTTATGACATCTATCACATGCAGATTATGGAAGGTGATCTGATCCGCACCATCCGCCAGAACATTCAATGTTTCGGTCACTTCCATACAGGCGGCGTGCCGGGACGTCACGAGTTAGACCACACGCAGGAAGTCCAGTGGGACGCGGTGATGCGCGCCATCGCCGACAGCGGTTTCCGCGGATACGTTGCCCACGAATTTGTTCCGACAGGCGATCCGCTGGCGTCGCTGGAGGCGGCAACTACACTTTGCGACGTGTGAGCGCCCCCGATGCCAGTGGACGCGGTGGACACAATGGACAGAGTGGACGTTGTAATCAGCTGGCGGCTCAGTCTCGTTGCGTCTTTTCGCGAATAGGCTGCCGGGCATTTATATCGACATGAAGCTATTGGGAAGCGAAGGCACAAGCTCTGGAGTCACGCGTCGCGAGTTTCTCCGCCGATCGTCTGCGGTGGCGGCTTCGCCGCTGCTGACTGCACAAGCTGGCGCAGAGACACGTCCCAATGTGGTCCTGATCATCTCCGATCAGTTTCGGTGGGATTGCGTTGGTGCGAATGGCCGCAATCCGCTGAACCTTACGCCCAACCTCGACGCCATGGCGGGCGAGGGCACGAACTTCGCCAATGCGATCACGAACCAGCCGGTGTGTGGACCGTCGCGCGCCTGTCTCTTCACGGGTATGTATGGGAATCGAAACGGCGTCTGGCGCAATGGACTGCCGCTTCCACCGGAGTCGGAAACATTTGCCAAAGCGTTCCGCAGCGCCGGCTATTCAGCAAACTATGTCGGCAAGTGGCATCTCGCGCCGGAGGATCAAAAGGATCCCGCCACGCTGGGACCAGTTCCAAAACGGTATCGTGGAGGCTTTGACGACTTCTGGGAAGGATGCAATGTGCTCGAACTCACATCGCATCCTTATGAAGGCACGATCTGGGATTCAGCGGGGAATCCGATTATATTCAAAGATACTTACCGCGTTGATTTCATCACCGACCGCGTGGTCCGATTCCTGCAGCAGAAGCCACGTGAGCCGTTTCTGCTGGTCATCTCTTATCTCGAGCCGCATTTCCAGAACGACTGCAACTGCTTTGTCGCTCCCAAAGGGTATGCCGATCGGTATCGAAATTCGTTCGTTCCGCGCGACCTCTCCTTCTTCCCTGGCGATTGGCAGGAACAACTGCCGGACTATTACGGATGCATTGCCCGCGTGGATGAAAACGTTGGCCGATTGCGCAAGGAGCTCTCTTCTCTGGGCCTCGCGAAGGATACCATCGTGGCTTTCCTGAGCGATCACGGTTGTCACTTTCGCACGCGCAATCCCGAGTACAAACGCAGTGGTCACGAAAGTTCCGTTCACATTCCTCTGGTTGTTAGTGGTCCCAGACTCGATAAAGGCAGAACCGTAAAAGAACTAGTAAGCCAGATCGACGTCGCGCCGACGCTGCTCGAAGCCGCAGGCATTCCGGCGCCGAGTTCCATTCAGGGAAAGAGTTTTCTACGACTCGCAGACGCACGCGATGCAAATTGGCGCGATGAAGTCTTCATCCAGATCAGCGAATCCATGACCGGCCGTGCTTTGCGAACTCCGCAATGGACCTACGTGGTTGTCGAGGCGGATGGAAAGTCTTACCCGTCAGCTTCTTCCTACGTTGAATATCAACTGTATGACTTGTTCGCCGACCCGCATCAGATCGTGAATCTAGCAGGCCGGCGCGAGACTCGCGACATCTCCGCGCATTTGCGGGAGCGGCTGCTCAATCGAATGAAAGAAGCAGGAGAAGAGCAGGCCCAAATCGTTCCCGCGCCGCTTTATCCATAGACTTGGAAAGGCTGCAATAGCGATCAAGAAATAGACGGCCAAACAGCTGCAAGCATGAGAAAGCGTCCCATTTCGGTAACGATCGTAAGCTGGATCTACATAATCGCCGGAATCGGCGGCATCGCCGCTCACTGGAACGAATTCGATTTCCGCCATCCGTTCTCAAACGATGTTGTGCTCCCACTCATCGTTCGAGCACTGGCGATTGTGGCAGGAGTATTCATGCTGCGCGGCGCCAATTGGGCTCGTTGGCTCGCGATCGCCTGGATTGCCTACCACGTCGTTCTGAGCGGCTTCCACTCAGTACCGGCGGCCGCGATTCATGCGTTGCTGCTGGTGGTATTTGCGTATTTCCTCTGCCGGCGGCAAGCGGCCACATATTTCACGAATGAAAGAGCTGAGCAGGATATTGCTTGATTCACCTCTATTTACTACGTGTTCTGATACGCAGACTGTGTCGCTTTAGTAGTTGCTCTTCGAGAGAGGGCGCGATGAAGAATCCGCTTTGTTTAAGCTGCTGTAGCAATCGCGGAAAATCTTTCACCAAGCCTTGCAGATCTGCGCGTTCCAGCATACCCAGTGTTCCCGAGACTGGTAGGTTTCGATTCAAAGCGATGCTTCGACCAAAGTGCTCATCGATCAGCAGCACATCAGGTTTCAATGTCTCTGCCAGGAGAATGGCTTCATGTTCCCCTTTGTGCAGCTTCTGGGGAAGCGGATCGGTCAGAGGCTTGCGTACGCTGTGAACTTCAACCCACGAGAGCGATAACACTTTGCGGCGGACCAATTTCGGAGTGCGATCATCTGTGAGTTCTTCGAGCACACCTCTGGGGATCACAAATTTCGTGAAGAGGGCTTTCAGAAGGTGTTCTTGACCGGTCGCGATGAGGTATCTGAGTGGAGTTGTGTCCGACACCGCTATCATCGCGACGATGTGCTATCGGTTGTGATGTCGAGACACGGCGTCGAACAACCGGGACTCCCGATCGAGATCGCTCTCCTGAATCGAGGCAAGTGGAACGTCGTGCTGCCCCAGAAAATCCTCTGCTTCAACTCGGGAGAATCCGAGCAATTCGGAAAGCTGGTAGAGAGTGAGCGACCGTTCTCGGTACCCTTCGAGCGCAAGCGCTTCGAGCGCTTTACGCGACAGGTCTCGGCTGCCGACGGCGAGCTTCTCAGCGAGATCGTCCGGAATATTGAGGGTCACTTCCATGTGATGAACTCTAACATGACCGCTTCCCGGGCGACCCCTAAAGCATTCCGCCGCAAGCGGTAAATCTGAACCACACTGCTAAACACAAGCAGTAGTGTTGGCATCCCCGATTCCTACTAGCCCCTGTTTTCCACCCAGCATCGCCGTAGAAAACACCTCAACCTAAAAAAATCCTATTGACATCCAACCACTTCGGCGTAGGATGTGGTCAAAAGTGGTTGAAAGTGGTCGAACAAGCTGTATTCGTGGTCAAAGTGGTCGAGAGTGGCAGCGGATGCGAATGAGACTTCAAAATCCGGCGAACCACAGGAAAACAACCTCTAAGACCCGATTTTTCGCTGCTTCAGCCTCCTTGGCGCTGTTGGCTGTAGCCAGCCAGAGCCAGACGGTTAATCAATGTTTCGCGGCAATCACCCAACGCGCGTGGACGAAAAGGGACGACTCAAGGTCCCTGCCGAATTCAAGCGCACCATCGACGAGAGCTATGGTGGCGGGCAATTTTACATCACCAGCCGCGATGGGAAGGTTGCCGAGATATATCCATTTGAGGAGTGGCAGCGGATCGAAGAGAAGCTGGCGAAGGTTTCGAACTTCAATCCTGCCAAGAAGAAGTTTCTCGACCGAGTCAATTATTACGGGCAGATGGTCGAGATCGATAACCAGGGGAGATTGCTGATTCCGCAGTTGCTGCGCGATTCGGCGGATGTGAAAGGGGAAGTGCTGGTCTTCGGGAACCTGACTTATTTGGAAGTCCGGAACGCTGAACAGTTCCGCAAGCACCTCGAAGCTAACCCGATCACTCCAGAGGATGAAAAGACACTCGCTGATCTGGGTATCTAGCGGTGCAAAACAACAAGGCCTCTCAGGAGGCCGAACATGGCGGGGATGGTGGAAGGCGTCATGTTCCAGTTCTTTTAAAAGAAGCGATCCATTTTCTGAACGTGCGGCGCGGCGGCACCTATATCGACGCGACCCTCGGGCTTGGCGGCCACTCCGGCGAAATCGCAAGGCGCCTCGGCCCACAGGGACGTTTGATTGGCTTCGATAAGGATCCGGCGGCGCTGGAACTGGCGCGCAAGCGTCTCGAGGCTCTCGCAGTCGAACTTGGCGGCGAGGCTCCGGAGATCACGCTGATCCACGCTTCGTACGCCGAAGTGGGACAGCGGATCCAGAAGGCGAGCGCAGACGGTCTGTTGGCCGATTTGGGAATCAGTTCCATGCAGCTCTCTGACGCAGCACGCGGATTCAGTTTTCAGGCGGAAGGGCCGCTCGACATGCGCATGGACCCGCGCAGCGAGCGCACCGCCGATCAAGTGGTAAACCGCCTCGACGAGAGAACTCTCGCCGATGTGATTTACGAATTCGGTGAGGAAAGGAGGTCGCGGAGAATCGCCAGAGCCATTGTCCGGGCACGGCCGATACGATCCACAGCTCATTTAGCTCAAGTCGTTGCGGCCGCGCTCCCGGCAATGAAACATCAGCGAATCAATCCGGCGACGACAACTTTCCAGGCAATCCGAATCTTCGTAAACCGCGAACTTGAGGACCTGAAGGAGCTACTCGAGGCAGCTCCTCAGGTCCTCCTCCCTTCGATTGGGAGACTAGTAGTAATCAGCTTCCACTCGCTGGAAGATCGCATCGTGAAAGAAGCAATGCGCGAGGGAGCAAAGAGCGGCATCTACCGGCTGCTGACGAAAAAGCCGGTGACGGCCTCGGCAGAAGAACTGGATCGCAATCCGCGAGCGCGCAGTGCCAAGTTGCGAGCGGCGGAGAGAGTTTAGGAATTTCGTGATTGCGCGATTTCGTGATTTCGCGATTTGGGTTTTTCAATCACGAAATCACCAAATCAGGAAATCACGAAATGGTTTCACAAGGTTGACCGGTTCAGCATCGTCCTGCCGGATGAAACTTAAGGGCGAAAGAAAAATCTTCAGCACACCTACCTCATCGAGCGGTGCTGAACCGGCTTAACAAGTTTGGCAGTAGAGGGTCAGCGGTACTGACGATGTAGAGAACGCAATTTAGGAGGAAGCAAACATGTACACGGGCAGACTAATCGACGAACTGATCGAGAGCGTGCAGCGCGCCGAGATCGACGCGCACATCTATCGTGAGGAAGAGCCGGTGGACGACTTTATCGCCGCGCACATGCTGGAAGCCTCCTTCGATCACCAGTACGCCGGAGTAGCGTAAATGGCAACCCAGGCAATCGCCGGCTATCGCGGATACCGCATGTGGCAGCCGGTCGGCTCACAACGAAAATGGGGCGGAGTCACGCCTGAGATCTACTTCAACAAGGCGATCGACAACTCGCGCCTGGTGAAGGTCGAAGATCCACAGCGTGCGCGGGAGATTCGCATGTTCTCCATCGCTGTCGCTGTGCTCTTCAGCTTCATCATGATCTATGCCTGGCAGCATCTGAGCTCGATCGAGTACGGCTACAAGATCGAAGCGCAGAAAATCGAGCGCGATGCGCTGCTCGAACAGAATCGCGCGCTGCATTTGGAAGAAGCCTCGCTGCGCGATCCTGACCGTATCGAGCAAATGGCGGCTCGGATGGGTCTCGTGTCGCCGCAGGCAGGACAAGTTATGCACCTTGAAGTCTCCGTCGATCCATCAACGCCGGTAATGGCGAAGGCGAACGGGATTCAGGTGGTGGATAACTGGCAATAAGGAATTCTGTTTGTCATTCCGAACGAAGTGAGGAATCCCTACTGTGACGAGGATGTTTGGATAGAGTAGGGATTCCTCTCTTCGCCTCCGCGAAAGACCGCAGAGGCTGCGCTCGGAATGACAGATAACCAAGTTGGCCGGTAATAGCCGACCCGGGTGGTGGCCTCGGAAAACCAACCAGGCCGCCACGCACCGTTTAGCTGTTCAAGATTGTCATTCCGAACCGCCGATTTTTGGCGGTGAGGAATCCCTATAGCCTGCGAGTCACGTCGAGTGAACGTCGTGAGAGTTCAAATTGTGAACGTCGATAGGGATTCCTCACTTCGTTCGGAATGACAACTGAACGACGACTGAACCGCCTCCGCAGCCTCGATGCCCACGACGATCGCGAAACCCGAGGGCCGTCTCCGCTTGTCGCTCTTTGCGGCATTTTTTTGTCTTTGGATTCTCGCCATTTTCCTCCGCCTTCTGTGGCTTCAGATCGGCGAGTACGGGTTCCTGACGCAAAAAGCCGCACGCCAGCAGCAGCGCAGTATTGAGGTGGCGCCGCCGCGCGGCATCATCTACGACCGCAAAGGACGCGAGCTGGCGATGAGCATCCAGGTGGACTCGGTCTTTGCCGTTCCCTCTGAAATTCCTGATCAGGGAACGACGGCGCGACTCCTGGCACGCATTCTTAAGGCTGATCCCAAAGAGATATTTGCCAAGCTGGAGTCTTCGCGCTCGTTTACATGGATCGCACGCAAGCTCGACAGCGACACCTCGTCCCGAATCCGCGCGTTGAATCTCAAAGGCATCTACTTCCAGAAGGAGCCAAAACGGTTCTATCCGAAGAACGATCTTGCTGCTCAGGTGATCGGCTACGTCGGAATGGATGACGAAGGCCTCGCGGGCATCGAGCGCGCGTTCGATCAACGCTTGCGCGGCCGTCCCGGAAAGATGCTCATCACCATGGACGCACTCCACCGCTGGGTGGGCCGCGTAGAGAAGAATCCGGTGCCGGGGCAAAACCTCGTGCTCACCATCGATGAAGATATCCAGCACATCGCGGAAAAAGAGCTGGAATCTGCGATGCAGCAGACGCACGCGGAAGCTGGCACGGTCGTCATTCAGAATCCCAGAACGGGAGAGATTCTAGCACTCGCAAATTATCCGACCTTCAATCCGAACAACTCGCGTGGGATCAATCCGAAGTCGCTGAAGAACCGCGCGGTGAGCGACGCCTATGAACCGGGATCAACTTTCAAGATGGTCACGATTGCGGCTGCGCTCGAAGAAAGGGTCACCAATCCAAACGAAGTTTTCGATTGTCAGATGGGCAAGATCTTTCTCGGCGGTCGCACGATTCATGACTGGAAGCCGTTTGGGGTGCTGACAGTTAGCCAGGTTCTACAGAACTCCAGCGACGTCGGCGCCATTAAGATCGCGCTCCGATTGGGCGATGACCGCATGTACAAGTACATCCGCGATTTCGGCTTCGGTTCCCGAACTGGGATTGAGCTTCCCGGCGAGACTCGCGGGATGACCAAGCCGGTGAACCGCTGGTCGAAGATGAGCATTGGCGCGATCTCCATGGGTCAGGAAATCGGAGTGTCGCCTCTCCAGCTTGTATCCATGACCTCGGCAATGGCGAACGATGGTGTCTGGACTCCACCACGCATCGTGGCGGGCACGACGGCAGGATCGGAAGATGTTGTTGCGGGTCCGGCCCACTCGTTGGTCTTTCATCCCGGGCAACAGCATCGCGTGCTCTCATCAATGACCGCAGCAACGATGCGCGAAATTCTGCAGGAAGTTGTGTTGAAGGGTACTGGCAAAAAAGCCATTCTCGATGGTTACAGCTCAGCGGGTAAAACCGGCACAGCGCAAAAGATCAATCCCTTGACCCATCGTTACGGTTCGAAAGATATTGCGTCGTTCTCCGGCTTCGCCCCGGTGAATAATGCGGCTGTCACGATTACTGTCATTCTCGACTCGCCCGTTGGAGCTCATCACGGCGGTGACGTTGCCGCGCCTGTATGGGGCCGCATCGCGCAGCAGGTGCTCGAGTATCTCGATGTCCCCCACGACGTTGAGGTGCGCAGTCCGCAACGCATGCTGCTTCGGGCGTCAAAAGACCCCGGCGAATCTATGGAAGGTTCGCCGGATCACATCGGGGAAGAAGTTGCTGAGAATGATACCGATCTTTCCGAGGCGCCGGTTTCGAGGCCTCAGCCGCAAGTGCAGCAGAAAGGAATCGTGGCTGCAAGCCTGAAGGTTCCGCCTGCTCCAGTCGAGCCAGATGCCGGATCCACGGACGCGACAGTCGCCTCTGCAGAAACACGTTCAACTCCTCCTAAATCGGGAACGGTTGTCCTCGATGTAGATGCAACCAGCACCGTGCCCTCGTTCTTAGGCAAGCCGGTTCGAACAGTCATTGAGGAGAGCGAGAGGGCTGGACTGGAAGTTGACGTCTTCGGGTCAGGAGTTGCTAAACAACAAAACCCGCCCCCAGGCTCCCGCATTCCTGCAGGCGGACACGTGACCGTCCAGTTCGCGCGGTGACCAGCCCCGAATTGGTATCGCTATAATTTCTCAATGAAGTTCCGCGATGTCGTGCGCAATGTCGAGACGCTCGCTATGAGCGGCGATGCCGAGATTTCCGGTATTGCTTATGACTCGCGGAAGGTGAAGCCGGGATTTCTCTTTCTTGCCATGCGCGGTGAGAGCAGCGATGGCAACCGTTTCGTCGATGCTGCCCTACGTGCGGGAGCAACAGCGGTTCTCACGGATTCCGAAACTACTGTGTCACCGCCGAACGTCGCATTTGCACGAGTCGCGCACGGCAGACGCGCTCTTGCGAAGATCAGCGCAAACTTCTTCGGTCGGCCAGCGGACCGGCTCAAGTTGACCGGAGTGACCGGAACCAACGGCAAGACGACGACAACGTTTCTTATCGAGCACATGCTGCGCACCGCGGGACGCTCGGTCGCGATGATCGGAACCATCGAGTATCACGTTGCCGGACGCGTGCTGCCCGCTCCGCATACTACTCCGGAAT
>CAYNPS010000050.1:0-25426 GCA_964399125.1 uncultured Terriglobales bacterium
AGAAAAAAATTGGCTCCTCAGGTAGGACTCGAACCTACAACCCTCCGGTTAACAGAAACCGAATCGCTCGCCAATTCAACTACTTTGCGGCGCAGATGACAACGTTCGGAGCTGTTCAAAATCAGAGGGTTACAAGCGGAGCATGAATGCGTGACCCTTATTTGACCCGGACGCATTTGGGTCAAATAAGGGTCACGAAAAACTGAACAACGACCTTCCGGAGTTCACTTCCAGCAACTTACGCGTTCACTTGAAATGCTGATTGAAGATGTTTTAGCGGACGGCGAAATGACAGTTTTCAGTGAAATTAAAACGTTCGCAACTGTTCACATCAGAGGGGGAGCAATGAATGCATTTGTTACGAGGCCCGATGTCGCTGAGCCTTAAATAATCGGTTGAAGGATCAAAGACGGGCACGCGCCGGTGTCGGTAAACGGTATTGCGATTCGTCATGAAATCTGTCCCGTGGTACGGGGATGAAACAAATAAACCTGAAAGATCCCGACGGATTCGGAATTTGCCTTCAGTGGAAGGCATGAAGGTGAGCTGAAGTCCAAGGCTTTCGGTTAAGGGAACAGATTCGCCTCGCGCACCTGCGCTCATTAGGTTTGACCGTGAGTGTTCAAAGCAGTATTCTCCGGTGAGGCGGGCAGGCCGCCTCCCGTTCGCGGGCAGGACTGAGTCCACCTGAGCGAAAGCACAATCCATTCCGGTTCTTACGAACCTCCTTTTCCTCCGCATCAGCGAACTGCGGACAAATGCGAAGGAGGCTCGTATGCCTGAACGCCATCTGCCTGTCCGTCCGAACCTCACCCAACTGAAGCACCAAGCCAAGGACCTTCTCCACGACATTCGACGCGGCGATCCCGCCGCCATCGCCGAATTCCATGAACATCATCCGGACAAAATCGATCCGACGAAGGCGAAGCTCGCCGACGCGCAACTCGTGCTCGCTCGCGCGTACGACGCGCCAAGTTGGTCGCGCCTGGTGCAATCGTGCCGGCTCATCGATGCTATCTGGCAGGATGATGTCGAAACCGTGCGGGAAATGATGCTGGAGAATCCGGACCTTCTCCACGAAGACGCTTTGGTTCGGCCAAGCAATTGGGGTCCCCCGATGTCCTACGCGGCGAATCTCGGGTGCGACCGGATTATCCGACTCCTGCACGACATGGGCGCCAACGATCATGCCCAAGCGCTTAATCGTGCCGCGCTCCAGAGCCAGATTGGTACGGCACGATTGCTCCACTCGCTCATGGGTTCGCCGCGAATAACCGACGCCCTGGCGCTTCGCGATCCGGCTTACACCTTGAGCGTATCCGGGACCGCTCTGATGCTCGAACTGGGCGCGCCGGTCACGGACGCGAACGGCACCTGCCTCGCACCTGTGTACATGGTGCTCGAAACAGACAGCAGGAAGCCCGACCCGAAGCACCAGATCCTTGAAATGTATGTCCAGCACGGCCTCGATCTGCCGGACACACCGACGATGGCGCTGCATCGGGGGCGCATCGATCTGCTGGAGGCGCACCTGCTGCGCGACCCGGACCTGCTCGGGCGCACGTTTTCACACGAGGAGATTTATCCCCCGGAATTGGGATGTCACGACCAGGTACTCGCAACTCAGGGAACTCCTCTCAGCGGGACCACCCTGTTGCACCTGTGCGCCGATTACGGCGAACTGGAAATCGCGCGATGGCTGATCGAACGCGGAGCGGACGTGAATGCGAAGGCTGAGATCGACGCGGACGGATTCGGGGGCCATACAGCGCTTTTCGGGACAGTTGTGTCGCAACCGAACTTCTGGGTCAATCACCTGCATAAGCCAGACGAAGCACCGATGACGAAACTTCTGCTCGAGCACGGTGCAGACGTAAACGTCCGTGCATCGTTGCGCAAGAAACTCCACCCCGGATACGGCGATGACGAGCTACGTGAGTTTCGCGACGTGACGCCGCTCTCGTGGGGTAAGCGCTTCCATCGGGAGATATTTGTGAGTAGAGAAGCACTACGCCTGATCGAAGAAAGAGGCGGAAGTGAGTGAGCGGAACGGATTGTTGAGCAACCGTTGCGCGTACGGTTGACGAGGTCTGTTATAGCAGGTTTGACACTGTGACATCTCAAGCTGTATTCCCAATTTGGTTTGTTAGCAGCGCAAGGAACGCTAGCCCCCAGTGCCCTTACTAACCCGAAATACGTGGCCATCGGGATGCCGCACGTGCATCTCCAGCACGTTCCACGGCACATTCGTAGGTGGGAATGTCACGTCTAAGCCAGCAGCGACGCATTGGGTGTGGATTTCGTCAATGTTATCCACCCACACTGACATCCAGACACCCCTGTCCGCCGTCTCGTCTCCTCCCGGCCCAAACGTAGAAGCGTCCATTCCTCTGCCGCGGCTGCCCTGACCGTCCTGGCAAAGGAAGATCTCGCACTCGCCGGAACCAACCGCCCCAAAAGTAGGCGGCGTTCCCCAATCCCAGCACTTTCTCCAGCCGAACTTCTCAAACCAGGCAAAACTCTCTGCAATGTCGGAGACATTCAATATGGGCGTGACATGTTTAGCGTTCATGATGGTTCAAGAAATAACACAATGACTCATTTGTTTCTCTTTGGAATGGCTTCTTCGGCCGTCTCCCGCTAGCAAGTTCAGAACTAGGGACCAAAAAAGGACTTGACTCTGGAATGCATTCCAGACTTGATAATTCTCATGGTGCAACGAGGTATCGGCGTCCTACGTTCCGGCTCTCTTGCGAAAGCAACTGGAGTCAGCCCCGACACGATTCGACACTATGAACGCATCGGTGTTCTGCCTGAAGCTTCGCGAACTGAATCTGGGTACCGGATTTATCCGGAGAGTGCGATCGAACGTGTGCTGGCTGCGCAGAGGGCTATTCGGATTGGTTTCACCTTGGCGGAACTGGCCGATATCTTCCAGGCGTGTGATGCTGGTCGGGTTCCCTGCCACAGAGTGTACGAGATGGCAGAAACTAAACTTGATGGCATCCGAGCAGACATCGACGCTTTGCAGCGTACGGAAAAATCTCTGCAAGCAGTCTTAGCCGATTGGAAAGAAAGAATGGTTCGGGCAGGAGCCGGGAAGAAGGCGCACCTGCTTCACTCGTTGACGGCGGCGATCAACAGTTCAAACGGCGTGACTCATAAGTTTCGGAGGAAGAGAAAGAAATGAAGACCATTGCAACTCTGTTCCTGCTGTGCGCTTTGGAATTGAGGGCGCAAGATGTGCAGTCCTCTCCAATATACAGCGACCATACCAAGGCTTCGGCTCAGCATCAGGCTGAGGTGGAAAAGCATGGCGATGAGAGGATGGGATTTTCTCATGACAAAACTAGTCATCATTTCCGTTTGTACGCGGATGGTGGTGCGGTTGAGGTCACCGTGAATGACAATAAAGACACCCAAAATACACAGGCTGTCCGCTCTCACCTGAAGCACATCGCCACAAAGTTTTCTGACGGAGACTTTTCCATTCCAATGTTCGTCCACGGACGGGTACCACCGGGCGTTGAAGTTATGAAGGAGAGACGCAGAGAAATTTCGTACAAATATGAGGAGCTGCCCGCAGGAGCAAGAGTGAGGATCAAAACGACATCGCGGCAGAGTCTCAAAGCCGTTCACGATTTTCTGCGATTTCAGATCGAGGATCACCAAACTGGAGATTCGGAAAACGTTAGCTGATTAGCCATTGAATCGAGCATTGGCGAACATTGCAGCCTCAAAAATCAAAGCAGCGATCGCAATTCAGATTCGAACGTCTGAGTGTATTCAAAGCCGATGACTTTGTTGCGGAGTATTCCATTTCGGTCGTAGAGCAGCGTGGTTGGCAATCCTTCCAGCCCACCAAACTTTCGCGGTAAGTCGTCGGACGCGGACACCAACGGATAATGGACGCCCATTTTCTTAGCAAACTGAATAGGGTCTTCCGTGTCTTTCATCATGTTGGCTTTGAATCCAATGACTGCGAAACCGCGAGAGCCATAAACATCTGCGAGTTTCTGGTAGCCGGGCATTTCCTGCTTGCAGGGCTGACACCATGTAGCCCAAAAATCGACGAGTACCACTTTGCCGCGAAGGTCAGCAGAGGAAATTTGCCTTCCCTGCAAGTCAGTAGCGGAAAACTCGGGCAAGCGTGAGCCGACAGTGCCAGGAGAGATTGCAGCTTCCTTCGGCTGAGCGGGAGTCGCCGAATGCTGATGACATCCGACGATTCCCAACCCACCGAGAGCCAGGAACAACGCGCCTTGTCTCAACATTTATTCCTTTTTCTGCACTTCGAGAATCAGCAATTTGAACGAATCCGGGGGCTTTGGTTTCTTCGCACCCGGAGGTTTCTTGTAAAGCTGACCTCGAACCGTAACGAAGATTGCAGTGTCCACAAGGGACTCAAGCCCTTTGGACAACTCATTCGGTGTGAGCATGAATGACCGATTCGGTGCTACCTGCAAAGCGAGCTCGCCCGAACTATCCTTCACGATCTTTCCACGTGCGGTGACATCCATCTCCGCAGCAGTGACACCACTGTCGTATGTCGCCTTGAGAAGCTGCGCGGGGTCAATCTGCCCATCCTCTCTGGGCGTGATGTCTACCGTTCCATCTCTCAAACTTACTTCCACATTCTGAACGCCAGACTGGCGCCCGAGGTGCTGTTTCACCCCGTATGCTCAAAAGTTTCAAGTCATTCCTTCGACGCGCATTTCAATATGCTTGACTTGCGCTTTGGCGACAGGCACGACAACGATGGAACCAAGCAGAACCAGCATTGCGAGTCTCTTCGTCTTCATTGTTCTCCTTGCTCAGCGGTGCAGCCGAAACTGTTGTGTGATCCCGAAACTGATGTGACGACGCACAGGCATGAATGTGGAACCCGTAGAATGCGCTGCATCCCAGTCCATACCGAACCAAGCGTGCATTCCAGGACGCACACCGACGTAGCTTGTAATTCCTGTCAGCAACACATCACCACCGCTTCCGGCGTGAGTGACGCCTGCGATGCGGTCATCCTGAGAATGCAACCACGTGAGCACAGGGCCGATGAACCACTCTCGTGCTGCATCCTTCGATTCGTAGGGTCGATATGACAACCAGAAGCGTGACTCAACATCACTGCCGAGCCGCGTTGCCTGCGTTCCCTGCGAACGCACGAGCGAATGAAAATCTTCATCAGCTACTAAACGCCTGAGATTGAAAAGACCTGTGTAAGTCCAATTCGCTGCTACAAGCAAATCAGTGGAACCAGAACCTGGCTGCAAGGTGGCAGGCAAGAGACTTCCACTTGCGGTGGTCAGGTCAGTGCGACCTGTTGGAATCTTCGGCCCTACCGTGAAGGATGCCTGAGTTGTCCCTCTCGGAGAATCTCGACGGAAGAAGCGATACTTCACGAGCAACATTGCGTCGCCCAGACCCGTTCCACCCACGTTGGGTGCTCTACTAGCAAAATCAAAATGATTTGTGACCACGGGAAGCAGAACGGTCAAATCGAAGTCTCGGTGGAATCCCCAGGTGAAATTGAAGTCTTCTTCATGCGAGAAGGTTGGGCGAGCAGTCGCAGGAATGCTGCTCAATGTTCCTGTCATCGTGCCGCGTGTGTTGAAGATTGAGTTATACGAGATGAATGCACCACCAGGAAACAATGGTGCTGCGGTTTCAGGGGAAGCACCTTGCGCTCTGGCTGTCTCGCTACCGAACAACACGACGAGCGTAAGCCAGGCGCCAATAGAGGAGAAATTTCGCATGTACTCCGTCCTTCGTTGAAGACACAAATGCACAACGACGCTGCGAGTGCCGCAAGGCGATGGACGGAATCAGATTCTCAAGATAGCGGTCGAGACGGTCGGCGGCGGTGGTGGTGAAGGAGCAATGGCTGCATCAGCGGTAAGCAGCAATTGCGGAACGAGGAGTCTCACAGTCATGGCGGGCAGTATGGCGACCGACACAACGCGGGGTGCGCTCGTGTACGTCGCGGCAATAGCTGGTTGTGTATTGCCTGCAACTTTTTTGCAGCACGGATGGTTGCCCATGTCGCCACATTCACCACCCATTGCCTTGCAACACGCTCGCTCTTCTGGCGTGAGGAACTGATTCGGTAGAACACAGCGCAGGGCAGGAGCCGCCGTCCACATGCAGAGCAGAAGAATAACCAATGTGGAACGCGTTTTCGCCATCGCACTGATAGTAACAAAGAGAGTGCCGTGATGCCAGTGATGGCCATGATGCTAAGAACCATGGCTGAGCGCAGGAAGATTCCGGGAACATGCGAGTATGAATCGGATGACACCCTTCACGATCTTTCGAAGTCGATTCCGGATTTCTATACAATCACGCCGACGTAAATGTTATCTCCGCCGCAATGTGAACCATTGATGCCCAGCGCACTCGCAACCAGCATGATTGAGCAGAGCAAGGGTGAAGTGGCTCAACGTCGGCATCAAAGCCGCGGGATTCCAGATCATCGAGCAAAATAACTTCTACCTTCCCGGACCTCGCCCGATGACGTACACATATCAGGGCGTGGCAACTATCCCGTAACGCGAAATTGTGGGACGAGGACTCGCTCGGAAGAGATCCTTGACTCTGGACTGCACTCCAGATTGTATGCTTTTGTTATGGCGAGCATTCAAAACGGCGTGCAATCAACATTTCAAATCGGCGAACTCGCAAGGCGCACTGATCTGAGTATCGATGCCATCCGGTTTTATGAACGTCGCAAGCTCCTGCCGCCGGCATTCCGCAGTCCAGGCCGGTTTCGCCTTTATACGACGGACGACATTCAACGGCTGCGATTTGTGCAACGAATACAGCGCTTGGGGTTTTCCCTTGAAGAAATTAAGCAGTTGATGGCCATTCGCGCAGACAAAGCGCACGCTTGCGCAGCAGTACGGCAGTTCCTGAGGACAAAATTAGACGGCGTTACCGCGACAATCCGAGAACTTCAGCAACTTGAATCTGAACTTAAGTCCGATCTGCAGAAGTGCAATCGCGCGTTAAAACGGCAGCGCGGGAAAACTTGTGCATGTCCTGTGCTGGAAGAAATAGAACGGACGAAAAACGGATGAAGATTGAATTGCTCTATTTCGAGGGTTGTCCAAACCATGCACCGGCAATGGAAATGCTACGAGAGACCCTGGACTCTTTAGGCCGTGAGGACCAGATTCATGAGGTTGAGGTCCGCACCCAAGCTGAAGCTGAGGCGATGAGATTTGTGGGATCTCCCAGCATTCGCATTAACGGTTCTGACATCGAGCCCTGGGCGCGGGCGGCTAAGAACTTTGGCCTGAGTTGTCGCACGTACGTCAATGGATCGCACTGCGCCGGTGTTCCACCGCGCGAGCTGGTCCGTCGGGCGGTGTGGGAGGGTATTCGTGAAAGCGATTGAGAGAGCTGCACCGGCAGCGGCGATACTGGCGGCATTGTCCGCATTGGTGTGCTGTTTGCCTTTCGGACTCGTGGGCGCGTTGGGACTGGCGAGCATCGGTGTCTGGATTGCACCCCTGCGACCGTGGCTGCTCGGCGCTTCCGTTTTGCTGCTCGTTTTGGGCTTCTGGCAGATTTATCGCCGAGGCAAGCAGTGCAGCACCCGACGCAGTCCTGTCAGCGTGGTGCTGTTCTGGATATCCGTAGCTATGGTGGTCCTGGTGACCATATTCCCTCAACTCATCGCCAACTGGCTTGCAGGATAGAAACTGATGACACGAAAACAAGCGCTTTGGATAGTCTTTGCAGTTGCGATTCTGGCACTGGGGTTTTACTTCTGGGGATCGAGTTCCACTCCGCCCGGCCAGCCGCCGCTTGCGTCGCTGACTGAAGCAAATGTTTCGCAGTTTCAGCAAAGCTTCAATGCAGCGGTTTCGAACACACGCATTGTTTTGCTTTTGTCCCCAACGTGACCAAAGTGTCTGCAGGGGGCCTCTGCAGTGGAGCGCATTCTGAAGCAAACTCGGTCCGAATCGGTGCGAGTGTTTGTGGTTTGGGAGCCAATGCTTCCGACCGACTGGTATCGCCCGACCCGGCCAACATTGAAACGTGTTTCTGATTCACGTGCAGTGCAATTCTGGGATAGCAGCCACCTCGTCGCCGCTCAGGTGAAGCAACAGTTGCAGCGATTTCATGGAAGTGATCCAAGCTGTTGCGAGGACCGAGGGCTTCTGTGGGATATGGCTGCTATGTATCCACCGGGTGTCAAATGGGGCGAGAGCAAGCCGGATTTTGATGATGGACCGGTTTATCGAATCGCAATTACGCTGAAGGAGAGGATGTTAGGAATGCTGGCTCAGAGTTCGACAGACGTACGATAAGTCGCGCCAGATTATTCCCAAGAGACGGGGTGCTCCGTGCGGTCATGAAGCCGACGCCGAGAGCGGGTGGAAATGGAAGGCGAGCCCGCCGCGGAGATGAGTCATGACGACTGATAACGAGTTCATCGAAGTGGTTGCCGCGATTCACGCCGGCGACGTTCCGACATTGCAGCGGCTCCTCGCCGACAACCCGAGCCTCGCCGCGATGAGACTCGGCGGTATTGCCAAGGGCCGTACGCCTCTGCACGTGGTCACCGACTGGCCCGGCTATTTTCCAAATGGTCCGCAAATCGTGCGGATACTCATCGAAGCAGGGGCGGATCCGAACGCGCGAGATCCTTGACCTACCATCCTCCGAGACACCCCTGCACTGGGCGGCGAGCAGCGACGATGTGGACGTGGCCTGCGCGCTGATCGATGGAGGTGCCAACTTGGAGACACCGAACGGATCGATTGGAACCCCACTCGACAATGCCATCGGCTATGCGTGCTGGCATGTCGCTCGCCTTCTCGTACGGCGAGGCGCGAAAGTAGACAAGCTCTGGCATGCGGGTGCCCTCGGCATGCTCGACCGTATTGAGGAGTTGCTCGGCGGTCAATCCGGCACTCAGTTGGTTCCGCTCCGGAAACCACGTTGTCGTATGGCGCGACTGTGGCTGGTGCATCGTCAGCCTTGCGATCTCCTTCCTGCTTCATCCGCTCTCGCATCTCGCGCTGTCGTTTTCCAAGATCTTTCATAACATTGCCCTCCGGCTTCGGTTGCCTTCAGCCGTTGTCATTGCTGGGATTGGATGTCACCTTAAAGTCTACGGCGCGTCCGGCGTAGAAAACTCGGAGTCGGTTGTGAAGACGGCATCTCGCCAGCCGCATGGCTCAGTTTCAACGTTATTTTGCTGCAGCCTTCTGCATCGATAACGGTAAATATCTTTCGATGGGTGTCTTCCATGCCCGGAAGAATTCCAGTGGGTCTTGTGTGCCGAGAAATTCGCGGGCGAGGGCAAGGCGCTTCAGCACTTCCTGTCGCTGCTCTTCGGGAAGATCTCGTGCACGACTCTCGACGCCCGAGAAGAACTGTTCCAAGCTCATAACTTTTGACCAATCTTCAATCACCTTAGCAAGGTGTTCGCGGCTCTGCTTGATGGACTCAGCAACACGACGGCGGTCTTCCTCCAGTCGCCAGCGCTCCTGTTGTGCCGCCCACTCCTGACGGCGAAGCTCTGCCTGCCGCTCTTCCTCTTTCACTTTCTCCACGAGCAACCCGGTAGAGTGCTCAATCGCTTTCACGATCTTCGGGATGTCCGCCGAGAGTGCTCGATCCTTGCTCTCCTGGAACGATATTGACCAGGAGACACCACGATAAGGCGCATAGACAACCAGTCGCAATCGGCCGCAGGGAATGTCTTTCGTTGTTGTCCAACCGTGATCAAAATATCGAGCTGATGCTTTGGGAGGCTTGTAATCAGGTTCGCGGATGTACTTTCCATTTACATACCGAAGGAGGACGGACTCTGACAGTTCGATTATGGCGACGCCAAACCCCACCGAGCCGACATAAACGACAGTGGGGCGTTCTGGCGACCAGACGCGGTTGGAGTAATGAGGCTGCTCACTGCGTTTCGATTTGGGCAGCTGCTCGTGTTCGTCGATATGGCCACGTGTGAAGCTTTCGGCTGCCGAATGCGTGCGATCATTCCAGAGCGTGTCGATTAGCTTGGATTCTTTGGTCCTGCCGGTGAACGGTCTCTAACCGCAATCTCTACACCGTGCCACCTCAAAGCCTGAAAACTTATGTGCCGAGGACCTTTATATGTAAGCTCAAGCTGAGTTGGTGTTTTCCAGTCCATTCCGACACTCTTATCGCCCTCGGGTACATCCAGTCCATCGTCAAAAGCAAGCACCGTCGTCGGCGGCTGTTTGCCCGTTGTCCAATTCAACTCAACGATTGTGTCAATTTCTCCAGTCCCGATCCCACTGGGCTCATCTCGGTACACGCTCGCGATAATCTTTCCATCGGGAGACCGACTTTCGCCAAGCTTCGTCCGCTGCGGCGCGAAGCAACTGGTCAATCCTAAAGTTACGCAACAGATCACAGGAACAACGAGTGCGCAAGTCAGTGAGTGCGTGCAGGATTTTTGCTCCTTTCTCATTCGATTCAGCATCATTTGTGACATAACTTCCCGCTACGCTGCGCAGCATATCCTAATGTGATATTGGCAACGTTTGCCGGTGGCAATGAGTGATACTTCTTGTCCATACTTCGACCTCTATACTGAGAAGGATTAGCTCTCTTGCTCCTGGCTGCTGCAATATTCGCTAAGTCCAGTGCAACCGACAATGGAAATCCTGCAGCAGACATGTACGCGCCAAACACATAATTTCCGTAAGCCGCCCTTTCATATGCGTTCCCAGTTGCTTGTGGTTGTCCGTCCAGATAACCACCTTTCTTAAATCCCACGAAGCCATCGAAAGTCGTCGTAAATAGATTGTTCCTGGTGCTATGTCCTAGCGTTGCCCAAGAACTCGGATCGGGATTAGAGCCAGCAAATTGGCACGGATTATTGGGCACAATTTCGGTTATTGGTGTCTCGGTCAGTTGCACGCTGCCGTTGCCTCCAGCACTTCCTCCAGCCCCCCCGCCATCACCTCCGGAACCTCCGCCGCCATCAGAGGATGGAACTTGATTGACAGGAAAAGGTTCAGGATCAACCGGATCGGAATCTCCGTTGGTTGTTGAGCTGTTCACTGGCGGTTCGTACGTTCCGTTCCATTCTCTGCAGGCCTCTACTGGATCCACGAGCGGACCCCATTCGAAATCAAATATGATTCCTCCGTCTGTCAAGATGCAGTCCAAGCCGTTAGGATCGTAAGCATTTATCGGGTCGTTTTGCGTATAAGCGTACCGGTTCAGCGACTGTGGATTGCTCAAATCAACACTGCCGCCGTAAGGATCTGGACTGAAGAATCTGCCAAGCACAGGCGATTGTTCCCGGTACTCGGCGTAGTAATTACCGGTTTCCGGATCATGTTCATATCCGGTAAATTCATAAGACACCGATAAATTGTCGGCGTTGCTGATAAGATTCAAACCACCATACGGAAAGTAGTCCGCTTCCCAGCTCACGAAGGTTCCATCGCCATTTGCAATTACGTGTGGGGAGCCGAGGTGATCATTGACGTAATAGTGAGCATCGCCGCTCGAAACCGTCACCCATCCAAGCTTTTGACCGTTGAAATACACATAGTCTCGCTTTAGCGTATTGCTGCTGTCCGCAGTCGAAAGCACGTTGAAATCGTCATCGTACCAGTAGCGGCTACCATCGCTCTTCGCCACCCGATGACCATCGCCATCATAGTAGTACTGCAGGCCGGAGACGGGATGAATCTGGTTCTCAGCGTCGAAATTGAGGTAATCCTTTCCGTCGAAGGTTAGATTCCCAGCGGCATCATAGCCATAGGCGGTGGGATTGACGCGGTTGCTGACATCAGCTGTAAAGAGACCGACTGATGGCTCACCTGGCCCCGTAGTTGCTTTCTGAAGCAGGTTTCCCCAATTGTCATAAGTGTATGTCGTGCTCCAAGGCGTTCCTGCGCCTGCGACTGTGCCAGCCGTGCGCAACCTGTTCAATTGGTCATATGTAAAGGTCAGGTTCCTGTTGTTATTTGGATTGCGAGCGCCTACGGCGTTTGACATATTTACAATACTACCATTGTTAAGACCACCGCCCCGATCGTAAGTAAACCCAAAACTAGCTAGCGTCTGATTGCTGGAAGTGGATGACAGCGACTGTACTTCGAGCCTATTATTGTAGCTGTTGCTCTCATTAATACCGGCACCGTGGGCTGCAGTGCTGACTTGCCCGTCCGGGAAGTAATGAGCATTAGTTACAAAATTACGGTATACACTGGTGTTATCGACCATCGATAACAGACGCTGAGAATTATTGTATGTAAAATTCACTTGTCGGCCAGTGGGGTACGTCAGCAGACTGATGGAGCTGTCATAATTGTAGTTGTAGTTTATTGTCTCAGTCATGCTGGCCAGACTCGAGCCTGTCGGAGCAATGGTCTGACGCTTAGCCTTTATATTACCCACACCATCATAGGTAAAGGCCGTTTGCCCTGAACCGTCGATCATTCCAGTGCGACGCCCTTTCCCATTCGCGATAGTTAAACCATTGTATGCTGTTTGATCGTAGTAGAACGTCACCGCCGGTGTAGCGGGAGTAGTCTGGCTGTATGATTTACCCGTTAGACGATTCAAGGCGTCATACGAATACGTGGTAGTAACAGCTCTGGCATCCGTGCGACTACAAGGTAGCCCAGGATCTCCACTACAGGGATTTCCATTATTTGTGTAGGAATACGTAGTAGATCCTGCTTCGGGAGTGATCTGCTGGATGACTCTCGACAAATCGTCGTACGTAAATGAGCTGTTCCGCCAATTACTGCTGATAGTGTCTCCACCCCGCTGCACAATCTGCTTTAGGTTGTTTAAAGGATCATATTGATAACACGTGGCAATGCTGAAGTTCTGGCTTGAATCGGGCTCGTCAACTTCCACCAAACGTCCAAAGCCGTCAGTCCAATAAAGGTGCGTGTTGCCCACTTCGTCAGTCGTTGTGCTTGGGAAGGCGGTTACTCCACATATAGATGTAGTCGATGCTGCAAGCGCAGCGCCATAGGCACTTCTCACGTGATTGGTTCCGTCCTGCCTACGCGTGTCGTAAAGCCGGTCCAATCCGTCATAGAAGAAGTCCGTCTCACCGTAGGTTGATTCAAATGTGGATCGGTAGGGATTAGTTACACCTCCGACTCTTCCATCACCATCGTAGGACGTGACCTGATCGATCTCATTATCCGGATCGCTTATAATTGCGGTCATAGTCGGTCTTCCCCACCCATCAAGCGTCACTCGGTCATGACGGCAGCTAGTGCAGCCCGTTGAAGGGGTTACCGATGTGATTCCCGTGTAAATGTCCTGCTGTGTTTCTGAGGCGTAGGATCGGAGGACCCACCCGCCAATCGCGTCGATGGTCAATGTGCCCCGGTCGAGGGGATCTTGGTAATGAGCGTAGCTCGTAGCGCCATTCTGGTCGGTGGTGTAGGCAATCTTTCCAGAACCAAAGTAATAGTGTTGGGACTGAGCCCCGATCAGAGGCATCGTTACTGTAGTCACATAGGCATTTGTTGGTCCATTCGGAGGCGTCGCGCTGACCGGTGGGTTACCTCCGTTGTCATTGAAGTAGCTGTCGGCGTAATCGAAGAATATAGCGTTATTGTTGTTGTCCTTAGACTGACGAATTTGGCCAGTCATATCATAAGTCAGCGTAGTATTCCAATATGTCGATCCGGAAATCAATTGTTGTATCTGCGTAATATTTCCTCTCGTCGTATTGTTCGTCCCATATGCTGTGTCATCATGATGCGTAATCCCAGTCAGCTGCTGAAGCGGCGTCGCTGTGTCTAGGACATATATTGTTTGCGCTACGGTAGCTCCACCTGAAACGATCGTTATCTGAGTCGGTCGGTTAATCATGTTTGCGCTTACGTATGGTGCACTCGTAGCATAACTAATATCGGTTTCGCGGTCGGGCGCAGGGGCGAAGCTACCAGTAGTAAAGTTCCACTCTTTTACAGCCGTGATGTTGCCGTTATAGATGGAGTCGTAGTTGTAGACTGTCTGCTTGTACAGTGATTGATTGTTGACGGTAGGCATCTGCGTCTTTGAGGTTAAGTTTCTGACATATCCTGCTGAGCCGCACACGCAAGTATTTGAAAGATCGTAAGTGTTCGTGACGATGGCCGCTGTCGTACCATCGGGATTGAGGTAGGTTGCTTGCGAGTTCCATGCGCCACCATTTAATGAAAATATATATTGAACTGTGTCATTCATCGGCTTTGTGACTGTGACCTGCTGACAGCCAGTCACTGTTCCACTCTGCAGTGCCTGACACGTGCTTGTTGCTAATACCTGTTGTGCAAAATACGACTGACCACCTGCGCCATTCGCCTCTGAAATCCACCTATTCTGAAGTCCGAAGGCATCAGTGAACGTTTGATAAAAGTATTCGAATCCTCCTCCTGTAGGAAACGTGATGTTGCTCAGTTCTCCCCAAGAATCATAGGAGAATGCGTAATAAGATCCGTCGGGTAGATCGATTCTTGTAATCGCGTTTTGACTAATACTTTGATTGGTATATTGCGAGAACGCACTGGTAGCAGTCTGAAGTGCGTACGTGACGGTAATTCGGTGGGTGCTCCCATCCGAGCCCAAGACATCGTAGAAATCTTGATTTGTGCCCGTGGAATGTGCGACTGGTGTGCGGCCAAGGGTGTCTACCAAGTTGCCGTTTCCATCACTTGAAAAGCTATTTCCATTTGTATCCATCACCGTCGGATATACCTGCGTACCGTCTGGGGCTAGCACTTTTGCACTGGTAATGTTCGTCACGTACATGTGGTACCCTGACGAATCATCGGCGGCAGCATCGGCAGACGAGATCGTGCCACCCTCGCAATTGTTTGGATCCCGCTCTGTTTGTATCGAGCTAAATGTTCGCACGGTACCATCAGGGGCCGTCCACGACCAGTCGGAGTAGTTCGTCGCAGAGCCGGACCGAGTGTCACACGCGGTGGTGGCGGGTATATTGCTTACGCCAGCCTTAACAGGGCTTTCGAATCGCCAACCCAGCATGGAACCGGGTATGTTCGTGGGCTGCCAGACTCCTCCAACCGGTTGCCAAATCCGACTATCATAAGTCAGCTTTTCAACCGCGACGAGCGACCCACGTTGCGGTGGTGAAGCGATCGGAATCTCCAGATGAAGGTTGCCGTTGGCCACATTTATAAATCCGCCATCGACCGGATATGCAGTGCTAAATGTAGGGGAGCCGGGTGCGTAGATATAGCTTTGTGCGGCACATTGTCCCGCCAGGACCGCATAAGCGGCTACGACCGCTACACGAATAAACGAAGAGCATAGGCAGAAACGATTTAGCATGGCGTAATCCTCTAGGGGCGTCTAACGTTTAGAATTCAAGGTCGGCTTTACTAAAGTTCTCGTTGAGCACGGCTTCACTCAGATGGAGCGACCAGACTTGGGCGTTCTCAACATGCTCTACAATTGAGTAAGGTATCTGGACTCCGTTTACAGGATGGAATTCAGAAAAATCGATCGCGTGGTGCTGGTCGATGCTTTGGTTCTCAAGCGGATGAATGATATTACTGATCTTTACGATCAACATACTTTGTTGGGCGATGTAGTACTCCGTGTTTTCCAATGAGTCGATCCACTTGTCGTCCTCTGATTCAGACTCCGACCCAGGATGTTTTTCCACGCGAATGTGCAAGAGAGTCCGACCTCCGTCATTTTCTGTGCCTACAAAGGAAACGTCATAATTGGCGGCGTAAGTTGCCGTCGCAAGCGTAAGAATCGGGACTGCAAAATTCGCACAGCCGACTGTTGCGTGGAGCGGTAGAGCCTTAGTTTTTCCGTTCTCCCTGATCTTGCCCTTACGGCCCACCGCATACCATGAACGTTCGTGCTCGGGAACATTCATCTCGAACCTACAAGCGGTCGTTCCCATCAAACTGATCGTTGCAGTACCACTGAGGGGGGATAGGCCCCAGTTGTAGGAAATCTCTCCACTTGTGCGCAGGGTCTTGAGTGACTGAATCGCAGATATTCCGCCGGATGCGTTTATTGTCGCTTCAAGTATCTGCGTCGTTTGGGAGTCTTTAGGGAGTGAGAACGCGCTATACGCAGTGAGCAGCAGCAAGGTAACAATGGCAGATGCACGAAACGCTGACGGACGTAGGAACATAGCTCCTCCTGAGGCGGCAAGTGAGGATCGAAGGAGCAGACTCAGATATCTGGCGAGACCAGGTTCGGCCTCGATACCGTTGAAGTACTCCCAGGATTTTTGCGGAAGTGCGGGGCCCGATCTTACGTCGTCGGAATTCAGCAACTCTGGTTCCAAAATGCTCTTCCTTGAAATTCAGCTACTTGCATTCCTATTTAGGAACTAGTAAATAGCCGTGAATGCCGAGGAGTGGAATTCGGATACCAACTTGATGCAGAGCTGTTCCCTATGTGGAACGCCGCTGGGGCTTTCAAGGACAATGGTGGGCAGGCTTCGTGATCGCGTCTCACACCTTAGAAAGATTAGAGAATTCTAATAATCGGGGAATGGTTACAAAGGACACACTAGCGGCAAGAGTTAGTGAAGCGTCAACCTTTCAGTACTCCATCTGGCGAGACCGGCTGCGAGTTTGCTTTTCCGTTTTTGGTCGTTCGCCTCGCAACAGTTTTTCTCAATGGATTGCACATCACTTCTCGGGAATAACAGCGATGGTTCGCTATCCAGATATGCTGCATCTGCGTTCTTTTGCAGACGCATTACGATTCCGGGCAATTGCTTCTCAATCATTTCCCGGTGCTCCACATCTGCGGCAATTATCACTGCGTCAATGGAATGCTGCTCGCAGAGGAAGAGCACTTCGCTGACTGCCAGCGCCTCCCAAACTCGATGCCCAAACACTTCGAGTCCATCAGCGAGCTTGGAAGGAGAGACGGAGTTCAGGATGACGACAGTGGCCACGAAAGGATTCTGCTCAATGCGTAGTTAACAGGCAAGTGCCAACAATATTCGGGCCGCTCATCCTGCAGCGTCAAGATGCTTTTGGCGTCGTTGTCGTCAGCGTCGATGTACTCGGTGCAGTCGTGCTTGATGGCTTGGCGCTCGGAGTCGGTTAGTCGTTGTACTCGATGGCGCAGCCCCGTGTCCGGCAGCGGGTTGTTGTTGGGCGACTCTATCTTTGATCCACTTTCCAATTGAAGTCAGATGGGAGAGATCGATGCCGACTCCAAGGGTGTACACATCATTGTCCAGGGACGTAACCGATAGAGGAAACACGTCCGGATCGGTTATGACCTTGGTGGACGACGGAGCAGTAAGCACGAGAGCTTCGGAGTTCCGGTTTGCTGCGGCGTGCATTCCAACGCTGCCGAAAATGTATATGGGCACATTATTGATTGGCAGTGGAAACGATGCATCCAGCTTTACGACATAGCCGCTCAGGTGGCCATGGGTCACAAACTCGTTCTGCCCAACTGTGATGTCGAAGATCCCAGGAAAAGCCGGAAGCACGGAATCGGGATGGTTCTGACATGCTTTGCCGCCCTCAGTCGAAGGACTCTTATCTTGCTTATCACCCGGCCGACAGTAGTAATAAAACTTCAGTCGTAGTCCGGCAAAGTAGTCACGGTAAAACCGGCTGCGGTCCTGCGGAATAAACGCGATTACATCATAAAGCGTGCCATTAGGGTTCTGGGTAGTTTTACCAGCCGCGCTGGTGTTCAGCGCCGGAATGTTAGGGTATCGGTCATCGATGGTTTGATTTCGCTGTGAGAATATAATCGCGTTGCTTGTGGACAGGGGCGTTGCAGCCCCACCGCCAAGTATCAATGAAAGGCCCGTTCGGACTTCTGTATTCTCCAAAAGTCCAGGAATTGCTACTTCCGTCCCGCGCCGGTATTCATTGAAACTCTCCTCCTCCTTCAAATTCGATTCCTTGAACCAAATCCGCCAGTTTTGTGTTGCTAAGATTGAAGTTCCCGAAATCGGAAACGACAGTGCCCAGGGGCAACGCGCTCGGCTTCGACACGCTGGTAATCTTTGGGTTAAACCACACCAGGAATGGGCTGTCGAAGAAGCGCGAGATTTATATGTGCAAGGTTCGCCCTTTTTCCTTTTTTTCTTTACTCTTGTCGCGATCGCATACCTTGCCCTTGCCGCGAGGAGCCTCCAATCTCCCGCCGAGCCGACGCCAGCACCTCCGCCATCGGGCGATCATGGCTGATGACATACACGACGAAAGCCTTGCGAAGCTTCTCGTCGATACGCTCCTGCGCGAGCAGATCGCGCACATCGAACAGATCGCGCGGATGCTGGCGGTCGAGAGCGGCGACAATTTTGCCTGCGTACAAGTCCGCAAAACTGACGATAGGCATTTCGGCGAATCCGAATTCTGCTTCGACGCGCGCTGATACGGCCCGCACAGCAGGCTCATACACGCAGCCGCGCAGCACCGGCGTCACCTCGATCTTGATGTGCGCGTTATCTGCGCGCACCACCAGCTTGGTTATGCCGTTCTCTCCTTTCGGCGCGCTCGCGTTTACCCGTGCACCAGGCACACCGCTCTCGATTTTTTTCGCGATCCGACGCATGGCCGCATCGATGTCTTTGAGCGACGATGCGCGGTCCTTGACGGGAACGTACGTGAGATCGAGGTCGACTGAAAGGCGTGGCATGTCGCGCAGGAACAGATTTATCGCCGTCCCACCTTTCAGGGCGAAAATTGTTTCTGACGCGACAAGGGGGACAACCCTCAACAAGAGTGCCACCTGTCTGCGGTATGCCTCATCCAGCGGCATCGAGCGACTCCGGAACCGTGATATTGAACTTGGTATCGAGTTTGCCGCCGCGCACAAGCATTCGCTTTCCGCGGCCGAGGTCGATACTCCCCCGATCCAGCTTTTTCAACCAGGCGTGCTGGTGCCGCTCGGCAAACCACAGGAACAATCGCTTCACTTTCACGCTGCGGCAAGCAACCAGGAGCATTTGAAGACGGCGCGGACTTAGGTTACGCAGTCCTTCCATCAGCACGTCGGCCTGGTGAAATGTCTCGTGTTCGGGCAGTTCGTCCAGCAATTCGAGAATCGCGAGCTCAGGCGTGGACATCGTCAGCGGCCATTCCCATTGTCCCCATGGCTGCGGCGCCGTGCTGCTCTGCTGAAGCTCGTGTGCGCTGCCGGTTTTCTTGAAGAGCTTTTCCGCGTTGTGAAAAACGAACCGGCTATCGAGCTTCAGCTTAAACATCCAGCCTGGCGGCCTACCGGTACCGTACAAATGAACTTCGCGAGAGCGTCCCGAGGAGAGATAGTGCGCGAAGCCCTGAAGTTCGAGCGCTGTCCGCCCACCGACTGTGTACGCATAGCCGAGCAGGGTTTGTAGTGATATCACGACGGGCTCCCAGCGGAGGGTCTGCTGGCCAGGTTCACCTGGCATTTTCGGTGCCGGACGACGGTAGACGGCCCTAGCCACTTGCTCTAACCAGCCGTGCGCAACATATTTGTTGCGCAGGCTCCTTGAATACCCATGGCTTTCGAACCAGGAGGAATCGGCGACGAGGCCCTCTGGAAGCGAGCGTTGTAGCCAGTTTAACTTTTCTTTGTTTTGTATACCCACGGTTGACAAAATATCATAAGTTTAAACCATAGGGGAGTTTACAAATTCGCATCTTTGCAAACCCACGGTATACAAAATGCCAGTGTCCTAAACCCGCATCCACCTTTGATCGGTCTCCACCAGCCGTCGCGTAATCCAACAGGGCTGTTTCCGCGCTGGATTAAGTGCCTCGACGAGTTCCAGCAGATTTCGGAGTTCGACAGCGGGCAAAACGCGTCATAAAGCTCCTTGCGCGATTTCCTAGCCAAATGACGCGCTAACGAGGGAGGCGTGGGTCTTGTGAAGAGCCGGTTGCAGAAATGCGGCCTCAAATCGCGCAAAAATAATTTCATTTTGCCTTTGAGGTTTTGTCGAAAAAAGGCCTCTATATAGATGTAGGATATTTTCTAAGCTCTCGGCCGACGCCTAGGTCGTAGGGCGAGGTCCACCACCCACAAACGTCCACACCGAGTCAATCCACAAAAATTTTTGGTGAGATTTAGTCCACAAAATGCCTCATGGAGGTAGGGCTAATTTTCGTTCTCTGCGGAGGCACGGATCACCATTCTTACGCTGTTTGGCGTTATGCCGATTGGCGTAGTCAAGCCGCGTAGGACCAAGCCGGAACCGAGATGATGAACCCAAGGCAGGCTGTTCTTCTGAACTGTTATCCGCTCCAAAGTTTTAGCAATGAACGACTCGAGCAGACTTCAATTGGAGAATGCGCTTAAGAGCTTGTCGGTTAATCGGACCGATGAGGACGCTTGGCGAGTTCTCTACGAACAAACTCGGAGTCCGGCAGTCGACGCAGCTAAGCGCGTACTGCGTGATCAGGACGAACTTGCGGATGATGTCGCGCAGGAAGCGTATCTCCGCATCTTCCGTTATTGCAAATTCGCAGATTTGCAAGAGGTCGACGCTTTCTTGCGTTACCTGAGAGCTGTCTGTCGGAATGCAGCGCTCGACATGCTGAAGTCGGTCGGCCAATCTTCGGAGCAGGGTGAGCTGGCGGACAGCCGAGTCTCGGAGGAAACACCTGAAGACGTGGTCATCGCGCAGGAGATACTGGATGAGTTTATGAATCAACTGGATCAGAGTGACCGCGAAATGCTGCACCTGTCGATGGAGGGGTACGACCTGGCTGAGATTGCTGATCGGCTCGGCTTGTCATACTCAAACGCGGGTGTACGGCTGCACCGATCGCGGGAACGATTGCGAAACTACTTGAAAACGACGGGTAAAATTTCGGACCCTGTCTGTAAAAAACCGGCCGAGAAAGAGGTCTTATATAGTCAGGAGACAAGTGTAAAAACAGCACCCGCTCAACCTGTCCCGATTCGGGCGGCGCATGGCCCAACTGACCCACTGATACGCAGAATCCAAAAAAGCGAGCCAGAGCCTCTCGCAACCCAAAGCTTTAGCCACTCGCGTTAGACCCACCAAATTTTCAGCGCAAAAACTCTGTTCATTCCACTGCCGCCCATCCACTTCAAATTTTGTGATGAGAGGAGATTGAATGGACATGTTCCGTTTTCGCGACCGCGCCAGTGTTCTCGACGACCGGTCTCGTGGTTTCTTGACAACAGTGGCTTCGCTCGGCGGCTACGTCAGTGCCGAACAAGCACAATTGCTTGGTATCAGAAATTCGACAGCCAGGGTTCACAACGAGTTGAAGGATCTGGAGTCCGCGGGCTTTATCAAACGGATTGCGACATATCCCGCGGTGTACCAGATTACGAAGTCAGTGACCCGGCTGATCGGTGCTGACTTGTCTGCAAGGCGGGAGCACGTGGCGGAAACGATCCGCACCCGGCTTCTGACAGTCAACTTCTATTTGGAGGCGACCCGCTGGCCCGTGGAATTTGTGTTTGATCACCAGCAGAAGATTTCCAAGTTCTGCGGGTTCGGCTTTGATCCCGGCTTGCTGCCGCAGCGCGGCAGCAAGCCATACCTCTGGCAAGACATCGTGCTCGAATACCCATCAGGAAATCTCGCAGTCGCGCTTGTTGACGACTGCGGCCGGAGTTCGTCTCGCCAGCTCTCCGGTTTGATACAACGATTCGCACCGAGCCTCAGATTCATTCAGAACGAGCTGGAACTCCTGGTTGTTGTCGGATCAGAGCACCGATACCGGCTATTCAGCCGCTCGCTTAAGCGACCGAGGCTGCAACGACTCGTGCCTGACATATCACTTCACGCGGCGCTCAAGTTCTACCGCGTCCGCCGGGCGACCCCCGTCGTCCGCCTGTTTCCAAATAACCGACAACTGCGAGAGCTGTGGACAAAGCATCACTTTGTCGAAGCCAATCGGCGTTCGGCACAAGAGCCAAAACATGTGACCCACAACGGCACAATCCACACGAATACCGGCGTTTCAGCCGAAAAAGGAGACATGTCATGGTAGAAGCCGCAGTTGCCGTCTCGCGGAAAATCTGGCGACAGATTTGTCGCCAGATTTTCCGCGAAAATTCAAACCCTTCCCTTCCTTTACCGGCACACCCTCAGGGGCAGCTTTCGGGGACAGTTCCGGGGATGTTGCAAACATCCCCGGAACCAGATCCGTTAGTCGATCCGTTGAGCGAAGACTTGATCCGACAGATCCTGTGTCGCCTGTCGAAGCACGACAACTTCTACGTGGGCATGGCCGTCATTTCGCAGCTGCGTGATCTTGTCGGCGACTTGCCCGCAAGCGCAAATCACCATCACAGCGAGCCGTACGGTCTGCTGCGGCACTCGCTCGAAGTCACCCTCAAGATGCTGGACGACTTTGAGAGTAGGGCTGGGGAAACCGGTTCTGATGACTGTGACTCGGCGACAAGCATGTTCCGTCCGGTCTGGCAATTTGTCTGCTTCCTGGCCGGACTGTGCCATGACCTCGGCAAGCTCATGGAGATGGATGTCCGTGACATGGAGCGGTACTGGTGCCCATTCAAAGAGACCTATCGCAAGTTCTGTCGCGATGCCAAATCGGAACCCGTTTTCGGGTGGCGCACCGACCGAGAGCGTGGCCGTCATGCCTTGTTCTCCCCGCTGCTCATACATCATCTACTGACAGCAGAGGATGTTGATTATCTTGGCCGCGATGGGCTTGCGCAGCTCCTCCGTGCAGTGAATGGCACGCACAAGGGGACCAAAGTTGACCAATCGACGCCTCTTGCCCGAACTCTCGCCAGGCTTGACCAAGAGAACGTTGGCGAGGCAGCACCGGACTGGATGCTGAAGCGATCTGACAGCAAGGTCAACCAATTCGTTCGTGCACTAAAAGCGCTGATCGAGAGTGGCGAGTTGCAAGTTAATTCGTTCTGCGCGCCGATCTACGTGATGGGCAACAGGGCTGCCGTGGTGGTGCCGACGTCAGTCCTGATGGCTCGTGACTTCCTGAAGCGCGAGAACATCAGGCTACCTTCGAACTTCCGCCTCTACGATCTGCTGGTTCAATCAAAACTCGTTGAAGCAGATGAAGATGGGCAGTGTGTACGACGAATCATCATAGCGGGAAAGCATGGCCCTGCCGAACTGAGCGTCTTGATTTTCACGGCGGAGGCGCTAATTCCGAAGCAGATCATCGAGTCGTTGCCGAACGTCGTGTTTGAAGTCAAGACCAAGCAGCCGAAGCGGTCAGAAGAAGAAGGCGAAACGCTAGAGCAGGGCCCGACTGAGACCGGCTCGGCTACGGCGACAACCGAGATCGATTCACAAATTGAATCAGCGTAGCGCAGCGGCGAACAACAAGCCGAACCAGAAGACACTTCCGGCTGCGGCGGGCGAAAGCCCGCCGCAGCCGGCCTGGATAGGAACCGGAGCCCGTTTTCAGGAGTACTGGATGCGACGTATATTTGCGCTGCGCACATTTCTGACTCGAAGGTATCTCTTATGAGCACTTCGCCCCAATTCGGCGAGGCCCAACGGCAATACAAACAGGGTGATTGGATTGCCGGCGAATACCACGTTCTTAATGTTTTTGGGGGCGCCGGGAGATCTGGGCAGGGGGTTGTCTATTTAGTCGAAGAAAAGGACGCGCCTGCGCCATTCGTCTTAAAGACTATCCAAGGCGCACAGGACGCCGGTCGGCGCGCGCACTTGGTGCGAGAAGCAGAAGTCTGGGTCTCGCTAGGTTTTCATCCGTACATCGTGCCCGCTCTTTGGGTTCGCGAGCTGGACAATCAGTTATTCGTGGCCGCAGAGTTCATCTGCCCTGATGCCGAGGGCCGCTCCACGTTGGCCCACTACATTGCTGACGGGCCGCTACCACTACCGGTGATTTGCAGATGGGCGATTCAGTTCTGTGATGGACTGCAATACGCCATCGAGAAAGGCATGCGAGCTCACCGAGACATCAAACCAGACAATTTGATGGTTGGGAGCGGTTATGAACTGAGAATCACCGACTTCGGTCTTGCCGACCTCACCGCTCATGAAAGAGAAATTGGCGGCGGCACTCTGCTCTACATGGCACCAGAGCAGTTTGCGCGTCCGGAGATGGTGGACTCTCGTGCTGACATTTACGCATTCGGAATTGTGCTTTTTCAGCTAATCACAGGCGGTGCCTATCCGTATCGCCTTCCCGAACTCCGCGTCAATGCGCCCGTCGCCATCGGCCGAATGCACCTGGAGCAAGAAGCACTTCGGGCTCCCGGTGAACTCGCAGACGTTGTGCTTCGCTGCATGGCTAAGCACCCTTCGAAGCGCCTGTCAGCTAGTGACCTTCGTATGCTCATTCAGCGGGTTGCCAACGAATCAAAGATACCCGTCCCGAACGCGCCCTCCGTTCACGGTCATGAGGATGAAGCACTGTACGCGAAGGCGCAGTCATTCGCTGCTCTTGGTAGGCCCGACCGTGCGTTGGCTGCAATACGTGAATACACCAGCCAGTATCCAGATCGCGCATATGGATGGACGGAAGCGAGCCGGTTTTTCTTGGAAGCAGGAGACGCAAGGAATGCGATAGCTGCTGCCGTCGAATCGTTGAAGCGCGACAGCACGAACTCGCATGCATGGAACAATCTGGGTGTTGCCTTCTGGAAAATTGGAGAAAGACAGCAGTCGATAGATGCGTTTCAGTCTGCGGTGCTTTGTGACCCATACAACACCGGCGCACTCATGCAGCTCGCCTGGCAATTGATGGAAGTCGATAAATGCGAGGAGTCAGCGGAGTGCTTCGTCCGCGCGCTGTCATTGCGTCCGAAGAAGCAGTCGTTGAAGCTCAACGCCGGCAACGCCGCAGCATTGATGGCGAAAAAAGGCGCGCTGCGGCCAGCAAAGAGCATACTCGAAAGCCTAATTAAGGCAGACCCGCACGATTGCAATGCACGCTTCAACCTGGCCTTGGTTTACGACGGCTTGCGGTTGAACGAGGCAGCCATAGCCACGTACAACGAGGTTGTTGCGGTCGATCCGAGCAATGGTGTCGCTCACCTCCACCTTGCTAGGCTGCTGGTCGAGACAGGACAGTTTGCGGATGCAATTCGGCATTGCGAGGTCTGTATCGAAGCGCGTTGCGAGCGCGCGCGGGCCAGCTTCTACAAAGCACGTTCGCTGGCCTGCCTTAACCGTCTCGACGAAGCGCTTGATGTACTGCGTTGGGCTGTCAAAATTGAGCAAAACAGTGAGCCGCTGTGGTTTGAGTTGGCCGAATCCGAGGAGCGAGCGGGCAATCGCGCTGAGGCTGTTCGAGCAGCGTCGCACTGTCGGCAACTGCTAATTGAAAATGGCGAGCGGTCAACGGCGAAATTTGCCGATGTGCAGCGAATGCTCGACCGTCTGAGGCAATGACAGTGCTTGATACAGATATCGAATACATGGATCAAGAATTCGAACCATAACGGACAGCGAGAAACCACTCTCGGCTGCGGCGGGCGAAGCCCGCCGCAGCCGGGCGCACGAACA
>CAYNPS010000051.1:0-8867 GCA_964399125.1 uncultured Terriglobales bacterium
ATCGAGTATCACGTTGCCGGACGCGTGCTGCCCGCTCCGCATACTACTCCGGAATCGCTGGAGCTGAACGCGACCCTTGCCGAAGCTGTGCAGGCGGGCGCAACGGAAGCCGTCATGGAGGTCTCCTCGCACGCGCTGGAGCAGGGACGCGTGTACGGTCTGCACTATGACGTCGCCGTATTTACGAATCTCACGCGCGATCACCTCGACTATCACCAGAGCATGGAAGCGTACTTCGGCGCGAAAGCCAAGTTGTTCCAGGGCGATGGCGCTGCACCGCCTTCAGTGGCGGTCATAAATGAAGATGATGAGTACGGAATCAAGCTGCGGGAGATCGCGCAGGAGAGCGGTTCCGAAGTGATTGGCTACGGATTGCATGGCGCGCGCGTTACAGTCGAGGACATCGTGTATTCCTCAACTGGGACGCGCTTTGAGGTGCATCTCGGCGACGAGATCATCGGCTGCGAGTCTCGCTTGATCGGTGAGATCAATGTTTACAACGTGCTCGCGGCTTCTGCAGCGGCCTACGCACGCGGATGCGCCCTCGATCAGATTCGCGATGCAATCGCCAGCTTCACGCGAGTGCCAGGCAGATTCGAGCGTGTCGATTGCGGGCAGCCTTTTATCGTCGTTGTTGATTACGCTCATACCGACGACGCTCTCCGCAATCTCACACGCATCGCGCGCCAGCTCTTGGCGCAGCAGAAGTCTGGAGGCCGAATTATTACGCTCTTCGGTTGCGGCGGCGATCGCGATCGCACGAAGCGTCCGCTGATGGCGCGCGCTGCAGGGGAGGGAAGCGATTTCGTGGTGCTTACCTCTGATAATCCGCGAAGCGAAGATCCGCACGCGATCATCGCCGACGCTCTTCCCGGATTGGAACAGACCGGCAGCCGTCATGTTGTCGAGCCGGATCGGCGCAAAGCAATCGCGATCACGATCAGCGAAGCTCGATCAGGCGACATTGTGCTAGTCGCCGGCAAAGGCCACGAGAAATATCAAATTACTCGCGAAGGAACATTCCCATTCGACGATGTGCAGGTCGCGCGCGAGGCGCTGGCGCATGCGGGCTATCAAGCTGTTCGCGAAGGAGCTCCGGTCGCATGAAGCTTCCGCTGTGGCGCGTTGCCGAATTCGTGCAAGCCTCAGGCAAGTTCGATGGGGAGCCGATCGCCGGCGGCTATTCGATCGATTCGCGCACGCTCCAGCCTGGAGATCTGTTTTTCGCTGTGCGCGGCGAGCGGCTCGACGGACATGATTATGTCGAGAAGGCCCTGCAGGCGGGGGCGTCGGGAGCGGTAATCGCGATCGATCAGGCTGAGCGATTTGCAGCGTCGGGCAAGGTCCTCATCGTGAAGGACACGCTCGTCGCTCTCCAGCGTTTAGGCGCAGCGGTGCGCAGGCTGTGGGGCAAGCGGCTGGTCGGAGTCACAGGATCGGCCGGCAAGACCACGACCAAAGATGTGATTGCTCATGTGCTCTCGACACGCTTTCGTGTGCTCAAGTCACAAGGCAATCTCAATAACCATTTCGGACTACCGCTGCAGTTGCTCAAGCTCGAATCTGAGCACGACATCGCGGTGATCGAAATGGGAATGTCCCACGCAGGCGAGATCACTGCTCTCTGTGAGATCGCGAAGCCGGATTGGGGCGTAGTTACGTCGGTTGCACCGGTGCATCTCGAATTTTTTCCCGAAGGCATCGCAGGAATTGCGCGCGCCAAATATGAGTTGATTGCGTCAGTTCCGCCATCCGGCGTGGCATTCCTGAATGCCGACGATCCTTATGTTTCCCAATTCGGGCGCGACTTTCGTGGGAAGGTAGTTCTGTTTGGCATCTCACACGCGGCGGATGTGTCGGCGAAATCAGTGGAAGATCTTGGGCCGCGCGGCTCGCGATTTCAGTTGCATGCCGGCGGGGTAATCACTCCGGCTGAGTTGCCTTTGCTGGGAAGCCACAACGTGTCCAACGCGCTCGCCGGAGTCGCCGTGGCGCTTGAGGCAGGAGTCACTCCATCCGAAGCCGCCGCTTCTTTAGCTTCCTTGAAGGCTCCTGATAAACGCGGGCAGGTTCTTCAGATCAACGGCGCGACTGTCATTAATGATTGCTACAACTCAAATCCTAAGGCGCTGGAGGCGATGGTCGATGTGCTGGCAGCCTCGCCAGCGAAGCGGCGAATTGTCGTCGCAGGCGAGATGCTCGAACTGGGGTCAGCCGCTCCCGATCTTCACCGCCAAAGCGGGAATCACATTGCTCAACGCAAAATCGACATTCTCCTGGGAGTGCGTGGCGCTGCGAGCTTTATAGTGGAGGGAGCGGCAGCCGGAGGTGTCTTCGCAAAGTTCGTTCCCGAGCCTGAACAAGCAGGGGACTGGCTCGCGGAGAATCTCAAGTCCGGTGATGTGGTTTTGTTGAAAGCGTCTCGCGGCGTGAAGTTGGAGCGCGCGTTAGAGCGGTTGAATGAACGGCTTGGCGTGGCGACAAAATGAAGTAGAGACCTTGCGTCCGTCTTAGTGCCGGAGGCACGTAATGTGAAAGCCCAGGACGAAGTCCTGGGTATGTGTCTTTAAAAAATCAGAGTCCCGGAGGGACGGCATCCGAGGAGGTGTCGTGCCTCCGGCACTCGATTGCGATCGGGTTGCTTTCCCAGGACTTCGTCCTGGGCTGTCACATTTCGGCCCTCCGGGCCTGTTCCGGACGAAGATGGGCGTTTCGATTCGGGCTGCTTAGGTCGAAATAGTCCCGAGCGCGAATTTTTTCGGAGGAAGATTGCTTTACTGGCTCCTTTATCAGAAGCTGCACACGTTTTTTCCTCCGTTTCGCATCTTCAGTTACATTACGTTCCGGACGGCGTTTGCGAGCCTCACCGCTCTCTTCATGGGCATGGTCGTTGGGCCGGCGATCATTCGTCAGCTTCGCGAGTTCCAGATTGGGCAATACATAAGAGAAGAAGGGCCCGCGGCGCACCAGAAGAAAGCCGGCACGCCGACCATGGGAGGCGTGCTGATTGTCGTCGCCATTCTGGTACCAACGGTGCTGTGGGCGGACTTATCGAATCCTTATATATGGATTGCGGTACTCTCGACCATCGCATTCGCCGCGATTGGTTTCGCCGATGACTATCTGAAGATTGTCCATCATCGTAATCTCGGGCTCACCGGACGAGCGAAACTGGGATTTCAGATCATCACCAGCATCGCGATCGCGGTCGTTTTGGTGATGATGCAGGCGACGGGGAAGTACTCGACGCATCTGATGGTGCCCTTCATTAAACGCTTCCAGCCTGACCTCGCCATCGCCGCACTCGAAAAAGTCCCGCATATGTGGCTGGTGGCGTTTATTCCGTTCATTGCTTTCGTGGCGCTGGTTATCGTCGGATCAAGCAATGCGGTCAACCTGACCGATGGCCTCGACGGGCTGGCGATCGGCTGCACCATCGTCGCCGCCGCCGCATTGACCGTCCTTACTTATGTGAGCGGACACGCGCGTTTCGCCGAGTATCTTGGATTGCAGAAGATGCCGCAGGTCGCCGAGGTCACGATTTTCTGCGGAGCGATGGTGGGATCAAGTATCGGCTTTCTCTGGTACAACGCCCATCCTGCTGAAATCTTCATGGGCGACGTTGGCTCGCTTGGACTCGGAGGCGCGATCGGCACTGTTGCAGTAATCATCAAGCAGGAACTGTTGCTGCCGTTCATCGGCGGAGTTTTTGTTCTCGAGGCGCTTTCGGTGATGCTGCAGGTTGGCTCATACAAATTACGCAAGAAGCGCATCTTCAAAATGGCGCCGCTTCATCACCACTTCGAGCTGATCGGATGGAGCGAGTCGAAGGTGATCGTGCGCTTCTGGATCGCCGCACTGGTGTTTGCACTTTTTGCTCTGACCACGCTCAAACTACGCTGATCTCCACAACAACTCATGGCACAATGGCGGGTAGCGATGGAAGTAAAAAGCAAACGTGTGCTGGTCGTTGGACTGGGAAAGTCCGGCGTGGCTTCGGCACAGTTTCTCGCCGCTCGCGGAGCGCGCGTCACGGTTTCCGATACGCGCAGCCAAAACGAACTGAAAACGCAAATTCCCGCGCTGCTTGATCGCGGCATCGCGGTCGAAACGGGCGGCCACGGCGAGCGTACTTTCCGCGATCAAGATTTGATCGTCGTCAGTCCGGGAGTTCCTTCCGATCTTCCTCAGCTCGTCCGCGCGCGCGGGCAGGGAATTCCAGTGATCGGCGAGATCGAATTGGCTGCGCGCTTTCTCAGGGGAAAAATCGTTGCGATTACAGGCTCCAACGGCAAAACAACAACGACGACTCTCTGCGGCGAAGTGATCGCGAGCGCCAGCCAGCGCACGCTGGTGGGCGGCAACATCGGGACGCCTGTCATTTTGTTGGTAGATGATTCGACTGACGACACGGTGAATGTAATCGAGGTATCGAGCTTCCAGCTTGAAACGATCGAGACCTTTCATCCTCACATCGCTGTCGTGCTTAACATCACACCCGATCATCTCGACCGTCACGGCAGTATGGAGGCGTACACCGCGGCAAAGGCTCGGATCTTCGAAAACCAAGATACTTCCGATTATTCCTTGCTGAACCTCGACGATGAAGGCAGCGCCGGATTGCGCGCGCGAACGAAAGCGCAGCTTTGCTGGTTCACGCGCAAGCAACAACTAAGCGGCGATCAGACAGGAACGTTTGTCCGCGATGGCCAAATCTACTGGCGAGACGGCATGCACGAACAGGCGATCATGCCTGCTTCCGAGATTCCACTCAAAGGCGCTCACAATCTAGAAAACGTTCTTGCCGCGGTTGCTGTAGGGCGACTCTGCGGTTGCGACGCTGTCACGATCGCGAACGCAGTACGCAAGTTCAAGGCAGTCGAGCATAGACTGCAATACATCGCGACCATCGGCGGCGTCGAGTATTACAACGATTCGAAAGCTACAAACGTTGATGCCACAATCAAGGCGATCGAGTCCTTCCCGGGAAACATTCACCTCATCCTCGGCGGCAAAGACAAAGACAGCGATTACACACTCATGAACCATCTGTTACGCGAGCGCGTGAAGCGCGTGTACACGATTGGCTCGGCGGCGGAAAAAATTCGCGCGCACGTGCAGACGGCGGTTGAGGTACTGCCGTGCAAGACGCTCGATGCGGCCGTCGATCGTGCTCACGATCTCGCCAAGCCGGGCGATGTCGTTCTGCTTGCGCCCGCCTGTTCCAGCTTCGATCAATTCGAGAACTACGAGCATCGCGGTCGGACGTTCCGCGCGCTGGTTGAACGATTGCCGGATGCAACGACAGCAGGATCGGAGCGCCACTGATGGCAAAACGCGTCAGCGTTGATCGCTGGCTGTTTGGCGCAACTCTTCTTCTTGTTCTTCTCGGATTAGTAATGGTCTTCAGCGCCTCGGCGGTGATGGCCAAAGACCGCTTCGGCTCGCCGTACACGTTCGTACTGCGACAGATCGGATGGGCGTGCGCGGGAGTGCTGGCAATGGTGGCGCTCATGCGAGTGGACTATCGGCGCTACAAGCATCCGGCAGTTGTGTTCACGCTGCTTGGCGTCACGATGGTGCTGCTGGTCGCGGTGCTCTTCCTCGATCGCTCGCACAATACGCATCGCTGGATCCGCTTTGGACCGTTTTCCTTCCAGCCCTCGGAACTTGCGAAGCCCGCACTCATTCTGTTCCTCGCCTACTTCCTCGAGACGAGAACCAGGAGTATCGAAGACTGGAAGCACACGCTTCTACCTGCAGTCGTACCAAGCCTGATCTTCTCGCTGCTGATTGTGAAGCAGCCCGATTTGGGAACGGCGCTGGTGTGCATGGCGATGACCGCGTCAGTCCTCTTCGTCGCGGGCATGGAGATTAAGTATCTCGGCTACGGTATTCTCGCCAGCCTGCCGTTCCTTTATTACCTCCTCTTTCATGTAGGCTTCCGTCGCCAGCGCATGCTCGCCTTCGCGAATCCCTGGGCCGATCCGCAGGGCGCCGGCTTCCACATGATTCAGTCGCTGATCGCGGTCGGCACGGGTGGGATTACCGGATTGGGACTGATGGAAGGCAAACAGAAGCTCTTCTATCTTCCAGAGCCGCACACCGACTTCATCTTTGCCGTGATCGCTGAGGAGCTTGGTCTCTTAGGGGCCGTAGCGGTAGTCGGATTATTTGCAGTGTTTTGCTACCGTGGCGTGCGTGCCGCGATCCGTACGTCCGATCTCTTCGGCCGCTTCCTTGCGATCGGGATCACCGGCACAGTCGCGATTCAGGCATTTTTCAACATCAGCGTCGTGCTTGGCCTGTTGCCAACCAAAGGAATCCCACTGCCCTTCATCTCCTATGGCGGCAGCTCTTTATTTATCACTCTGGCGTGTGTCGGAGTATTGCTGAACATCAGCCAGCAGACAGATTGAACAATTTGTGGTCTATACTACGGTATATACCGTATGACAAAGAAAAGAGCCATTCCGCACGGCCAAAGGGCAAAGTTGTTTCGCAATGGGAGGAGCCAGGCGGTGCGTCTTCCTAAGGAATTTCGATTTGCGGGAAGCGAAGTATTGATACGCCGAGTTCCGGGGGGAGTTCTGCTCCAGCCGCTGGACTTTGATGTACGCGAATGGTTTAAGGCTATCGACCGGCTCGGCGGTGGTGAATTCATGAAGGAAGGCCGGAACCAACCTCCCATCCCTATTCGTGACGTGTTCGATTGAACTACCTGCTCGACACAAACGTCTGCATTGCAATCATCAACGGCCGTCCTGAAATTGTGCGTTCTCGGTTCGAGAGCGCTCTAGGCGGTGGCTTCGGTGTTTTGGTTTCTTCGGTCGTGGTATTCGAGTTATGGTATGGCGTCGGGAAGAGTGCCCACATTGAGAAAAATGCGCTGAAAGTAGCGTCTTTCCTAGCTAGTTCAGTTCAAGTTGTTGATTTCGACGCGGACGATGCGAGAGTGGCTGGTTTCGAGAGAGTTGTCCTGGAGAAAGTCGGAAAGCCGATCGGTGCCTACGACTTGCTCATCGCGGCGCAAGCCGTGCGGCGCAACTGGACACTTGTAACCGCGAATGTTTCGGAATTCTCTCGTATCGCAGATTTGAAGTGGCAGGACTGGTCCAAAGAATGAAAACGCGAAAGGATTCATGCGAGCCGCGATAGTAGGCGGCGGTACCGGCGGTCATGTCATTCCCGCGCTGGCAATTGCGCGCGAGCTGCGCGAGCGCTACTCGGCAGAAATCATATTTGTCGGCACGAGCCGAGGGATCGAAACGCGACTTGTTCCGGAGGCCGGATTCCCGCTCCATTTGGTTCAAGTCGGACAGCTAAAGAATGTGAGCGTCACTCGACGTGCACGTACTCTCACCGACATTCCGCGCGCCTTATTCGCTTGTCGAAAGCTATTTGCCGACTTTCGACCACAGGTGGTGATCGGCGTTGGAGGATATGCGTCGGGTCCGGGAATGCTTGCGGCCATCCTCATGCGAATTCCTACTTTGGCATTTGAACCGAATTTGGTGCCCGGCTTTGCAAACCGAATGGTTGCCCGGTTTGTGAGCGCGGCGGCTGTGCATTTTGAAGAGACCAGGAGGTTCTTTCGCAACGCCGTGGTAACCGGCGTGCCAGTCAGGCAGGAATTCTTTCGCATTCCCGAGCGCCCGTTTTCGCCGCCGGGATCATTACTCGTATTCGGCGGCAGCCAAGGCGCGCGGGTGCTTAATCAAACGATGATCGATGCAATTCCGAAATGGAAAAAATTAGGAATCCAGATTCGACACCAAACCGGCGAGCGCGATTTTGAAAAGGTAGATTCGGCATATAAGCAGGCTGGCTTTCCCGCACAAGTGAGTCGTTTCATCGATGACATGCCTTCAGCATTTGCGCAAGCCGACTTGGTGTTGTGTCGCTCGGGCGCAAGCACAGTAGGAGAAATCACAGCCGCAGGGAAGCCCGCCATCTTCGTTCCGTTCCCGTTGGCTGCCGACGATCATCAACGCAAGAACGCGGAGGCTCTAGAGAACGCAGGGGCAGCGCGGCTAATTCCCGAATCGGAGCTCACTGCTGAACGGCTCGGCACTGCGGTTGCCGACCTGCTGCGAAATCCAATCGTGCTAAATCAGATGTCGGCGAAAGCCCGGGCACTTTCTCATCCTGAAGCAGTACAGGAAATCGGAGGAATGGTCGCGGACCTCTCAAACGAAAGCTAGAATGAAAAAGATTTGTTTTGCTGCTGAATGTTAGAATCAGCGACAAATGGCCTCTACTCCAATCGAAATTGATGAAGACCTCGTCGCAGTTCTCGAAGAACTCGATCGTCCAGTGAAGCAGGCCGCGCGTGAATTGATTGTCCTCGAGCTATACCGGCAAGGCGAGATAAGTAGTGGGCGAGCTGCGGCGTTGCTCAAACTTGACCGCGAGGAGTTTATTCACCGCGCTTCTGCTCAAGGCATTCCTTACTTACAGCTTCGGGAAGAAGAACTGAGCAGCGAGATACAAACGAGCAAAAACCTCTGAACAGGACGATCTCGAATTCCAGTCCCTTAATTGCTCTGAAGGCCATTGGACGTTTGTCTCTGATTACGAATCTCTTCCAATCTATAACGATTCCGCCGGCGGTCGGTCACGAGATCACGCGTTCAGTGCCGGTCCTTCCTCACTGGATCACCATTGAGCCGCTGAGATCCCCACTTCCGGAAGTGGTATTGCGAAAAGCACTCGGAGTTGGAGAGCGTGAGGCAATCGCCCTTGCTCTTGAGTCAAAGCCGTCTCTTTTGATCGTGGATGATTTGCCAGCACGGAAAATCGCGAGAATGCTGGGTGTTGAGGTGCTAGGGACTGCGGGCATACTTTTGGCGGCAAAACGCAAAGGA
>CAYNPS010000051.1:8967-25343 GCA_964399125.1 uncultured Terriglobales bacterium
GCTAGCTGCATTGCTACCGCGTTTGGAGCGGAGAGTAATTACTTATGGCACCTCAGAAAAGGCGGACTTTCGCGCGAGCGTGATCGACGCTGCTGTCAAACCGGCTACGGGTGCTCCGCGCAGCTTTTTTGAAGTTCTGAATCGCGGCAAGAAGATCGGGGACTTTGCCCTGCACGTGCCGGGGCACCACAACATCCTGAACGCCACTGCAGCGGTTGCTGCAGGAATTGGTCTGGATGTTCCTGCGGAAAAAATCTCCGAAGCGTTGACTCAGTTTCGCGGAGTGGATCGACGTTTTCAGCTCAAGGGAGTCGCCGAAGGCGTGGCCGTCGTTGACGACTATGGGCATCATCCCACGGAAATTCGCGCTACCCTTGCTGCCGCGCGCCAGTGCGGATATCGCAAGATCCACGTTGTCTTCCAGCCGCACCGTTATACACGAACGCGTGATTTGGTCGACGAGTTCGCAACAGCATTCCGCGACGCTGATACTGTGCAAGTCCTGGATATTTACGCAGCCAGTGAAGAGCCCATTCCGGGAACGACGGCTGAATCGCTGGTTCAGCGGATTCGTTCTGCAGGAAGTGCTGTGGACTATGCTCCCTCATTCCAGGATGCCGTCAGCTCGGCAGTGCGGCGCGCCGAGAGTGGAGATCTTGTATTAACTCTGGGAGCGGGTAGCGTGTACCAGATTGGGCCGATGGTGCTTGAGGAGTTGGGCAAACGAACTGCTGTTAAGACCGCGACGTAAACGCCCCAGAGCGGACACGAAGTTTACCAAGGTAAAAACAAGGTCACGAACCAAAATTCCGTGACCTCTTGTTTTTATTTCGGTGACCTTCGTGTTCGCTCTTTATCGGTTTGCGCCAGCCGCGACACTCGTTTTATTGCCAGGCGGTGCAGTAGGAATCGTGATATCGAGCTTGGTTACCTGGCCGAAAGTCGTGAGCGGCTTGTCGAATTCATGAGGATTTCCCACGACCAGCACCGCAAGCTTGCTCTTGTCGATGTACTTGCGAGCCACGCGGTTCACGTCTGCGGCTGTGACCTTTTCTACGGCATCACGGAACCGTTCCAGGAAATCCTTTGGATAGCCGTACAGCTCGTAGGTCAGCTGCTCGCCCAAAATCTTGTCGGGCGAGTCGTAGGCGAAGATGAAGCCGTTGAGGATCGAGTCTTTCGCCTGCTTGAGCTCAGCATCTGTCGGAGGATTGCTAAGCAAGTCGTCAATCTGTTTGTAGAGACCGTCGATTGCTTTGACGGTCGAACCACTCTTGGTACCCATGCTGATGTCGATCAAGCCTTTGTGGTTGTAGCTCGCGCCGATGCCGCCGCCGACAGAATAAGCCAGAGCCTGCGTGGCACGAAGATTTTTGAAGAGCCGAGAAGAGAATCCTCCGCCGAAGATCTCGTTCATCACGCGAACCGCGAAGTAATCGGGATTGTCGCGACGAATGCCCAGACCGATGAGACTTATGTCGCTCTGATTTACGTCGTCCTTTTCGGCTAGATATACGCCCGGCTTCGGTCCCGGAACGGGAATTTGCGGCGGATTGTAAGGAGTGCCTTTCGCCAATGAGCCAAATGCCTGGCGCAGACGCGTTTCCATCTCCTTCGAATCGAAATCTCCAACCAGGCCGATGATGATGTTGTTCGGGGCGAAGTGCTGTTTGTGCCAAGCTATCAGATCCTGCCGCGTGACTGCATCAACCGTCCAATATTCCGCTTCCCGAGCGTAGGGACTCTCCGGTCCATAGCCAAGCTTCGCTGCTTCGCGTCCTGCGATGCTGCCGATTTCCTCGTTGCGGCGCGAGATCGCGGTCTTCATCCGACGTTTCGCGAGCTCGATTTTGTCCTCTCGAAAAGCGGGATGTTCGAGAAGATCGAGAAACGCGGCGAAAACCTGATCGAGATTCTGTTTTAAACAATTGAAGCTGATTGAAGTAGTGTCGGTGCTTGCACTCGTCTCAACGCGAGCGGCGATCGCTTCGAGTTCGTCGTCGAATTGGTCGCCGGTCTTGGTTTCAGTGCCTCCCGTGCGCCATGTGGAAGCATAGATGGAAACCAGCCCGGTCTTCGCTGCCGGTTCCGAACTGGAGCCGCCCTTCACCAATGCTGTCGCGCTGATCAGCGGCAGCTCATGGTCTTCCTGCAGCATGATGACCATGCCATTGGAGAGCTGAATTCGCGTAGGCTCTTGCGGCGTGAATTTGTGCAAAGAGGGGATCGGGATTTTTTGCCAAGGTTCCTGCTGAGCTGAGATGTAAGCATTGGTGAGCAGCATGAACAAGAGCAGGATCCATTTTGAGGCGGTAGTTACATGGGGGTTTTGTGCGTGCATTCGGGAATCTCGACTTCCGAAACGAAAAAAAATCGACGTCAACCTTATAGTCCGACCGACAATTCTATCTGAGCAGAAGTGGAGCGGCGAGGCAGTACAGCAGAGACTCAGGCGCAAGAGCGAATACCGCGTTTTATGCGATAGGGATAGATAGCGCGGCGGTGCTCCGGCTTAGAAGCTCAGGATTCCTGCAAGCTAAGCAGCTTCTTTTCCAAACCACTTCCACTCGGCCCAATCGCGAAACCAACCTTGCACTAGTTCGGTGATTTTTGCTTGCGGCAAAGTGGACGGATTGAACGCCGCGTCAATCGCTTCTGAGAGTCCCATCCCATTTCGGAACGAGGTCAGGATCCGAAAAGCCTCTGGCGTGACTCGTTTGAAGTACACCAGGTAGTCGACGCGATGGACGACCACAAAGACGGCCTTGGGTTTGGAGTTGCGGACGCGTTTCACACGCGCTCGTCTCCGCCTTTCAGAAAAGGTATTACTCGCCTCGTCCGATTCGCTGTTGGCTTCTTCGCGAATTTCGAGCAGCAGCTTGTCAACGGGATAGTGCAGATCGAGTAATTGAATGTGCGGCTGCAGGCGAAGCTTTGGATCTTCGCCGAGATGTGCGATGTCATCGAGAGTGAGCGCTGGTTCTTCTGCGGCATCGAAGCATTCGGTGTCCGCCCATTCCAGGCGAACCATGTCGAGCGCGAGCTGCTCGTGGGGATGAATGTACTGCGGATTCGCCCGAAGCCATGATTCCAACCGCGACCCCAAATTACGCAGCGTGAACGAACGCGAGGGATTTTCGGTGAGATATGCCTGGACGAGTGTGTCGAACTTCTGATCACCAACAACCGCGCGCAATCCGACGAAATCTTCATTCAGACTGGAAATGATGCGGAACCAATACGAGCGGCTGTAAATCTCGAGGCGCTCAGTCGAGCTGAGACGATCGTTGGGTTTCACGATCCCATCGACGACCTGCTGCATTGATTCGCCTTGCAGTGTTCGGTCCGCTATTCCTTCTTCGGAATTAAGCGGCGTGTAGAGTGCTTCCGCAAAGCGGCGCTGGAGTTCTGCGAGATTCATCCCGACACCGCCGCCAATTCGGGAACATTCGAGGGAACGTACCGATTTGCTTTCAGTGCCTCAGCGTGAACTTCGTCGAATGATGGAATGTGATCATCCCACTCGAGCAACGTCGGGGTTGGACCTGCTAGCTCGATTGCCCGGGCGTAGAGCTTCCATACCGGGTCTATGACCGGATGATCGTGCGTGTCCAGGATGTATTTCTCGTATTTCGAGTGTCCAGCGATGTGAATCTGCGCGACGCGCTCAATAGGTACGCTTTCCAAATACGTAAACGGATTAAAAGTGTGGTTCTGCGATGAGACGTAAATGTTGTTTACGTCGAGCAAAATGCCGCAGTCAGCGCGCTCAACGACCTCGTTCAGGAATTCCCATTCCGTCATCTCGGAAACGTGGAACTCGGCATAGCTGCTGACGTTCTCGACTGCGATCGGCACTTCGAGAAAATCGCGTGCTTCTTTTATCTTTTGTGCCGTCAGCTTCGCCGCTTCAAAGGTGTACGGCATCGGCAGCAGATCGTGACTGTAAGTGCCATCGACGCTGCCCCAACAGAGATGATCAGAGAGCCATGGAGTTTTCGTTCGGCGCACCAAGGCTTTCAGTCTCTTCAAGTGCTCGCGATTGAGCGGCTCAGCGGAGCCGAAGTACATCGAGACTCCGTGCTGGATGACCTGATACTGCTCGAGAATCTGATCAAGGATGTGCAGTGGACGTCCGCCGTCGATCATGTAGTTCTCGGAGATGATCTCGAACCAGCCGACGACCGGCTTCTTACTGAGGATATGGTTGTAATGCGGAACGCGAAGACCGATCCCGACTCCGAGATCTTGGAACGCGTTAAAACAGTTGGACGACATTAGGAAACCGGGACCTCTGCCTGAAGTGAGAGAGGGCCGAGTCCCAGAATAGCACCCGGCCCCGAGACTACTAATAAGGAGCTGTTGCTACTCCGGCATCTTGGAGCCGTCGGTGGCGCATCCACCCTTGCCCTTGCAAGAGTTCTTGCCTTTGCAGCCGTTGTCGCTGCTCTTGCAACCGCCCTTGCCTTTACAGGAGTTCTGGCCTTTACAAGCATGTTTTTCTTTCACATGCTTCGAGGCCTTCGCAGTTTTCTTGGAGCTCTTGTCGGTACTGGTGCTGCCCGACTGGTCCTGCGCAAACATGCTCGCGCTGGTTCCTGCCACCATGCCTGCCAGAGCCGCGCTTGCGATTGCCAACTTTACTGACTTCGTCATGAGTTTCTCCTAGTTGTGTTTCTGATTGAGGTTCCTACCACGAACATGAGCCTGCGCTTGGCCAGAATTGGTCTCGACCGAGCGCCCGATTATGCACCCCTGTGATTCCCTGCAGCGGAAAATGTGACAAGCTCTCCGCTGCTCGAGATCGAAGCCGCACCGCAGAGATAGAAAACAAGCTGCATGTGAACCGAACCATTTCAGCCCACGTTGCCAAGCTGTGCTCTCTCGCTGCGGATGGGCGGCAATTCTATCCGCCCCTGTTTCGGGGAGCAATAGCAAATTAGCCACTTGCGGAGTCTTATCCCCAATTTGGCTAACGCTGCTTCATGTACGCGGACTGGGTCGAGAGCGGATTGGATAAGAATTTGCCAGGGTAGCGTGAACGTCCACGAAAGGTAGCGTCTCGTCCCACTTTTAGAAGTTTCCGCCGAATGCCTGATAAATCAGCAGAAGGTTCAGGCCTATGATGATCGTCACGGTTGTATAGGCAAGGATGTTCGTCGTTTTGCCGTTCGCGAGTTCGCCCATGACATTGCTTCGACGGGTTAGCGCAATTAGCGGCACGAGAGCGAACGGCAACGCGAAGCTCAGCGCAACTTGAGACAGCAGGAGGATCTTCAGCGGATCCAGTTTGATGGCGATCACGACGAGCGCGGGAATCATCGTGATGAGCCGGCGCAGGAAGACGCTGAAGCGGATGTTCAGGAACCCTTCAATGATGACCTGGCCCGCCATCGTGCCAACTGTTGAAGACGACAACCCTGAGAGCAACAGAGCTAGCGCAAATGCGCCTGCCGACACTCGGCCCAGCAGCGGCGCTAGCGTCTGGTGAGCCTCTTCGATCGAACTCACGTGTTTGCCGGATGCAAAGAAAACTGCTGCGGCCATGACGATCATCGCTGTGTTAATCAGCCAGGCTCCATTCATGGCGGCGAGAACGTCGATCAGCTCGAACTGCAGGTGACGCAGGCGATGGATTCGCTGCCCCGTAGGACAGCTTTCCAGTGCCTTGCGCGCTCGGTCCTGTACTAAGGCGGAATGCAGATAAACGACATGAGGCATCACCGTAGCGCCCAACATCGCAACTGCTACATAGATGTTCTGCGAGCTGATTTCTGGCATCAGGATATGGAATCCGACCTGTGCCCAGTTTGGCTTCGCGAGGAACAACTCAATCGCGTAGCACGCAGCGATCCCGAAGACGAACATCATGATCGCAACTTCGAGCTTGCGGAATCCGTAAAGTTCGAGCGCCAAAATGAGAAATACGCAAACAGCGGTTGCGAGCGCCGCCAGCATGAGGACGGTCGATTTATCGAAGCCGCGCGCGACGAGCGAAGGCCCAACCAGCAGATAGAAGCCGAGCGCGGCGCCGAGAAATTCGGCAAGATCGGTGGCAAGAGCCGCGCCCTCTGCAGCCAGCCACAGGAAGAGGTTCATGCGCCGCGAGAATTGCTCGCGACAGCACTGGGGCAGGGTACGTCCGGTGGCGATGCCGAGCTTTGCTGCGAGGTACTGAATCAGAATCGCCATTGCGTTTGACCACAGCAACACCCAGAGCAGGGAGTATCCGAATCGTGTCCCGCCTTCGATATTCGCGGCAAAGTTGCCCGGATCTATGTACGCGATGCTGGCGACAAATGCGGGACCGAAGTAGTACCAGAGTTCGCCGCTGCGGAACGCAGGCAGTGCCTTGAAGCGCAAACTCCAAGTACCGGCGTCGGAGCTAGAGGTAGTCCCAATGTCGTTGGCCACGGCAGGATTGTCTGCAAACTTGCGCAGAAAAGATCAGTATAAACAGACGCTCGCAGTTACATCGATTCAGGAATTACTGTGGTCTGGCTTGGTGGAAGCCTCCGACTTCAGTCGGGGCGACGCTTTAGCGTCGTCTCAATGAACGTTGAATTGATCGCGCTTTAGCGCCGGCGCACGCGCGAAGCGCGCGTGCGTGGACTGGCGCTAAAGCGCGGATGTTGCAGCAAGCTTTATTGACGCGAGGCTTAGAAAGCCTCGCGCCCCCGACTGAAGTCGGAGGCTTCCACCAGAACCCACCTACACTAATACTTAAACTGCTCTAGCCGGTCGAAGAATCTCACCTCTGGGACTCTGGAGTGCGCTCCACCAGCCCAGATATATTGGTGTTATGAGAGTCATGCGGCTATCAGTCACACCTTTGGCCTTGTTCATTTCATTGCTATTCGGTTCCGCTCTGTTGCTGGCGCAGCAGGCGCCGCTCACACAAGACCGAGTTTCGGCGAGACTCCGTGAGCTTTACCCAGTCGATGCGGATGCTCACAAGGAAATCGCTCAGGCGTTGCAGGCTGCTGCAAAGGACCATAAACGCGTGCTTCTCGTCTTCGGAGCCAATTGGTGCTTTGACTGCTTCGCTCTCGATTACCGATTCCATCAACCCAGCATCGAGCCGCTGGTCGAGAAGAATTATCACGTTGTCCACGTCGATATTGGCAAGGGTGACAAGAACCTCGACATAGCAAAGAAGTACGACACACCTATCGAAGGCATTCCCGTCGTCGCAGTGCTCAGCAGCAGTGGCAAGCTGCTGTACAGCCAGAAGGCCCACGAGTTTTCCACCGCTCGAAGCCTGGACCCGCAGGTAATCGTTGATTTTCTAAAAACTTGGAAGCCGGCGGCCTGAGGCAATGGGCCGCGCTTGGCGAGTTCCCGACTGGCATTGGCCGCTCTGGATTTGGAAACCTAGGCCGCGCATTCGGGTGTCTAATGAGAGAGAGTGAGCCTTTCGCGAAACTTCTTTATCTCTCTCGCCGCGGTGGTGTTGGGGAACGTGATCTATTTCCTCATCATGCCGTATTTGCCGCCGGTCGCGCAGCACCGCAGCTATCGTCTATTGCCTGACCTCGGTTTGCTGATCGATTTCTGGATCTGCCTTGTCCTGTATGGCCTGATTGCTCTGCTTTTCCGTCCCCAGCCAGGACGCCCACCGAGCGAGCAACGACGGTAAGTATTTGATCTAATTAGGCTTGAGCTCTGAGGCGAATCGCCTAAAAATGTTCAGAATCGACCCTTTGATCGGCCCAAAACCACGCAAAACTCTTGTCAATCGCCCATAAATCGGGCCTAATGAGAGTGTTAGGCTTGCTCCTTTGCGTCATTTCTGGTTTTCGTCTGATATCTCTCCTGGCAGCGATTGGGCCGGAATGGCCTTAAAACATTGAGTGCAGCGCCACTATGCAGAAGACTGCCTTACTTTACGACGCCAGCCAGGCCGTCCTGTCTACTTTCGACTTGGACGAGGTCCTGGAGCAGATCCTCAGCATTGTCCGGGACTACTTTCACGTAACCAACTCGGCAGTGTTGATGTTGAACTCGAACACACGCGAGTTCTTCGTGCGTACGTCGATTGGCCGCCCGCAAAGGGAAGACCATATCAGCATTCCGGTTGGTAAAGGGATTATTGGGAGTGCCGCCGAATTGAAGCGTCCGGTGTACGCACCGGATGTGAGCCAGGATTCTCGTTACATCGCCGGATTTCCGGCAACCAGATCAGAAGTTGCAATTCCTCTCATGGTGCGGGACGAAGTTGTCGGCGTTCTCGACATTCAGAGCGAAAAGCTGGATGCATTCGACTCGGAGACGCTCGACCTGCTCACGTTGTTTTCCACGCAAGCATCCATTGCTCTCGAAAACGCACGTCTTTATACGCTGGAGCAGCGGCGAGCGAAACAACTTGAAGCAATCAACGCGATCGCCCGCCAGACGACTGCTGTCTTGAACTTGGACGAACTCTTGACCAAGGTTTGCGATCTCGTGCTGGAGAAGTTCGGAGTAGACCACGTGGTGGTCTCACTGCTCGACGAAGATGATCATTTGAGCGTTCGCGCGCATAAAGGTAAGCTCACGCCAATTCTGCCTCAGGGCGCGGCCCTTCCTGTCGGTACCGGAATGGGAATGCGTGCGTTGGAGCTGGGCAAGACGGTTGTAGAAAATGATGTTCGGTCGCTGCGCAGATATCTCGCGAGCTTCGTCGAGACGCGTTCGGAAATGTGCGTTCCGCTCATCTTCTTTGGCGAGAAGCTCGGAGTACTGATGCTGGAAAGCGCAGCTCCAGACAGTTTTATCTCGGAAGATGTGCCGCCACTGGAGTCGGTAGCCGACATCTGCGCGGGCGCGATCAAGAACGCGCACTACTTCGAACAGGCACAGCAGCTTGCATATCGCGATGGCCTCACCGGTATTTACAACCGTCGCTACTTCGAGATGCAAATCGCTTCGGAAATCGAGCGTGCTTCGCGTTACGACGGGCGGCTGGCAATCATCATGATCGACATCGACAATTTCAAGCGTCTCAACGACGAATTCGGGCACTTGCTTGGTGACGAAGTTTTGCGCCAGGTCTCGACTGTTTTCGTGCAGCAGCTTCGTAAGGTCGATGTGGTCTGCCGCTATGGTGGCGAGGAGTTTGCCATTTTGGTACCGCAAACTTCCGGCGGAAATGCGCTAGAGGTTGCAGAAAAGCTGCGGCGTGTTGTCGCTGCTTATCGCTTTCCGGGTGTGCCAGTACAGGTAACGATCAGCGCGGGGGTGGCGGAGTATCCGTCAAATGGAAGTACGCGTGACGAACTCGTCGCCGCTGCGGATGCGGCGCTGTATGCGTCGAAAGAAGGCGGGCGAAATCGAGTGTCAGCGGCATCAGCCGCGCGTAAGACTACAGCCTAAAACCAGGAACGAACACGGAGGACACGAAGGCCACAAAGGAAACAGAAACCATCGCCCCGCAACTTGCCTTTGACCTTCGTTTCCTTTGTGTCCTCCGTGTTCATTCTTTTTGCAGTTCGTCCCGAGAATCATCGAACTCGAACCCAAGAGCTCACGTAAATACCACCATGTACACAGTTGAACTGGATCAGGTCCGCAAGAGCTACGACAAATTTGTCGCGGTGAAGGACCTCTCTCTCAAGATCGAGCAGGGAAGCATCTTCGGCCTGCTTGGTCCCAACGGCGCCGGTAAGACCAGCACCATCCGCATGATGATTGGCATCACGGTTCCCGATTCGGGACAAGTGCGGATGTTCGGCGAACCGTTTCGTCGCGATCATCTCAAGCGCGTAGGCTATCTGCCCGAAACCAGCGGCCTTTACAAGAAGATGAAAGTCAGCGAACAGTTGATCCTGTTCGGGCAATTGCGTGGACTCTCGGCCGCAGATTCTCTTTCTCGCGCTAAACGGTGGTGCGAGCGCATGGAAATCGCTGGATGGATGGACAAGAAAACCGAGGAGCTCTCCAAAGGCATGCAGCAGAAAATGCAGTTCATCTCGACGCTGCTGCACGATCCCGAATTTCTCATTATGGATGAACCGTTCTCCGGTCTCGATCCTGTGAATGCATCGCTGCTGAAGGACGTACTCCTTGACCTTAATAAGCAGGGCCGTACGATCCTGTTTTCCACTCATCGCATGGACCAGGTGGAGAAGCTCTGCAGTTCGATCTGCCTGATCAACCGCGGAGAGGCGGTCTTGCAGGGGAGACTCAAAGAAATCAAAGGGCGATATGGCCGCAGCAATGTGCAGATCGAGTACGAAGGTTCCGACGAGTTCCTGCGCGAGAACGGGCTGGTGCAATCGTTCAATAACTACGGCAATTACGTCGAAGTCCGCATGGTTCCGGGCGCCGATTCCCAAAAGCTCCTTCAGGCGGTGGCGCAGCGCTCGCGCGTAAACAAATTCGAACTGGTCGAGCCGTCGCTCGAAGACATCTTCATCGACACCGTAGGGAAGACCGATGCATAACATCTTTCTGTTTGCCCGTCGCGAATATCTCGAGACTGTGCGGAAGAAGTCTTTTATCGTCATGACGATTCTGTTGCCCGCAATGATGTTCGGCTTCACCGTGCTTCCCAGCATGATTGCCGCGAAGCATTCGGGTGAGATGCAGCACATCGTGATTGCCACGTCGGACGTGCAGTTCGCGAACGATATTCGCGACGAATTCAACAAACCAGAGGCCGAGAATACGTTGCCTCGACGCAAGGCTTCAGATTCAAGCACCCGCAGCTTCGATTTTGAGGTGGATACAAACGTGAGTCCGCAGGAAGAAGAGGCTCTCACCCAAAAAGTGAATTCACACGAAATCGACGGATACCTGTGGGCGCCGCCGGAGTCGCTGGCGGATCGCAAGTTTAGTTACCGCTCGCGAAATTCAGGCGATCTTGACACCGTAGGCACGCTAAGCAACGCTGTTCGCCGCGCCTTGTTGCAACAGTCACTCAGGAAGCATGGCGCAAGCGTGCAGGAAATTGAAGATGCGTTGAAGCCGGTCGATGTGCAGGCGAAAAAGGTTGAGAACGGTCGAGTTACTGAATCCAGTGGAATGGGAACGTTTTTCTCCGTAATCCTGCTGATGATCTTGTTGTACGTGACCATTCTTATGTACAGCATGAGCGTAATGCGCTCGGTACTTGAGGAGAAGAATTCGCGCATTTTCGAGGTTCTCCTCTCTGCCGCAACGCCGAAAGAATTAATGGCAGGCAAGATTCTCGGCGCTGCGGCGGTCGGAATCACTCAGATCGCGATCTGGACTCTCGCAGCCACTCCATTCGCGGCGCAGGCGATCAGCATCGGTGGCGAACAGTTTCATCTGAACCTCAGCATTGGCAACATGGTGTTTTTTGGCGTGTTTTTCGTTTTGGGATTCATCTTGTACTCGGCTCTGGCTGCGGCTTTGGGAGCATCGGTGAACTCCGAGCAGGAAGCTCAGCAATTTCAGTTCTTCATCATGATGCCGATGATCGTTTCGGTAATCTTTATGACGCCCGTGATCCTGCAGCCCCACTCCACAATGGCAACAGTTCTGTCACTGATCCCGTTCTGCACGCCGCTGCTGATGTACATCCGGATTCTGGTAGAAACGCCTCCCGTATGGCAGATAGCCTTGAGTCTGGTTCTGCTGGTCGGGACGATCTACGCGATGCTCGCGATCTGCTCGCGCATTTATCGAGTGGGCATTCTCATGTACGGCAAGCGTCCAACTCTGCCCGAGATTGTGAAGTGGTTGAAATACGCGTGAAGATCGTGAAAGGTGTCGGGCGGTAACCGGTGTAGTCCGATTACTCGAGCTGGGAGCTAAATTCAAGGCCGCAGGCTTGGTCTGAAGCGATCTCACACGCCCTCATTTTTCTAATCCGCGAAACGCAGCGAAGGAATTTCCAAGCAGAAAGGTGGGATCATTTTGACTCCAGCAGCTCTGGATGCGTAGAATCGGCAGCCGCGCTCCCGCGCAACGTTCCGGCCTGCATTGCACCAGGAGTACCAATGAGTTCACGGCTCCGGCTTTCTCTCCTCTCGCTGTTTTTGCTAACAACTGCTTTTCTTTTCGCGCAGACTGCCGACCTAAGTGGAACAGGTTTTCGTGATCGCACACCGCAGTATGTGCCCAACCAATTGTTGGTGCGTTTTCGCAGTAGTCTGACCCAGAGTGCCGCGATGCAAACGAACATTCGCGCGAGTGCCAAAGTGGTACAGCGATATACCAGCCTGCCTGGACTTCAGCTCGTGCAACTCGAGCCAGGGACCGACTTTAACGCTGCGCTCGCGAGCTATCGCCGCGATCCGACCGTGATGTATGCGGAGCCGAACTACATCCGCCAGCCGCTCGACAATATTCCCAATGACACTTACTTCCACGATCTGTGGAACATGCACAACGTTGGACAGCCAATCCTCTTTCCATACGCTCCGGCTACCGGTCCGAAAACAGCTGTTCCTGGTGATGATATTCATGCTCTAGAAGCATGGGGGATCACGACGGGAAGCAGCAGCGTCGTGATTGGCCTGATCGACACCGGCATCGACGTAAACCATGAAGACCTGGCCGCAAACATCTACCGCAACGGGGCAGACTGCTTCAGCGATGGCATCGATCATGACGGCAACGGCTACGTAAACGACTGCAATGGCTGGAACGCCCTGGATGGCAACAACGATCTGACCGACATTGTTGACCACGGCACGCACGTGGCTGGGATCATGGGAGCGGTTGGCAATAATGGCGTGGGCGTCACGGGCGTGAACTGGAACGTGAAGATCCTCACCTGCAAGTTCCTCGGAATCTACGGCGGCACTGACGATGGCGCGATTGCCTGCATGAACTACATGGCAAAGATGAAGGATTCTGGCGTAAACATCGTCGCCACCAACAACAGTTGGGGCGGATATGGATATTCGCAGGCTCTCTACGATGCGATCGATAGTCTTCGCCAGCGCGGGATTCTCGTGGTCGCCGCAGCCGGCAATTCCAACAGCGACAACGACGGGCTTTATCCGCTTTATCCTGCAAGTTTTGCTCTGGACAACGTGATCTCAGTTGCCGCAAGCGATTTCACCGATGCGCAAACCTCATATTCCAGTTTTGGGACTCATACCGTTTCGCTCTCGGCGCCGGGCGATTACATTCTGAGTACGACGCCTTCGAACACGTACAGTGTGTACCGGGGAACATCGATGGCGACGCCACACGTGACTGGCGTTGCGGCGCTGCTGAAGGCTCAGGATTCCACACGAGACTGGAAGGCGATCCGCAATCTGATCCTTGCCGGCGGTGACGTGCTGCCCAATGTAGCTCCGAGTGTCACCCACAGCCGACTCAATGCTTTCAACTCGCTTACCTGCCAGAACCGCGCGGTGAGCGCTCCGCTGCAGCCGCAAGCCTCGAGCGTGCTCGTGAGCTCAGGACAGGCCGCAACGGTATCGATGCTGAACATCAACTGTGGGCTGCCGGCAGGCGTTCCGGCTGTAACGGTAAATCCAGGCAGTCAGATGGTCACGTTCCATGACGATGGAGTGGCGCCGGACCAAGACGCGAATGACGGCGTTTATACGGGCCAGTGGACTCCCGGGCAGGCCGGGCTCTATACCATGAGCTTCCCCGGCGGACAGCAGATTCAGGTTGCCGCGGATCCTTACAACGCCTCCTCAGCGGACTTGCACTATCGGACATTTACCGGAACCAATTTGGGACTGGCGGACGATACATTTGGGTACATCCAGCCGCCTTTTCCAATCTCATTTGCTGGAGGCGCATACTCCGAGATTATCGTAAGCGACAATGGTTACATCAGCCTTGATGGCTACGCTTACGGGACCCCGACTAAGCTTCCCTATGCTTATGCCAATACTCTGATTGCCCCGTTTTGGGACAACCTCGTGCCCACTGCGACTGGGAATGTGTACTGGACAGTGAACGGCAGTGCACCGAATCGGGAACTGGTGATCGAATGGCGGAAGATGGCACATCAGGGCTGCAAAACTGATGGCTCCGAGACCGTGACCTTTGAGGTCGTGCTCTTTGAGAACAGCACCGATGTCCTATTCAATTACGCGAATACCGCATTCGGCGGAACTTGCACCGCGAGTGATAACGGCGCAACCGCATCGATCGGCATTCAGGCAGGCACGAAGGTAGCTCAGCAGTTTAGCTTCGATAGTGCAGCAAAACTGGCAAGCAACATGGCGATCAATTGGCAGTCAACACTACCCTCTAACGTGGTTCCAACAATTAGCACAGTGTTTCCCACGTCGTGGGTGACCGACATCTTTGATCTTTATGTTGAACTAACGGGCACGCACTTTAACTTCAACTCGGTTGTACTGGTGAACGGCGTTCCTGCTCTGACTTATGTATTTGGCTCAACAGATCTGGTCTTCGATTTGCCTCCGTCTGCCTTGACCAATATGGGAACGCTCCAGCTCGCAGTCTTCAACGGATCACCCGGCGGCGGCCCATCGCAATCCATCGCTTTTCCGATCAAACCTGCCGATTTCAGCATTTTTGCGGCGACCAGTGTGCTATCCGTCAAAGCAGGACAGTCGGTCAGTACAAACGTCTTCGCATATCCGAATCCCGCTTTTCATGACGGAGTTACCTTGAGCTGCAGTGGGCTGCCGGCAAACCTCACCTGTAGTTTCGATCCGGGAAGAATTCTCACCGATAGCTTTGCCGTGGTTACTTTCACGGCAAAGCCGCTGTCGTCATCTTCTTTAGTGGGCTTCGGCGGATCACTGGCCCTCTGCTTTCCCGTTCTAGGGCTACTTTGGATGAGGCTGGTGAAATCTCCGGTTCGCCCGTCCTACAAACGAGCAGGCTCGTTCATGTGCTTATTGGTAATTGGACTGCTCCTGGGCTGCGGCGGCGGAGGCTCGCAGTCAACATCTTCCTCGAGAACCGGTTCGACCGGCACCGGCGCGACTGGCGGAAGCGGTACTGGCGGCTCCACGACCAATTCCGCGACGGGAAGCTACACCGTCACGATTACCGGTACTTCCGGTTCGATTCAGCATAGCGTGACCGTCAACGTAATTGTCACGTCGTAAAATGTCATCGAGTGTCGGAAAGGCCGTGCGTGCGGAGCTACGAAGCAGGCAGATGTCGCAAAAAAATGTGCATCACGAAGCGTCGGTGCGAATACAGAACTGCGCGGGAACACTGACATCTCGGGGGTAGCGACGAGTGGTCGCAACTTATCCTCGGGCGTCCGTGCGAAAGATAATCCATGTCGAACCGGAACCAGGGCGAGATTAACGGGATGTATTCGCGTTTTTCCTGAGAAGGTGTAACGATGCTTCCACGTCACAAGAAAGCTCTATCAGAGATGAAATCCGCTGAGAAGAAGCTGAAAGATGCGCGGACGAAATATGCGAAGACAAAACAAGCCGCAGCCAAGGCGCTGAAAGGCGTCCAGGATGCCAAGGCCCGCCTAGCGGCCGCACAGGAACTCTGGGAGTCCTGATTCGGGATCAGCAATCAACGCTCGGCATTCCGCAATCGAGAAATCGCCGAGCTTTTTTGGTGCGTTCTCTAAGCGCCGAGTGTGGCTGCGAGCAATCGGACTGAGCGTATGATCAAAGTACGTTCGACCTGGTCCTCTCTAGCTACTCTCCCCTTCTGGTTTGTCCGCCGATCAATTCCTTAGGTTCCAGAACAAAACGGATCCGACGTGGTCAATATCATCCGCCGTAGCGGGTGGGTGCAGGGGTACCATTCGCGAACCGAACCGAGGCTGCGCACAGCCGTGCCTACTATCGGCTTGGACGGAGTTTTTGTTTCGTTTAAGTTGACGGGTTTGCTGCAAAATGAATCTAAGTAGATGTAGATTCTGTTGGATCACGGGTAAGGTTTCACAGGAAACTGGAGGCCCATTGTCGTGAGTACCACTTCATTCTTTTCCGATGCTCAGGTTTTGCATTCCTGGAAGGAGATCTCGGCCTATACGGGACGAGGCGTGCGCACTCTGCAACGCTATGAAGCCAACTTAGGCTTCCCAATTCATCGGGCGTTAGGTAAGCCACGCAGCTCGGTTATGGCGTTTAAACACGAGATCGACCGCTGGCTGGAAAGAACTCCTATGGCGGTTCTTGCCGTACAAGATGCGTTCGAAATCCCGCCCTCGGTAGCAGGAATGCGCGGCGTGGATGGAAGCATTGCTCATCTTTGGCAAAGCACGGAGAGATGCAGGACAAAGACCGACTCAATGCAACAGGGATTCGCTTCTATACAGCAGGCCGTCGGTTCTATGCAACAGAAGGTGAATTCTATGTTGCTCCGCCTGGAGAGGACTCAAGGGCTAGTCACGAAAACCAAAACGCTTTGGGAGCAGACGCAGCTTCGACGGCAACGCATGCTCGCACGTGTAAAGGTCATCCGCTCCGGAGAGCTTAGCGCCTCGGCTACGGCGAGCTGAGAAGGTT
>CAYNPS010000052.1:0-24855 GCA_964399125.1 uncultured Terriglobales bacterium
CTGTTCATCTCACCGTGAAGGCTGGCCGGGAGCAGGAAACGGCCGACATGTTCCGCTCGTACGTGAAGCTCGTCCAGACCGAGCCAGGATGCATGCGCTTTGATGTTCATCAATCGCGCAAAGATCCGCGCCGTTTCTTGCTCTACGAACTCTATCGTGACGACGCTGCGCTCGACGCGCATCGTCGCACGCCGCACTTCCTTGACTACTCACCGAAAATGCAGGACTTGACCGAACAGCGCGAATCGGAGCTGTACAACCACGTCGCATGAACTTTCCTCCTATCGAAGAACAGCTCGCGTACATAAAGAAGGGCGCGGTGGAGATCATCCGCGAGCAGGAGCTGCGCGAGCGCCTGGAAAATTCGCGAAAGACCGGCAAGCCGCTGCGAGTCAAGATCGGCCTCGATCCCACTGCCCCCGATCTTCATCTCGGGCACACGGTGGTGCTGCGCAAGCTCAAACATTTCCAGGACATGGGTCACACGGTGATCTTTCTTATCGGCGACTTCACCGGAATGATCGGCGATCCGACTGGACGCTCGGCAACACGCCCTCCGCTCTCGCGTGAACAGATTCAGCGGAACGCGACTACTTACCTTGAGCAGTGCTACCGAATTCTCGATCGCGGTAAGACCGAGATTCGCTACAACAGCGAATGGCTCGACAAGCTCGGCTCAGAGGGACTGATTCGGCTTGCTGCAAAGTACACGGTCTCGCAGATGTTGGAGCGCGAGGACTTCCATAAGCGCTTCCAGGAGGAGAAGCCAATCGCCGTACACGAGCTCCTCTACCCGTTAGCCCAAGGTTATGACTCGGTCGCTCTGGAATCCGATGTTGAGCTCGGCGGCACCGATCAGAAATTCAATCTTCTAGTAGGTCGTGAGTTGCAGCGCCAATATGGTCAAAGCTCACAAATCGTGTTAACGACGCCGCTCCTGGAAGGGCTCGACGGGGCGCAGAAGATGTCGAAGTCCCTGGGGAATGCCATCGGCATTCAAGATCCACCGATTGAGATGTACGGGAAACTGATGTCGCTTTCCGATGAGCTGATGTGGCGCTACTACACGCTCCTGACCGACCTGCGAACCGACCAGATCGAAGAGATGAAATCGAAGGTCGCGTCGGGCGCGCTGCATCCGATGCAGGTGAAAAAGGACTTGGCCCGGCGCATCGTCACTGACTTTCATTCCGAACAGACAGCGTGGGAGGCCGAAGAGAACTGGACCAAGCAGTTCCAGAAGCACGAGACGCCCGACACAGTTCCGGAATGCAAGGTGCGCTTGTCGGAAATTGGCGTGGGAGGCTCCGCTGCCGCATTGGGAGGGCCAACGCCATTACGAATCGACAAGCTTCTGGTTGCCTGCGGCCTCAGTCCCTCTGGAACCGATGCTCAACGCAAGATTAAGGAAAAGGCTGTTCACATCGAAGATCGTGTGGTAGAAACGCCAACGTATCGTGAGAAGCTTCCGAACCCATTCTTACTTAAACTTGGGCGTCGGATCTTACGGGTTCATCTGAGCGCGTAGTCCAACACAATCATGACATCGCGAAGGCTCGCCCAGTTCCTTGCAACTGTTGTACTGCTTGTACCCGCTTTCATGGCTGCGCAGACGGCGCAAGCAGGTTACCAACCTTCACCCGAGAATCTGAAAGCTCGCCAGGAGTTCCAAGACGACAAATTTGGAATGTTCATTCATTGGGGCGTGTACAGCGTGCTCGGCGATGGCGAGTGGGTGTTTCACAACCGCAAGCTCACCGTGCACGAGTACGACCGGCTGCCTGCATTCTTCGATCCGGAGAAGTTCCATGCGAAAGCCTGGGTCGCGCTGGCAAAGTCGGCGGGAATGAAGTACATCACCATTACATCGCGCCATCACGATGGCTTCGCTATGTTCGATTCCAAAGTTTCAGATTGGAACATCGTTAAGCGCACCCCGTACGGTAAAGATCCGCTGAAGATGTTGGCGGATGAGTGTCATCGTCAGGGCATCAAACTCTTCTTCTATTACTCGCAACTGGATTGGCACAATCCGGATTACTACCCGCGCGGCAGGACGGCGATCGAGTGGGACAACGGCCGTCCCGACCACGGCGACTGGAACGCCTACATCAACGACTACATGAATGGGCAGCTTCGCGAACTGCTGACCAACTACGGCCCAATCGGCGGTATCTGGTTCGACGGAATGTGGGACAAGCCCGATGCCGACTGGCAGCTCGAAAAAACTTACTCGCTGATTCACCAACTTCAACCGGCAGCACTCATCATTCCCAATCACCATCAGGCGCCGAAACCGGGGGAGGATGTTCAGACTTTCGAGCGAGACCTTCCGGGGAGAAATACGGCAGGATTCAACACCACGGTAGTCGATACAGCTTTGCCCCTGGAGAGCAGCAACACTCTAAACAATTCATGGGGATTCAACATCGGCGACAGCAAATACAAGAGCCCGGAGACTGTAGAAGAAATGCTGGTGCGCGCCGCCGGAAACAACTCCAACCTGCTGCTCAACATTGGTCCGATGCCGAACGGCGAAATCCAGCAGGAGTTCGTTGATCGCTTGCATGCAGTAGGCCAATGGCTCTCGCGCTACGGAGATTCCATCTACGGCACACGGGGTGGCCCGATCGCGCCAGGCGATTGGGGAGTCACGACGCAAAAATCCGGCAAGATTTTTGTCCACGTGCTCAACTGGAATGCGCCGCTCCTGGCATTGCCGCCTGTTTCGGGAACCGTAAGTAGCGCTCAACTTCTTGTAAACGCGGCTCGCGTTCCGTTTACTCAGAGCGCCAACGGCATCATTTTGAATTTGCCCGCTGCGACGAAGGACGAAGTGGATCGTGTAGTGGTGCTGACGCTGCCCAGCAAAGAATGATTACACCTGCGGATCTCAGGACGGTCGGCGGACCTGTTCGTGCCCGATAAAGCCCCGAGTTTAAAGCAGGGAGCCCGCTGCTACGCCGAAGCTGAAGCGTTCAATTAAACCCTACTCTAGCTCAGCGCGCGATCCAAATGTGTATACCCACCATCGACGAAGATATGCTGTCCGGTCATATGCCCTGCACGTGGTGAGAGGAGGAAGACCGCCATGGCTGCGATCTCTTCCGGCAGCGTCATGCGTTTCCCGAGCGGAACCTTAGCCACGATGTTCTTCAGCTTCTCGTCCGGATTCGGGAACGTGTTCAGCCACTGTCTGTACAGCGGCGTCATCACTTCAGCCGGCACAATGGCGTTCACGCGAATTTCATAGGGGAGCAACTCCGCGGCCCACTCGCGCGTAAGCGCCAGTATCGCGCCTTTGGATGAGGCATACCCCGACGTGCCGCCCTGTCCGGTAATTGCAGTCTTCGAGCTGATGTTCACGATGGCGCCGTGCGTCTGTTTCAAATAGGGAAGCGCAAAATGAGCCATGTTGTAGTAATGCAGCAGATTGCGTTCGAGGGACGCAACGTATTCCTCGGGACTGCCATACTCGAGGCCAACTTTATCGTTTACGCCGGCGTTGTTGACCAAGGCATCGATTCGACCAAGCGCCTTTTGTGTCTCGGTAACCGCGTGCCGGCAATCTGCAGACTTGCTCAGCTCAGCAGCGATACAGAAGCAGCGTTTGCCTTGATCGCTTAACTGCTTCTCGATCTCCGCACGCGCCGCCTGATCGCGATCGACAATCGCCGGAATCGCACCTTCTTCAGCGCATGCGCGAGTAATGGCGCCGCCGATCCCTTTCGCTCCGCCGGTAATGAGGACGACCTTGTCTCTAAGTTGCAAGTCCATAGAAGCGAACGGCGTTTCCTCCGAAGATCTTTTCTTTATCGCTCAATGAAAAACCGTCCAGGTAGTCGTCGATAATCCCTTTTACCTGCCCGTAGCTGCCTCCCACAAGACAAACCGGCCAATCGGATCCGAACATTAAACGATCCACGCCAAATGCCTCGAAAACGACGTCGAGATATGGCCGGAAGTCCGCTGGCGTCCAGCCCTTCCAATCCGCCTCTGTGACCATGCCGGATACTTTGCACCAGACGTTCGGATGCTTCGCAAGAGCGCGAATGCCTGGCTCCCACTTCTGCAGTTCTCGCACTTTGATCTCCGGCTTAGCAATGTGATCAACGACAAACTTTTGCTCAGGAAATCGCTGCACGAATTCGTTAGCGACCGGCAGATGGCGCGCGTAGATAAGAATGTCATAGGTGAAGCCAAAGCGCGCAAGAAGACCGATGCCGCGCAAGAAATGTTTGCGCATCAGAAAGTGATTATCCGGCTCGGATTGCACGATATGGCGAAAGCCGCACAGCTTCCGGAACTGGGAAAAATACGCGAGCTGCTCTTCAACTCTATGGTCGAGCAGGTTTACCCATCCTACGACTCCAGCGATTTCGCGATATTTACTGGCAAGATCGAGCAGAAACGTCGTTTCGTCTTCGGATTGGGCAGCCTGCACAGCAACACAGGAGTCGATGCCATTGGCGCGCAGTTCGGGAAGAAGATCTGAAGGCAGAAAGTCACGTTTCAGCACCGCCATTTCGTCGGTGATCCACGCGTCGCGAACCGGATCGTAATGCCAGAAATGTTGGTGGGAATCGACACGCATGCGCGGAGGCTTTACCCGTCACCTCTTTGAAATTGCGGAAAGATGTTGCGCATCAGGAGGTGCATCACTTCATTTAGATCATTCACGTTCTCTGGATGCTCTCAATCATCTTGTCATCCTGAAGCGCTTCTTTTGCGCGAAGGATCTTCCGGAATCATTCCAATTGAAATGCGCTTTCTAGGCTCCTCACCATGCACGCCAGCTTCTTGGTGAGAGCCAGAGCATAGCACTTAAAAAATGACACATCCCCGGAGATCCTTCGGCCAAAAGAGGGCCTCAGGATGACAGTCTAGTAACAGTCGAGTCTCTCCTCGTTACGAATGCATGGCCTGCGGGAATACCGCACCTATCCGTGCAGGTTCAGGAACCCTCCATCGATAGGATAGTTGCTTCCCGTAATGAAACCAGCGGCATCGGAGCAGAGAAATAGCGCCAGCGACGCAACTTCTTCCGGCTGGCCCATGCGGCCGATGGGCTGCAATTGGGAGAGCTTCTGCATCATCTCCTGCTCGCGTCCGGGATAGTTCTTGCGCAGGAAGCCATCGACGAACGGAGTGTGCACGCGCGCGGGCGAGATGCAGTTGCAGCGAATGTTGTGGTTGACGTAGTCGCGTGCAACTGAGTAAGTCATCGTGAGCACCGCGCCTTTGCTCATGCTGTAGGCGAAGCGATCGGCAAGCCCGGCGAGGCCGGCGATGGAAGCGAGGTTCAGAATCACGCCGCCGCCGGCAGATTTCATTGAATCAAGAGCGGCGTACATGCAGTTGTACACGCCCTTCACGTTGATGCGATAGACGCGATCGAACTCCTCTTCCGGCGTGTTCTCCAGCTTCCCAATATGAGAAACGCCGGCGTTGTTCACCAGAATGTTAATGGGACCGGCGCTCGCAATCCTGCCGAACACCTCTTTGACCTGCTGCTGATTCGAAACATCACACAGGCTCCATTTCGCATTCCCGCCTGCATCGCGAATCTGCTTCGTCGTCTCCTCGGCATTCTTTTGATCGACCTCAACGATGTGGATCGATGCTCCGGCTTCGGCGAAGCTGATGGCGATCGCTCTACCGATGCCACTCGCTCCGCCGGTGACAACGGCGTTCTTGCCATCGAGCCGAAATGCAGCCGAATTATTGCCGTTCGCGTTCAGAGTGAGACGCCTCGCTTCCAGGGAATGAAGTCATCTTGCCCCAGCAGCTCCGCTTTGGTTTTCTCGCCGCTGGCAACTTTCAGAATTAATTCGAGAATGCGCTCGCCGGCTTCTTCGACCGACTCTTCTCCGGCGATGATCTGCCCGGTATCAATATCGATTGCGTCAGACATGCGCTGCGCGAGCGGCGTGTTGGTAGAAATCTTGATCACCGGCGCGATGGGATTCCCCGTCGGTGTTCCCAATCCGGTCGTGAACAGCACCACGTTGCAGCCGGCGCCGACTTGCGCGGTTACGGCTTCCACGTCGCTGCCCGGAGTGCAGAGCAGGTTGAGTCCTGGCGTCGTTGCATACTCGGGATAGTCGAGAACACCGGTCACCGGCGAGCTTCCTCCCTTGCGTGCCGCGCCCGCCGATTTCATCGCGTCGGTAATCAGGCCGTCTTTGATATTTCCTGGAGACGGATTCATCTCGAATCCCGCGCGCACGGCCTTGGCCCGCGCTGCGTAGTCGCGCATGAGTTCGATAAAGCGGTCGGCGACCGCTTGCGAAGTAGCTCGATCGATCAGCGACTGCTCTACGCCGCACAACTCGGGAAACTCGGCAAGTACCGTCTTCCCACCGAGCTCAGCAAGGATATCGGACACGTGACCAATGGCAGGATTCGCCGAAATGCCAGAGAATCCGTCCGATCCGCCGCATTTCAATCCGACTGACAAGCTCGCGAGCGACGCCGGTTCGCGCTTCATCTTGTTGGCCTCAACAAGCCCGAGAAAGGTCTCGCGAATCGCCTGCGACAGCATCGCGCGTTCCGAAGGACTGCGCTGCTGTTCGAGCAGAATGAGCGGCTTGCTGAAGTGCGGATCGCGCTTCTGAATCTCTTCTTTCAGAATGTCGGATTGGGAATGCTGGCAGCCGAGGCTCAGCACCGTCGCGCCGGCGACATTGGGATGATGCAGATAGCCGGCGATCAACCCGCAGAGATTGCGCGCATCTTCGCGTGTCCCGCCGCAGCCGCGCTCGTGGGTGAGAAACTTCACGCCATCGACGTTCTCGAAGAATCCGCGATGCTGCTGCCGGCCGTCTTCTGACGTCTGCTGATAACTCTTGATCGCATCGACGCGCCCTTCGCGATAAAGGCGCGCAAGCTCGGAGACCTGCTCCCGATAGACCTGCGGTGGCGCGTATCCGAGCCCCTCGTCGAATGCTTTCCGCAACACATCGATGTTGCGGTTCTCGCAGAACACCAGCGGCACGACCAACCAGTAATTCCTGGTACCGATCTGGCCATCCGCGCGCCTGTATCCGGAGAACGTGCGCTTCTTCCATTTAGAGACATCCGGAGCATGCCACTCGTACGTGCCGGTCTTCTGATGAAAATCAGCAGCTTCGTGGCGAAGATTGCGCGTGGTGATCGCCTCCCCTCGCCGGATCGGCTGCATGGCCTTACCGACGGTCACGCCATACATCGTGATGCGGTCGCCGACTGCAAAATCTCGCAAAGCAAATTTGTGTTTAGCGGAAACGTGAGTGACAAGCTTGCAGGTGTCGCTCCCAAAATGAACCTCGTCGCCGACACGAAGGTCGGTCAGGGCGATAAGCACATCATCCCGGCGGTCGAGTTTGAGTACACGATTTTGGACTAGAGTCTCGGGCAATTGGGTGCAGCCTCTGTGCCGCCAGCGTGCGCGACAGCAACAGAAACATTTTCAGTCCGTTCTGCCGGAATCACAAGCCGTCGTATTACGTACTAAACCGGTTAAGTCGACTGCTCCGGCGGGCGCACCAGAGCAGTCGAGTCGTTTCAGAAGCGGAAATGCAATCCGAATTGCATTTCTCTTGGAGTGGTACCGGTCTCAAGAGCCGTGATCTGTCCTGCTTTGGGATTGATCGTGGTTCCCGAGGAGTTGATCTGGACAGCTGAGGGCGGAGCCCAGTTCTGCACGTTGAAGAGGTTGAAGAACTGGAAGCGAAGCTGCAACTGCTTTGTTTCTCCAATGGGAACGTTCTTCGTCAGCGAAAGATCGGTATTGAATATCGCCGGTCCGCGGAACACGTCTCGCCCGAGGTCTCCGAAGGAACCGACGGGTTGTGTGAATGCGCACGGATTGTAATAGTTCGTCGAGTTGCCAACCGAGAGCGGAGCGCTTCCGGCTTTACCCGCGCCTGGCTGTCCCGCAGGAACAATCTGCGCAGTGGTGAAATGGCACAGCGGATCAGGATTTGACATCACCGGACCGGCAACAAATGGATCTGAGATTATGTTCGGTCGCCCATAAGTGCCGGGGCCAGAGGGACTGCTGCCCTGAATGTTCGCGATGTCTCCGCTCACTTGCAGAGTGTAAGGTGCCCCCGAACGCGCCTGGAGAATGGACTCGGTTTCCCAGTTTCCTAGAATCCAAGACAACGGTCCGCTCTGGAAGAACCGTTTGCCGCGTCCTGCCGGCAACTGGTACACGTTTGCCCACGATAAAAAGTGGGTGACGTCGAATCCAGACACGCCGCGGGAGAGGTTACGATCCCAGAAGTTCTCCACGACAGAACCTCCGCCAGGTCCGTTCTCAACCCCGAAGTATCCGCTGGTTGTATCAATCGACTTGCTAAACGTGTAAGAGATGAGTGTGCTGAGACTGCCGGAGAATCGATGCTGAAATCGGGTGAGCAGTCCGTTGTAATGCGAGGTTCCCACACTCATGGAGTAGTTGTTGATTCCCGCCCAGGGAACAGCGCGGAATTTATCAACGGTCGCTTTGTACGCGGCGATGCATGCGTTATCCCCCTTCGCACACGTGTTGGGCGCAGATGCAACGCTCGCTGCATTTGCCTTCCCGTTGTAGGGAAGACGACCGTCACGACTTCCTACGTACGAGATGGAAAACACTGAGCTGGGTGACAGTTCCTGCTGGACCTCGAGGTGGTACTGGATTGAGTATGGGTCTTTGTAGCGTGGATCATCGCTGAATCCGCCGATACCCCACGGACTCGTAGGAGGTAGTGTGACGGGGAAGTGGCCCTGCAGATCGCTGAGAAGCTGGACGTTGCCACCTGCCGTTTGGGTGTTGGAGTTTATCGTTCCGGCATTGAAAGCGATCGCATCGGGCCAGACCTCGGCCTCAAGATCGTTTTGAGCGTACTGGCTTCTTGCGGCAAGGGAATCCCAGTAAAGTCCCGCACCAGTTCGAATGACCGTTTTCGGATGAATCTGCCACGCCAGGCCGAGACGCGGTCCCCAATTATCTTTCACCGGAGGCGGAGCGAAAAACGATTTGCCTGCAGCTACGACATTGTTGAAATGAGGATCTAGGCGAAAATCGTTTTTCGGATTGTATATACCGGTAGTGAGATCAACTCCGTCGGGAATGCACGGCGCTTGCTTCACAACACTGCAGAGGCCCGGCAGCGTCTGTGCACCGACGATCCAAAGCTGATTTTTCAGATCGAATGAGTTCCAAAGACGTCCGTCGTTGGTGTGCGGCTGGTTGAGATAGTCGTAACGAAGGCCTGCGGTGAGAGTGATGTTCCGGCTTACCTTCCATTCATCTTGCAGGTACCCCGCCCAGGAGGCATAACTGAAATCGACTTCCCCGCCCTGTCGAGAAGGCAGTTGCCCGGAACCACCATCGGGAATTGCAAGCAATGCTGATGCCAGAGCCAATCCCGTACTACTCGTCACGTTCGGATTGGGATTCGAAGTTTGAGTGCCGGCGAATCCCCATGTCTGAAAGGTATTTTGTTGCACGCGGCTCGCGTCGATGTACCAGAAGCCTGCTTTTATATTGTGATTGCCCTTCAGCCAAGTGACGCTGGGAGTGAAGCTGCGGGTCGGGTTCAAACGAATAGCAGGTCCACGAACCCCAAAGCTGCTGCTGCCTCCAGCATTGTTCCAAGGAGAGCTTAGCGTTCCGAGCATGCCAGCGTATTTCTGGACATCGGCAAAACCTGCCTGTTGGAGAGGCGCGATTCCCGCAGTGTGCGCGTTCTGCTGGCTCGAATCAACTCCCGGACGTCCGGCATAGCCGCCGCGAATATCAAGAATCAGAGTCGGACCAAAGGTGTGTACATAGTCTCCACCCCAGTTCCTGCCGGGAGAGCCACCGGAGGTCGAACCCTGTTCTCCGATGGGAGTAAAGGTGTAGTTATTTTGCTGCGTGAAGCGGAAAAAGACGTTGTCCCGCTCACTGAAGCGATGATCGACGCGAATGCTGTACTCGTCGGAATTGTTGATCGAAGCCCGATTTTGGATGAAGTTGTGCTGCGGATCGGCAGGATTGTTGTAATTCGGTGTCGCGGAGTAAGTTTTGAAAAATGCCTGCATTGCCGGATTGATCAGCCCTGGCGGAAGTATGTTGCAGGTTCGCACGCCAGCAGGTAAGTTCGTCGATCCTGTACCAATTGGCAACTGAGTCTTGGTACCTGGCATGAGTGGTAGCGGGCCAGCAGCATTACAGTAAAACGGATCCCGCGAAGTGCCTGCGGAGTTCGTCGTGAAAGGGTTAAAGATGGAGTTGCTATTTCCCGACACCGATGTAGCGCTGAAATCGCCGTTCAACTCGGCCGATGTGGGCACATAGAACGTGCTTTGATCCGGCTTACTGTAGCGCCATCCGGCATAGCCGAAGGAGAAGAAAGTTCGGTCGTGAATGATGGGTCCGCCGAAAGTCGCACCGAACTGGTTTTGATGAAATGGCGCAGCTCCCTTTGGCTTGCCATTCGCGTCCAGGTCTTTAAACTCATCGCGCGCGTCGAAGAAGTTATTGCGCACGTACTCGAACGCCGAGCCATGGAATTTATTGGTTCCTGAAGTAGAAACCATATTCACTACGCCGCCCATAGCTCCACCGACCTCGGCTTGAGAATCCTGGCCGGTAACTTTAAATTCGCGGATGATATCCGGATCGGGGATCACGATGTAAGTCGGCCCGCGAATATTTGTGTTGATGATTCCGTCGAAGAAGTAAAGCTTGGAACGATTGAATTGGCCGTAAAAAGAAGGATCAGCAAATTGCGATCCGGGCAGTCCTACGTTGCCCTCCACTCCGCCTATGCTCTTGTTTTGCGACGTCGAGACTGGCGTTACACCTGGTGTGAGAGTGAGCAGCTGCGTGAAGTTCCTGCCATTCAACGGGAGATTCTGAACGGTTTTCTCTTCTATTACGGCGCCCAAAGAACTGCTGGTGCTGTCGATGACTGGCGCTACCGCCGTGACTTCAACTGTCGTTTCAGCATTGCCGATGGTCAGTGTCATGTTTTGTGTCACAGCTTGATTGACGGCAACTTGAAAAGTCGTTTGGTCAGTTTTGAATCCCGACTTTTCTACCTTGAGGGTGTACGTTCCCGGTTCTACGTTGACAAAGCGAAAGACGCCGCTGCCGTTCGTTGTCGCGTGGTCTTGAATGTTTGTCGCTGTGTTGGTCAGCGTGACTGCTGCGCCAGGCACAACGGCTCCGGACGCGTCCGTGACTGTGCCGTTGGCTTCCCCGGCTCGCGTCTGAGCGAGCACCGGCAGGCAAAATGCGAAACAAAAAAAGATCGACAGCAAGGTCGACTTCTTCGCAAACCGCATAGATCCTCCATGCCGCAGCGGCCCAGGACTCTCGCCATGGACTCAGGCAGTCCTCTCGTCGCCGCGGACCAAGGACCTATAACAGGGATTCGCAACTTAATTCAAGATAAAAAATATTTATTTCAGGAGATAAAATCTGTGGCATCCTATCCCGCGTCGAGGAAAACGCCATGATCAGGGCTCGCGAATCAAAATCGGCTCCCGTGGGAGTCGTCACCAAAGTTCTCCATATTCTTGAAACGCTGCACGATGCGCCATCGGGACTGCAGCTTAAAGATGTGGCGCAGTTGACGGGGATCAACAAGAGCACGGCGTATCGCTTCCTGGCGCACCTGGAGCACGAGGGCTATGTCTTTCGCGATTCGTCGGGAGCTTACGCGATCGGGGTGCGGTTGGCGAGACTTGCGTCGGGTGCGTCGTATCAGACGACATTGCGCAAATTGAGCCGTCCCATTTTGCAACAGCTCTGGCGCGTGACCGGCGAGACGGTCAACATTGCCGTGCTCGATGGCCGTGAAGTCCTCTACCTCGACGTGATGGAGAGCTCGCATACGTTCCGCCTCGTGTCGCAGGTCGGAATGCGCCGCCCGGTGTACTGTACCGCTTTGGGAAAGGCGATGCTTGCGTACATTCCCGAAGAGGAACAGCAATATTTCTTCGACGGCATGAGCTTTGAGCGATTCACGCCGCACACAATCCGCGGCGCCGCGCAATTGCGCAAAGAGTTCGCGCTGATTCGCCAGCGCGGATATTCCATCGACAATGAAGAAGCCTATCTCGGCTCGCGCTGCATTGGCGCGCCCATCTTTGAAGCATCGGGGAAAATCGCCGCAGCGTTGAGCGTCTCCGGGCCGACGACGCGTATGACCCGCGAGAGAGTTCCAGCAGTGGCCTCGGCGGCGAAGAATGCAGCCATCGCCATTTCGCGAACGCTGGGATATGCCGTCGCGGAAAAGGCGCCGGAGGCGCAGCTGGAACCTCGCGCGATGGGGGTAGCGCGTTAGGATCGCGCAGCGCGCTTCGCGCGTGAGCCAGCGCTAAAGCGCGGCTCGCGGTCGCTCACATTAGACGTACGGCTTCGCCGCGCGCCCTCGACTAAAGTCGAGGGCTTCCTCCCAAAATCCAAAACAGCCACGACAACCCCGTGAAGTGCTCGCCTCCGCTGCTGGTTGCTGCGGCGCGCTCCTATATACTGCCGCCAATGCTGAGAACGAAGCCCCTGCTCAAGTCTGCACTTCTAATTTTTTGTCTTTCGCTAACCTCTCTCGCACAGAACTCCTCTCCCTGGAAAGTAAAGCCGGAATGGGTGCGTGCGCATGAGATGTTCCTGGCCAGCGACGCCATGCGTGGTCGCGGCAGCGCGACTCCTGACGAACTGATTGCGGCAACGTACGTTGCGTCGCAATTCGAGAGATTTGGATTAAAGCCGGGAGCGCCCGACGGAAGCTTCATCCAGCGGGTCGAGCTGGTGCAGCCGGTGATGGAAGGCAAGGCTACGCTGACGGCGCAGAGTTCTGGATTCACTGCCCTGGAGCAAGGCAAAGACTTCATCCTCTCGCGGACGGAGGGACAAAGCTTTTCCGGCCCGCTAGTCAAAGTCACGACTGAGAATGCGAGCACCGCGCAGTTCCAGCCGGGGAGCGTCGTTCTTCTCGGCGCCGATCTGGGCGAACAATCTCGCGGCATCGCGCGCAGGGCCGTGATCGCAGGAGCAAAGGCGCTGCTGCGTGTCGATTCGGGACTCACTGCTGAGAGGCTGCAGTCGATGAGCACAGAAGACACTTCGATTCCTCCGCATCTTGCGGGGAGCACAGGCGGAGTGATGGGCGGGGGTTTCAGCGTGGTCTCACTGACCGTGAATGCCGGTGATCAGCTAGCGCGATTGCAGGATGGAACGATCATCTCACTACAACTTCAAACAAAAGATGCGCCGCGCTACAGCTACAACGCGATTGGTGTGTTGCCCGGCAAGAACGCTGCTGCGGGTGCGCAAGTCCTTCTGCTCTCGGCGCATCTTGATCACCTTGGAATTGGTGCGCCGGTCAACGGCGATTCCATTTACAACGGCGCCAACGATGACGCTTCAGGCACCACCGCAGTCATTGAGCTGGCACATGCTTTGGCTTCCGGGCAAGCACTCCAGCGCACGGTTTATTTCGTCTGCTATGGCAGTGAAGAACTTGGCGGGCTTGGATCGACGTATTTCCGCGAGCATCCTGCGGTTCCTCTCGACCGCATTGCGGCGAATCTGGAGTTCGAGATGATCGGGAATCAAGATCCGAAGATGCCGAAAGGAAAGATGCTGCTTACCGGTTGGGATCGCTCGAATCTCGGTCCGACTCTGGTTCAACATGGGGCGCTGCTGGGGAATGATCCGTATCCGGAGCAGCACTTCTTCGAGCGCTCCGATAACTATCCGCTGGCTCTGAAAGGCGTGGTTGCGCACACCGCCGGTGGATGGGGTACGCCGCCGACGTATCACAAGCCGGACGACGATCTCGCCCACTTGGACTTCAATTTCATGATGGAAGCCATCCAGTCGCTGATCGAGCCTCTGCGCTGGCTGGCGAATTCGGACTTCGTCCCGCACTGGCTGCCGGGAAAACAGCCGCACGGCCGAGAGTAGCCTCCCAGCTTAGGCTGCTGTGGCCTGAGCGAGCGATCAACGTCAGATCGCGCCCGAAAGGAGCACTCTCACTGTGAGGATTGGAATTCGCTGCTGTTTTCCGTGCGAACGTTGTGGGCTGATCGACGAAGCTCTCCGGGGCATCCTAAGTCACAGCATCAGAAGCAATTGTTCCGAGGTTCCCTGCACATTCCCTGCTAATTCCCTGGTCGATTGCAAAGCGCCTGTGTTGATGCGGGTCTGGCGATGAAAATTTTTCTTGCGGGAATTTTTTCCCTGCTAAATTGCCTGCGCAGGGAATCTAGATGAATCGTGATTGGACTACGCCGACACACCGCCCGCAGTGGCCTGTATCTCGAGCTTCTTCTCGTCGATAGCCGCCAGCATGGCTTCGTCTTCTGAGAACTTGAACCACAGCATCCCTCTCGCCTTTGCCTGCTCTTCTTCGGCCTTGGCCAGGTAGTCCAGATCAGCCTTATCGACTACGCGCACGCCTCGTGCTTGAATGCTCTGCTTGATCTGCGCGGGTGTGGCGCATGGTTTTTCGGGCGCCGACTCCAGGTATTTCAGGACGTGCGTGGCGCCGACTTCGGCATCGTGCCGCGCGATTCCAACCAGACCCTCGCTGGCCTTTCTTGCCCATCCCACAACGTAGATACCTTCCATTGCGCAGCAGCCGACGTTGTCATAGACCTCATACGCCGCGCGTTGCGGATCTGTCATATCGGGATTGATCAGATAGCTATCGGTGCCGTAGGGCAGTCCTACGGCTGGGTCGGCGACATCGCCAATGGCGAAGATCATCGTGTCAACATCGAGATCGGCGGTGCGATCCGTCGCCTTGCACGCGATACTGGTGTCGCGTTGGACGAGAACGTTTTCCGTGACTCGGAGGCGGTTAATGCGCCCGTTTTGGTCGACATGGATAGAGCACGGCGAGCTCAAAAAGCGGAACAAGAGCTTTCCTTCCCCGGGTGCACTCGTCGCGGGCTTGTTCAAAATTGGGAATGTGGCTTCCGCAACTTTGCTGGCGTTCTGACCTACGACTTCAAGTTGTGGGCGAATGCGCTCCAGCTCAGCGTGAAAAGCTTGACGATCGAGATATTGCTCGATGTAGGCAAATTCCTTCTTGTCGAACTTGGCCTCAAACGGTCCACGACGAGCGACTACGATGACTTCCTCAGCTTTTTCCGGAGCGTCGACCAGCAGCCAGTGCGCGATGTCTACCGCGACGTTTCCCATTCCGATCACGGCAACGCGCTTACCCGTGGAGAAATCCTGCGATGTATAAGGCGGAAGCTGATTGTAGAAGTAAACGAAGTCCTTGGCTGAGTAGACGCCGCGTGCAGAACTGCCTTCGAGTCCAAGCTTCTTTGTTCCTTGCGCCCCTACGGCAAAAACGATGGCCGAAGGATTGAAATCGCGAAGATCTTTGATAGAGATGCAGCCGTTTTCGGCTACGCAGACGTGGCCGAAGTAATGCACGTTGGGCAGGGCCAGCACTTTGGCGAACTGCTTTCGCAGTCCGACTTTCATTTTGTCTTTCGTCGGATAGATGCCGTACTCGGCCAGGCCGCCGGGTTTGATATCACGATTGAGGATGACAACCTGGTGACCGGCAAGCGCGATTTTTTGCGCGGCAAACATCCCCGCCGGCCCAGCGCCTACGACGAACACCGTCTTCATGCGTGGTCCTTAGTTCAGCCCTGAATTCTTGCTTCTTCAGCTATTCTCGCCGATGAGGATGCATTTTCCAACGAGTTCTGATGTTTCGATACGTCGATTGGAAGAGAGCGCAGATCAGGATAGAGTTCGATTTAGTCACCGCGCGTCTGGCGGATGATCTGCTCCATTTGATCCAGATAACCTTCGAGCGCCTTGCGGCCGGCGGCGGTGATTCGGTATTCGGTGCGTGGGACGCGTCCGTTAAAGCTCTTAGTGCAAACGATATATTCGGCTTCTTCGAGCTTGCGGGCGTGGACGCTCAGGTTGCCATCTGTGGCTTCGAGCAGGCGCTTCAGTTCCGAGAAGGTGAGAGCGTCACGAACGGCGAGTGCGCTGATGATGCCCAGGCGCATCCGCTCGTGAATGACCGGATCCAGTTCGGCGGCCGAAGCCTCTTTTCGTACGGCGAGGGAACGCGCGCTCGGACGCGAGATCTCCGGCGCCAACGACTTCGACTTCAACTTCGGCTGCGTCAAACTTCTCTAGCCTCCATGTCTGCGGGCGATCCAGAGCCCGAAAAATATATGTAGTCCGCCAAACCCGATCGCCATCGCCGCATTGGCCCAGCTTGGTGGGAATCCCAGCGCCGCAGTGCCGAACAGCGCAAAGCAGATTCCCATTACCGGAATCACGCGGACCGAGAATGCTCCGCCGGTGATCACGGCGACGCCGTAGAGCATCAGCCACATGCCGGGAAGAGTCTGGTAGAGATGCTGATTCATCATCACCACGGTAAGTACGCCGCCGGCGGCGAGGGGCGGCACCAGGCTCAGCGCACACCTTCGGGCAGGAATGTTACTGGCCAGCTTTTCCAGGCTGCCAGTCTTCTTGACCATCGCGATCAGCGAGATCACTGCCGCGGCGAGGGCTTCGCCGAGCCATAGCAAGACCCAATTCGTCTGCGACTCAAAGCTCCTCGCCAGTAATGCGGTAGCCAGCGCCGTCGTTCCTAGCAGGACCATTCCCCATCCAGGAACAGCCGTGAATGATGTGGCTCCTTCCATGGTCTGGCGGATGTACTCAAGCTGGTCCAGAACCTCACGCGGAGCCGCGTCCGGACGCGCATCTCTCATCAGAGCGCGTGCGCGCGGTCCTCTCCCGCTACGCGTTTGGCGGCATTGCTGCATGAGACGAGAATGCTCGAATCGGGAAATGCTGTCAAGTACTTTGCAAGCAAAAGACGTGCTGTGCAATCCCTTCCATTGTCGCGAGGTGAATCGTGGCGGTTTTCTTTCCTGCGCCCTAGAATCGGGTGCATGGAAGACCGACGCCCATTGCGGCTGACAGAGCAGGTGAAAGCTGCGGGTTGAGCGTCGAAGCTGAGTCCGGCGGCGCTGGACACGGTGCTTGGGAAATTAGCCCGGCAGCACGACGAAAACCTGCTGGTCGGCTTTGAGACTGCCGACGACGCCGCAGTGTATCGTCTTTCCGACGATCTGGCCCTGGTGCAGACCGTCGATTTCTTCACCCCGATCATTGACGATCCCTACACTTTTGGGCAGATCGCCGCAGTGAACTCGCTGAGCGATGTGTACGCCATGGGCGGAATGCCGATGACTGCTCTGGCGATCTCCTGCTTCCCCGACGGCGGTGATCTGGAAGTACTCGGGCAAATGCTCGCTGGTGGTCTCTCCAAGATGCAGGAGGCCGGATGCATCGTAGCGGGCGGACACAGTGTCCGTGATCCCGAAATGAAGCTAGGATATTCAGTCACCGGCAGCGTGCATCCGAAAAAGTTCTGGGCAAATTCGAGAGCCAAAGTAGGCGATGCGCTCGTGCTCACAAAGCCTATCGGCACAGGCGTGATCTCGACGGCGATCAAAAAAGGCAAAGCCAAACAGGAATGGATCGATGGCGCGGTAGCTTCGATGACGAAGCTCAACAACCGCGCAGTAGAGGTGATTCATCAAGGCGGATTCACCGTCCACGCTGCCACCGATATCACTGGCTTTGGCATCATCGGCCATGCGCGGGAGATGGCGAACGGCAGCAAGACCACGATTCGGATAGAAGCCGAGCGGATAGAGCTTTTGCGTGGCGCGCTGGAATGTGTGCGGGCGGGGTTCATTCCCGGAGGACTCAACACGAACCGCGAGTTCGCGGAATGCTGCGTAGCCTACAGAAGCAACATCTCCGACGAACTGAAGACGCTTCTTTACGATCCGCAAACTGCCGGAGGTCTCTTGCTATCTGTGCCTAGCGAGATCACCAAAAACGTAGTTGCGGCAATGGAAGTGGCTGGAGTGCCAGCCGTGCGCGTCGGCGAAGTGCTGCCGAAAGCCGACAAGTTGGTGGAAATTGTGTAGAACATATTTCACCACGGAGTCACGGAGTACACGGAGAATTCGGAAGCCGTTTAGCTCTTTCTCGCAGCGAACTCAGGCACTAACCCAACTTTCGGCTCCCGCAAAACGAAATTCCTAAGTTCCTCCGTGTTCTCCGTGTCTCCGTGGTGAATTGGTTTCGATTTACACTATCCCGTCATGCCTACCGCAACCCGCGTCGATCCGCTTTCCTACCTCGGCGATCAGATCCAGCAGCTCAAAGAAAAAGGGACTCATTTCAAGCTGCGCGTCCTTGAAGACGAGCAGGAGCCAGTGTGTACCTTCGACGGCAAGAAGGTCATCAATCTCGCCTCGAACAATTATCTCGGGCTGACCACGCATCCCAAGCTGCGCGAGGCAGCGCTCGAAGCGACCAAGAAATATGGTGTGGGTTCAGGCGCGGTGCGCACGATCGCCGGCACCATGCGTATTCACATGGAGTTGGAAGAGAAGATTGCGCGCTTTAAGAACGTCGAGGCATGCGTCGTTTTTCAATCAGGATTTACTGCCAATGCAGGCACCGTCTCAGCGGTTTTGGGGAAAGAAGATTTCATCATCTCTGACGAGCTGAACCATGCTTCGATCATCGACGGCGCCAGACTCTCGCGTGCAAAGATCCTCGTGTTTCGCCATAAGGATATTGCGCACGCCGAAGAGCAGCTCGCGTCAGTGAAAGATCAGCCTGGACACAAGCTGCTGATCACTGATGGCGTCTTCTCTATGGACGGCGATATCGGCCCTCTCCCCGCTCTGTGCGATTTAGCCGAGAAGTATGGGGCAATCATGATGGTGGATGATGCTCATGCATCCGGCGTGCTCGGGCGCAACGGTCGCGGGACGATCGATCATTTCAAGGTTCACGGACGTGTAGATGTTCAAGTCGGAACCCTGTCGAAAGCCATTGGCGCGCTTGGGGGATATGTCTGTGGCTCGCGCGATCTGATCGACTTTCTTTACCATCGTGCTCGACCATTTCTCTTCTCAACCTCGCATCCTCCATCCGTCGCCGCAACCTGCATTGCTGCGTTCGAAGTCCTCGAACAAGAGCCGCAGCTCATGGAAAAGCTGTGGGAGAACACACGTTTTTTTAAAAAGGAACTTGGCAATCTTGGCTTCAACATCGGCGGAAAGAATACGCCGGCGAGCGAGACGCCGATCACCCCGATCATCGTTGGAGAAGGCAAGCTGGCGATGCAGTTCTCGCGCGAGCTGTTTAATGAAGGCGTGATGGCTACGGGAATCGCGTTCCCAACTGTTCCAGAAGGCAAAGCGCGCATTCGCACGATCATGACTGCGACGCACACGCGTGAGCAGCTCGACCAGGCGTTGGAAACGTTGAAGCATGTCGGTAAGCGTCTGGCAATTATCTAATCTAACGAAAGCAGAGTCTCTCGAATGACAGCACAGAAGCGTCGTACTGATGAAGGATCGCCAGTTGAGCGGCTGCTTATTTCGCTCGACGGCTTACGCAAGCGTGACTCCTCAAAGAACGCCCATTTCTTCCGCACCAGCCTGCGTCGCTTTCAAGCTTGGGAGGAAGTAATCCACCCCAAGCTCGACGCGGATAAGAAGGAGGCGATGAAGTTCCTCAACAAAATGCGCAAAGCGACCGGGAAGTTGCGCGACAGTGAGGTCCATCTCGATCTGCTCGATAGCATTGACGGAGCCAATGCGAAAGAAAAGAAGAGAGTCGAAAAAGCGTTGAAGGCGCGGCGCAAATCTGCACGCAGGAAGCTCGATTCCCTGCTCAACGATGCTGATCTTAAGAACCATCTGAACCAGCTTCGCCTTATGGGAGAGCCGCCGCTGGCGAGCCATCAAGCAGGCGAGCATCCCTTACCTGCAGCCGATCAACTCGCTTTGGATGAATACCGGAGCTTCGTCGAAAGCCGTGCGTCCTTGTCGCCGGAGAATCTGCATTCCTACCGACTCGCTTGCAAAGGATTTCGCTATAAGGCAGAACTGGCGGGCGATACTCCGCAGGCTCGGGCGCTGATTGAGGCATGGAAATCTGTTCAAGACGTGAGCGGCGATTGGCACGATTACCTCACTCTTTCGGAATTGACGGAAGAGGTCTGCGGCGATTGCACGCTGCATTCATTGCTTGTGGGAATGCGCGATAAGAAATACGACGAGTCCGTCGCGGCCGTTCAGAAGGCAGAGCATCAGCTCCTCGCTACTCCTGAGGCTGAGAAGAAACGGCCCGCGGCGGTGCGCAAGAATAATCGTCGTTCGTCGGCTGCATAATCCTGGAAAGCAACTCACGCTCTTATGCCCGTCTTTGCCGCTGTTGATATCGGCGCTAATTCGGTCCGTCTGAAAATCGCCGAGCTTGGCCGCAGCAAGCTGAAGGTGATTCATGAAGACCGTGAGGTCACGCGTCTTGGCGAGTCGGTGTTCCGCAACAATGCGCTTGCTCCTGAGACGATGGCGCAGACCGTGAAAGTCCTTACGCGCTTCTATCGCGCCACCCAGAGGTTTCATGTAGAGCAAGTGCGAGTCGTTGCCACGAGTCCGCTGCGCGATTCCAAGAACGCACGAGCCTTCCTCGAGTGGGTGAAGTCAGCGACCGGTTGGAAGGTCGAGATTATTTCGGGACTCGAAGAGGGACGCCTCATTCACCTTGGCATCCTGTCGAATCTGCGCATCGAGAACAAGGACGTACTCCTATTCGACTTGGGCGGCGGCAGTTGCGAGGTCACCATCTCGGAGCGCGGACACATTCGCGAAATGTTCAGCCTGCCGCTCGGCGCCGTGCGGCTTACGCAGGAGTTCCTGCTGCATGATCCACCAAAATCGAAAGAAGTCGAGCGGATGCGCGAGTACATTGCTGAGCAGGTTACCCGCATCGCGCCGGCAATCCGTAAATATCGCGTTGATCTGGCGATTGCCACTTCGGGAACGGCGGCTGCTTTGGCGGAGGCAGCGAGGTCGATCCAGAAACGATCGAAGTACGCGCACAAAGTGTCGCGTAGCATGACCGCTGGCTTGGCGCGCGAACTGGCTGTTCATTCACGCAGCGAGCGCGAGCGCTACCCGGGAATTGGGCCACGGCGGGCGGAGATCATCATCGCTGGAGCGTTTGTTTTCTCCGAGCTTATGACCCAGTACGAGCTGCCGTCGTTTCAATACTCGCCGTTGGGATTGCGCGATGGACTACTCGCGCAGATGGCTGCCGATGCCGGAATCGGCACTCGCGCCCACCGGCAACTCGAGGCCGAGCAGGAGGACGCGCTGGTGACACTGGGCAGAAGATATGGCGCGGATGCGCGCCACGCGCAGCATGTTCGGGAACTAGTTCTGCAACTGTTCAAGAGCCTGGAGAAGCTGCACGGCTTGCCTGCGCAGTTCGCGCAGTGGATCGGTGCCGCCGCGATGCTGCATGAGATCGGCTCTTACGTGAATCGAAACGGACGACACCGGCATGCGTACTATCTGATTTCCAATTCGGAACTCTTTGGGTTTCCACCCGACCAGCGCTACTTGATCGCAGCCATTGCTCGCTACATGGGGAAATCGCGGCCTAGCGAGCGGGACCGAGAAGTGAAGAACCTCCGACCACCGGCACGGGCACTTCTGGATCGCGCTGTGATCCTGCTGCGGATTGCCCGTGCTCTGAATCAGGGGCGGCGTGGGATTGTTCAGCAAGTGCGCGCCAGAGAGCGTGGAGCAGTCGTGATGCTCGAACTACGCGGCAGATCGGGAATGGATCTGGAGGTCTGGGCAGCGGAAAAAGAGCGGGCTTATTTCCGCGATGTCTTTGGGCGAGACTTGGTCGTCACGCCCGCTGCTTGAGATCGTTTCGTTGAGTTCCTGCTGTTCGTCCCCAGGTACTCATCAGGAATTGCCAGATCTGTGTCGGAACTGTTTTGCGGACGCATTGCCGCACTTTCGGTGGCATTCGCGTCAACGACCGCTTTCGCAAGGCGGGGAGTGAGCAGCCAATCAAGTAGGTACTTTTTCTGTTTATTCTCAACCTTTGCGACGGAACCCTTTCTCATGTCCACATGCGCACGCTCGCCGCTGCCTGCGATGGTTCGTCCCAGAAAGTCGCTGAAGTTCGGATTGTGTCCGACCACCATCACCGCTTCATGCTTGGAGTAGGTACGCAACAGATCGCGAAATTGATCATACTTAGCTTCAGGACGAAGCGCGTTCTCGATGTGCAGCTTGCCTTCGTAGCCGAGCTCGTTCGCAATAAGAGAAGCAGTTTGTGTGGCGCGCTTGAGCGGACTGGAGATGATTGCATCAACTCCGATTTCCATCGAAGAGAGAATGCGCCCCATCTGAGTGCATTGTTGAACGCCGTCGGAGTCCAGAGGACGCTTCTCATCTTTTTTCCCGCTGAGTTTCTTCTGGCCAGCACTGGCGTGGCGAACGAAGTAGATGATCATGCCTGCTCAACTCGCTGACGTGGACGCACACGCTGCGAACCCACCGGGATGGGTGGAATCGATGCGAGCGAGGCGCTGCCCTCGGCTAATGCTATCAGGAACTCCTGCGCATTGAAGAGCGGACGGGGAGTTCGTCGTCGGCCTCCTCGGGCGAGTTCGCTGGCGCGAATGTAGTCGCCGGAAGACTGCAGAACGCGAGCCTTCGCCGTATCCGCCAAGTACGACTCCAAAATCTCCTGACGCACTCTTTGCTTCAGCAGCGGATCAAAGACAGGAAAGACGACTTCTACACGCTCGTACAGATTTCGCGGCATCCAGTCGGCGCTGCCGAGGTAAAGTTCCTCCTCGCCTGCATTGGCGAACGAGTAAATCCTGCTGTGTTCTAGAAATCTGCCGACAACGCTGCGTACGCGAATGCGATCGCTTATACCTCGAACTCCTGGACGCAAGGCGCACATTCCACGGACGATCAGGTCGATTTCAACTCCGGCCTGCGATGCGCGATAGAGCGCCTGAATTACCGGCTTATCGAGCAAAGCATTCATCTTCGCGATGATGCGTGCCGGACGACGCGCTCGGGCGTGATCGGCCTCGCGTTGAATCAGCGCGATGGTGCGCTCTGCGCAATCGACCGGCGAGACCAGCAGCGGATCGTAGTGCGGATGGTCGGCGTATGCGGTAAGAAAATTGAATACTTCCTGCACAGCTTCTGTGATCTCTTCATTTGCTGTGAGAAGGCTCAGATCGGTGTAAAAGCGCGCTGTGATCGCGTTGTAATTGCCGGTCCCGAGATGAGCGTAGCGGCGGGTAACTCCGTCAGGATCATGGCGCACCAGGAGCGTGAGCTTGCAGTGTGTTTTAAGTCCGACTAGCCCATGGAACACCTGCACTCCGGCATCTTCGAGGCTCCTCGCCCAGCGGATGTTTGACGCTTCGTCGAAGCGCGCTTTCAACTCAACGACGACAGTCACTTCCTTTGTAGCAGCCGCTTCGATCATCGCCTGCACAATGCGCGATTCTTCTCCCGTCCGATACAACGTCTGGCGGACGGAGATCACATTCGGATCTTTAGCTGCCGTTTCGATAAATCCCACGACGGCGTTGAAGGAATCGAATGGGTGGTGCAGCAGAATGTCGTGCTTGCGAATCTCTTCAAATATGTCGCGAGCTTTGCCGGTGAGGTGCAGCTCGCGTGGAACAAATGGCCGGAATTTCAAATCGGGACGCGGCGTTTGTTCGTGAATACTCATCACCCGCGATAGGTTCACGGGCCCCGGCGTACGAAAGACCTGCCACTCCTCGAGTCCAAAATTCCCACGAAGCCGTTCAACAATTTCCGGCGCAGCCCCATCATCAATTTCCAATCTCACGGCATCACCTTTGCGCCGGTTGTGCAGCTCGGTGCGTACCGACTCAAGCAGATTGCGCGATTCCTCTTCCTGCAAGTATAAGTTGCTGTTGCGAGTGACACGAAACGCGGCGGCGGAGATGATCTCGTACCCGCGGTACATCTTCGCCGCATGTGCAGCAACGAGATCGGCAAGAAAAACATAATCATGCGTGCCCTCATCAGACGGCACACGCAGGATACGGGGCAATGAGCGTGGCACCGTGATCACTCCCATATACACGGCGGACGATCGCCGACGGCGTCGCAGCAAGAATGCCAGGCACAACGCCTTGTTCACCACTCGCGGAAATGGATGGGCTGGATCGATGGTGATTGGAGTGAGCAGCGGATCGACTTCGCGCTCGCAGTAGTCCTCCAGAAAGTCGGCGGCATTGGTATCGAGATCGCCCAAAGCAAGAATGCGAATGCCATTATCAGCCAGCGAGGGGCGTAAGCGATCGTTCCAGCACGAGTACTGGGAATCGACGAACTGCTTTACATCTTTAACAACTTGGTCGAGCTCCTGCTCCGGAGCCAATCCGTCGGGACCGGGGATGATGTAGCCGTCTTCAATGCGCTGCAGTAGACCGGCGAGGCGTACTTCGAAGAACTCATCGAGGTTTGAAGCAGTAATACTGAGAAATTTCACCCGCTCCAGCAGTGGATTCGAATCATCCCCCGCCTCTTCGAGAACGCGCTCGTTGAACTTCAGCCACGAGAGTTCCCGATTCAGGAAGTACTCAGGTTTTTCGGTAGAAAGAGGCGGCATGTTCGGCCTAAAAGCGGGGAGGAACGCCAGTCTGGCTCAGGAAAGTGTAACGCAGGGACTGAACGGGCGAAATCGCGCCAGATGTCTGTAACAAAACGTTCACAATATATGCGTATTTTCTTTGCGACCCCGGGGCTGGGTCAGCGATTCGCAATTGTGCTTGGATTCGCCGCAGAGAATTCTGCTGATTGGCCTCAGGATCAAATCGGCGGCTTCGCTCGTGGGAACAGACGAGCGGATTTAAGCTATGCCGGATCTTTGAGACTGAATGGAGGCGCGGGTCGGAATCGAACCGACGCATAAAGGTTTTGCAGACCTCTCCC
>CAYNPS010000053.1:0-23965 GCA_964399125.1 uncultured Terriglobales bacterium
CTACGTCGTAGATAGTCTCTGGCAAGTGTGACTCCGTCTAGCTTGTTGGGAATTGATCAGAAAGACAAACATTAGATTGTAACAAGGGCAGTTTGGTCGCAACGGCGGGCAAGATCCCATCAAAATGAAATGGGGCGTCAGCTTTAGTGAGCGACAGCCACAGCGTTGATTTCGATCATGACATCCGGGCGGAACAGACTTTTTACATCGACCAGAGTCGCTGCCGGCAAATCGCTTTTCATGTACTCGTCGCGGATGGTTCGATACTTATCGATCTGCGACATATCGGTCACGTATGTATTCATGTTCACAACGTCGGAGAAGCCGACTCCCGCAGAGCTAAGCGCGGCTTTCAGATTCTCGAACGCTTGCCGAACTTGCGCGCCGAAATCGCCCGCCCCCACTAGATTGCCTTGTTTGTCGAGCGGCACCTGGCCTGCAATGTAAACAGTGTTGCCCGAACGCACGACGACCACATGGGTATATCCGCGAGGCTTGTGCAACGTCTCAGGATTGAGCCGTTGAATATTTTGCGGGGGTTGGGCGAAAAGCGCGCCAGCGGTGAGCACCAACGCTGCAACCCTCGCAACCATAGTGAACGGCCGAAGCGAAGTGAAGATCATGGCTATTCCTCAAACAAACGACTTGACGATCTTATTTGCCTTTTCCCATCAACTCGAGCAATTCGACAACTTCAGTCTCGATTGCCGTATTTAACGTTGGCTGGAAGTCCGGGGCAAATAGCGCCGAATGGAGCGACGGCAACGGCGTGCCTGAGCGCTGCGCTTCTGCATACTTCTGTGGATCGACTGCGCCGACGTGGAACATCGCTTCTGGGATTCCATCCTGAGCGTAGTAGCTGAAATCCTCGCTCACCATCTTCGGCGGAATCTCTTCAACGTTGGAATCGCCGAGTGCATTGCGCAGCGCTCCGACGAGCCTCTGTGTCAATTTGGGATCGTTATAGACGGCGATCGTTCCTTCGGTGAGCTTGACCTCGGGAGCACGAGGTGCGCCGGCGAGCTCGGCCTCTGCTTTGGCTACACGCTCAATGCCCGCCAGAACGCGCTCTCGAACTTCCCTCTTATAAGTGCGAACCGAGAGCCCGAGCATTGCCTGGTCAGGAATGATGTTGTTCTTGGTTCCGGCGTGAATCTGGCCGACGGTGATTACCACTGGATCGAGAGGATTGTTCTGACGCGAGACCAGCGTCTGCAGTCCACTGACTATGCGTGCGGCAATCACGATGGGATCGACTGTGCTCTGCGGCTGCGCGCCATGTCCGCCTTTGCCGAAGACGGTGATGTCGATGGAGTCAGAGTTGGACAGCGCATATCCGGGCGTGTAGCCGACTACGCCTGTGGGCAAACCTGAATCGTCGTGAATAGCAAGCGCAAAGTTCGGCTTTGGGAATCGAGTGTAGAGACCATCGGCCAGCATGGCGCGCGCGCCTTTTACGACTTCTTCTGCAGGCTGCGCAATCATGACGAGTGTTCCGCTCCAGCGGTCTTTGTGCGCTGCCATCCATCTGGCAGTGCCGATCCAGGCTGACATATGCAGATCGTGTCCGCAGGCGTGCATCACCGGCGTGCCATCGGCTGTGCGAACTTTGCTGGCGAAGGGCAGCCCAGTTTTCTCTTCGACCGGCAGGGCATCGGTATCGGTGCGCAGCAGCACGGTTGGGCCGGAGCCATTCTTCAGGACTGCGACAACGCCGTATCCGCCGACGTGCGGGGTGACCTCGTATCCGAGCGGCTTCAGCTCGGCGACTAGCTTCTCAGATGTTTTCTGTTCATGGAGCGAGAGCTCCGGCGACTGATGCAGATCGACATAGAGCCTCTGCAGCTCCGGATACATCTGCTCGAAATCCGTAGGTGAGACCGGTGGATTCGCTGCCGCGGCCGCCAGGGTCCCAGCCAGCGAAATTGCGCAAAGAAACAATTTCATTCCCATTCTCCCGCAGGTGAGTATATTGCTGTGTACGTCGGAGAGGTCCGGCATGGCTACTGAAGACAGTAGTTTTGAAGTCACCAACAACGAACGCACGCACCGCTTCGAAGTGGAATCGGGCGACCAGACAGCGTTCTTGAGCTATCGCCACGTGGGCGGAAGTCTTACGCTCGATCACACGGAAGTCCCGCCTGAACTCGAAGGCCGCGGCATCGCCTCAAAGCTCGCTCGGACCGCACTGGAATATGCCCGTGAACAGGGGCTCCAGGTTGTGCCGATCTGTCCTTACATCAGCAAGTATCTGAAGAAGCACTCGGAGTACCTGGATTTGCTGAGCGATGAAAATCGCAAGCATGTGCTGAATTACGAGACGTAGAACGGCGAACACGATGGTCACGAAGTTGACACAAGAGGCCACAAAGAAATCTTGGTGACCTCGTGGGTTGCCTCCGTGACCTCGTGTTCGCTTTTCTCAGGCCGGCCTCGCCGTTGACCTCTCTGTCGTCGAATGCAACCGCACGCCGAGCAGGTACACGTAATGGAGCGCGGAGACGATCGTTAAGGAGAAGACCGTCCAGATGCCTGCCTTCTTCACCGCAGCCACCCAAAACCACGGCTCTACTTCGACCAGCAACGTCGCACCTAATGTCACGATCTGTGCGACGGTGTTCGCTTTACCTAGCAAGCTGGGGCGGAAATTGCGCAGCGATGTCGTTGCGTAGACAAGCGTGCAGACGATCAGAATGATGATGTCTCGCCCGAAGACCACGACCGTTACACGCCAAGGGATGCGGTGCATCGCTGAAAGAACAAGAAACAACGTGCTGATCAGCAACTTATCGGCAATCGGATCGAGATACTCGCCGAGTTTAGTGCGCTGACCGAGCGAGCGGGCCAGGAGGCCATCGAGACCATCGCTGATGCCGGCCAAGACGAAAAGTGTGAGCGCGATGCCATAGTGCCCGTCCATGATCGAATTGACCACGAAGGGAACGAATCCGAGTCGAAGAAGCGTGAGCAGATTGGGGTAGCTGCGAAGCTGGGTGAACAAGAGTGGTGGCTTCCTAAATTTGGCCCGGGGGAAGGCCAGGTTCACTGAGTCACTTTTCTCAGACGGCCTGAGGTGTGCTCCTCCTAGAATACTGCTGTGGAGCCAAAGCTTGCAGCTACTGGTCAAAGCGAATCGGAATCCGTTGCGGAAACAAGCGCGAATCCCCGCAGGTTTTCCTTGAAGCAAACGATTGCGCTTTGGCTGGTCTCGTGGGCGGGATATCTGGCTATCCGCATTATCGGGCCAACGCTGCGTCCATCATTTACTTACGAGCCGGGCTCCGAAAACGAGCCGCGCACGCGTCCCGCGATCTACTGTTTCTGGCACAGATGCGTATTCGCATGCGGCTATCTATTTCGCGGATACGGCATCCGCGTGCTCACCAGCCGCAGCTACGACGGCGAGTACATCGCGCGGATTATTGAGCGCCTGGGCTTTCGCGCTGTGCGTGGATCGAGCTCGCAGGGAGCTGTGCAGTCGTTGCGTGAACTACAGCGCGAACTGGAGCAAGGGCAGTTTGTGGCGTTCACCATCGATGGTCCGCGTGGTCCTCGCTACGTGGCCAAGCCTGGGCCAATTCATCTTGCACGAGTTACCGGCGCACCGATCTTCTGCTTCTACCTGGCAGTCGAACATGCCTGGGTTCTAAATAGCTGGGATGCGTTCATGATTCCCAAGCCCTTTTCGCGAGTTCATTGTTATGTGCGCAGTCCAATTTCACTATGTGCTGACACGGATCACGATGAAGCACTAGGCCGAATGCAGGCTGAATTAGAGGAATCGCAAAGGAGAGCCGAAGCCTTTTTCGACGGCTCGAAACGGAGTTAATCCTGTCCTGCTCCCCTGGTCTAAGTGACGTATAATTAGCAGTCACACACCCTCGCGCTTACGGTCGCGCGTCTCACTTCAAATTGATCTTGCTTCCTTGCGGAGCAGGTGTGTGTTCGCAAAACGCATCGGAGTATCTCGTTGAAAAAAGGCAATACAGCCGTTGTGGTCGGCGCCCAGTGGGGAGACGAGGGCAAAGGCAAGATCGTCGATGTGCTCTCGGAGAGCTTCAACGTCGTCGCCCGCTATGCCGGTGGACACAACGCCGGACACACCGTCATCATCGGTGGCAAGAAATTTGTGCTGCAGCTCATTCCTTGTGGCGTACTGCGTGAAGGCTGCCGCAGTGTGATCGGCAACGGCGTTGTGCTTGATCCCATTGCCTTTCTGAAAGAAGTAGACGGACTCAAGCAGAATGGACTCGATGTTGCCGGGCGGCTGTTCGTTTCAAATCGGGCACACGTCATCTTGCCGTATCACCGCATGATCGAACTCGCTGCCGAGAACGCGCCCGGGCGAGTAAAGATTGGGACCACGTCGCGCGGCATTGGCCCGGCATACGAGGACAAGATGAAGCGCGGCGGCCTGCGAGTAATCGATTTGCTCGATTCATCGCTGCTACGCACACACATCGAAAACGCCTGCCGCGAGAAGAACACGATCGCGCACGCGCTGTTCAATACCGATCCGCTCGATCCGGACAAGATTTACGACGAGTATTCACGCGCAGCCGAGCGCGTTGCGCCGTTTGTGACCGACACCGCGCTCTTGTTGAACGATGCAATCGCTGCAGGCGAATCGGTGATGTTCGAAGGCGCGCAAGGCACGATGCTCGATATCGACCATGGCACCTACCCATTTGTGACTTCATCGAGCGCAACTTCCGGCGGCGCCGTTACGGGGACAGGTGTTGCGCCGAATGCGATTCGATCGGTGATCGGCGTGACCAAAGCGTATTGCACGCGCGTGGGAGAAGGTCCGTTTCCAACGGAAATCAAGGACGAAATCGGCGACACCTTGCGCGCTCGCGGAAACGAGTACGGTGCCGTTACCGGTCGTCCACGGCGATGTGGCTGGGTCGATATTCCTTTGCTCCGCTACGCGACGTCGATCAATGGTATCGATTGGATGGTGGTCACGAAGCTTGATGTGCTTGACACACTCGATGAGATTCCCGTGTGCGTCAGCTATAAATTCGGCGGCAAGAAACACGACAAGCGCATCCCGGCCTCGGCAGGGACCTTTGAGAAGGTGGAGTGCATTTACGAAGAGATGCCCGGATGGAAGAAACCGACGGTTGGCATCCGCGAATTCGCGAAGCTTCCGCAGAAGGCGCAGAGCTACATGAAGTATCTGGAAGAGAAAACCGGCGCGCGCATTGGCATGATCTCAACCGGTCCGGATCGGGATCAGACAATCATGATGGACGAATTCGCGGCGGCGCTGCAGATGCGCGAAAAGTCGGCGCTGCGGGCGTGAGTTGATAATCTGTAATCGTGAGCACCCCAGGGCGCGATTACGATCTCGATGAACTCGAATCCGCGCTCAGCCGCTCACTTTTCTCAGGCAAGCTCCACTATATTCCCGAAACGGGATCCACGAACACATTGGCTATGCATGCCGGCGCTGCCGGCGTGGAAGAAGGGCACGTGTTCTTCACCGACCAGCAGACCGCCGGGCGAGGTCGTGGAGGACATTCGTGGCAGTCGGAGCCGGGCTCGGCGATTCTGGTTTCTGTCCTTTTGCGACCACGAATTGAAGCTGCGCAGGCTCTCTGGATTTCGCTCATGGCAGGAGTGGCTGTGCATGATGCGATTTTGAACAAATGCGGTATTGAGTGTGATCTGCGCTGGCCGAACGATTTGCTGATCGGGCGCAAGAAGGTTTGTGGGATTTTGACGGAAATTTCGTCCGAGGTTGAGCAGCTTCGGTTTGCCGTAATTGGAATTGGAGTGAACGTTAATCAATCGAAGTTCCCGGATGAGATTCGCGCGATAGCAACGTCGATAGAGATCGAGACAGGAAAAATTTGGTCGAGAACGGAGTTGTTAATTGCATTGCTGCAATCGTTGGAATCCGAATACCGAGCGGCGCTGTCTCCGGGCGGAACGCAGGCATTGCTCGAGGATGTGGAGTCGATCTCAAGTTACGCGCGCGGGAAACGTGTGCATGTTGATGAAAGTGGTGGATACGACGGCGTAACCGATGGCCTGGACAGGCACGGATTTTTGAAGGTGCGGACCCCGAGTGGGACTAGAACGGTGCTTTCAGGCGGCGTAAGGGAGCTGAGCGCATAGTGAAGAGTGCCCTTCCGGGGCTCGGTCGCTTGCACTCCTACCCAGCACTCACGTGCTGGGCTATCTATATGTTACGCCTTCGGCGCTTTGGGCTTCGCTTCGCTCGGTTTGCATTGAGGGAGAAGCGCCGAAAGCTAGCCTCGGCACGAGACGATTCTCAAGAGATTTCCAGCCGCATAACCGTCTGGCGACACTGCGGAACGATATAGCGAAGAGCATCTGGCGCCGGTTACCGAGGATCAATCAGCTAAACTCAAAAAGAAGTTCCGAAGAGAATCACGATGCTTCTTGTTGTTGATGTGGGCAATACGAATACCGTGCTTGGACTCTACAGGCCAGGCCATGAGCAGGCGGGATCGCCCCCGCATTTCGATCAGATGGTCGCGCATTGGCGTGTGGGCACGATTCGCACCAATACAGCCGATGAATATGGAGTGCTTTTTAGAAATTTATTCGCAATGCAGAACATCGATGCCGCCGAGGTGAAAGCGGTGGTGATCTCGTCGGTCGTGCCGCCTCTTGATTCGACGCTGCGCGAAGTGAGCGAGCGCTATTTCCAGGCCAAGCCGTTGTTCATAGAGCCGGGAGTAAAGACCGGCATGCCCGTACTGGTTGATAACCCGGCGGAAGTTGGCGCGGATCGAATCGTGAATGGTGTCGCGGCATTCGAGCGGTACGGCGGCCCATGCATCGTCGTGGACTTCGGTACTGCGACTACATTCGACGTGATCTCAGAACGCGGAGAATATGTCGGCGGAGTTATCGCTCCCGGAGTGGGAATTTCTGCGGAAGCACTGTTTTTGCGCACGGCGAGGCTGCCGAAGGTGGATATTCGACGCCCTGCACGGGTGATCGGCACCAACACGGTCGCGCACATCCAGTCAGGTCTGTTCTACGGATACATTGGACTGACCGACGGGATTATCGAGCGCATTATCGAAGAACTGGGCGGCAAGAAGCCGAAGATTGTCTCAACCGGCGGGCTCGCAACCCTGATTGCTTCAGGGTCGCGCTACATCGGTCTTGTCGATGAGATGCTCACACTCGATGGGATGCGCATTATTTACGAGCGCAATACCGGCGCGCGTCAGGTGAAGAAGACTCAGGCGGCGGGCGAGAAGCGCAGCTGATTTATTGCTGAGGTCCGGGATCTGCGGAAGGACCAACCATTGCATTCGCTTCTACGGTTGAGCTCGCAGGTTGAGATTCCGTTTGATAATTCCGATTGGTGATATCGACTACGGCTTTGCCGATAATGCGAGTCTGCGCTTCCGAGTGGAAATGTAGCGGGAGCGTGAAGCCATTGATGTGCGCGTAATCCTGAATGAAATCGATCCTCTTGATGAAGAAGGACGGCGACTTCACGATTCGTCCTTGCGCGCGAACTAGCTCGCCAGTCCCGGTGTCCAGGTAAACCTTGCCCTTGAAGAGTCCGACGCGCTTCTTGTGCGGCTTCACCTCATAAACGTAGACGGGAACATCATTGATCAGCGATGACCCTTTATAGCTGAACTTGTAGTTCGCCGAGCTAATTGCTGTCTGCGACTGCTCGCGGCGATGCACATGATCAACTTCCGACTGCAGCAGACGCACAATCAGGTTGCTTTTTACAAATGAGTCGCCTGAGGAACGCACAGGAGAAAACTCGAGCAGCGCCGGCGCTGAATAGTGCTGCTGCAGCTCGAATTCGGCTTTCTGTGCTGAATCAGGCAGTTCGGCGTCGATCAAACTCGTGGTCGTGTAGCCGCCAAGATCGCTGGCTTGATGCTGCAAGGAACGCTCGTATGCAGCGAGCGCGAGCTCAGGCCTAAGGCGAGGTACCGAAGTAACGATCGAATACTGAAGCGTGGCGTTTTCCGCCGCAAAAGCCGACTGTGGACCGCCGCCTATTTGGGCCTCGGAAAAGCCACTGAGCAGGAATGCCAGCGTGAGTGGAGCAATGGACGAAATGGTACGGCGCAAGCCCATCAGAAGACTATTCCAGAGTCTCCCAATGTAGCGGATAAGGAAAGTAACTGAGGTAATACCCGATATTCGCCGTGGGGAGCCCCGCAAAGTCGCTGAGGATTGGACGCCGGGCGGACCTCAAAGATGCAAAATCTACCGAACTCAGAGTCAAAACACGACGCGGATTGCGCGGATGGGACGCGGATTCCGCGGAAGTGGCAAAGCGCTTGATGCAGTCGCTGCTCCCTCCGCGTGATGTGCCCGAGGCGTCCGCGCAATCCGCATCGTGGTTTTACTGAAAGTGCTTATAATTTCTGATCATGCCCAAAACAGTCCACGCGGCGTGCTCGCATGATTGCCCTGACTCATGCGGAGTTCTGATTACGGTCGATGATGTGGGGCGAGCGACTCGTTTGCGCGGTGATCCCGCCCATCCGGTGACCCGTGGGTTCTTGTGCGCCAAGGTCGCGAAGTATCTCGATCGCGTGTACTCGCCTGACCGCGTGCTCTATCCCATGCGGCGTATCGCGCCAAAAGGACGCGGAGTGCGCACGTGCGAGGACGTGGAGCAGATCTTTCAACGAATTTCCTGGGACGAAGCGTACGACGAGATTGCGCGTCGGTTCAATGAGATCGGTTCCCAATTTGGACCTGAGGCAATTCTGCCGTATTCCTATGCCGGCACTACAGCGGTCCTTAGCTACGGATCGATGGACCGGCGTTTCTTCCATCGACTTGGCGCATCGCAGCTCGATCGCACGATTTGCTCCACCGCCGGTGGCGAGGCTCTCGTCTCCGTTCTCGGACGCAAGCTGGGCACCGATACTGAGCTCTTTTCACGCGCGAAGTACATCATTGCGTGGGGCGCGAATATTCACGGCAACAATGTTCATCTTTGGCCTTTCATCGAAGAAGCGCGACGCAATGGCGCCAAGCTTGTCGTTATTGATCCTTACAAGACGCGCACTGCGCAGTGTGCCGACTGGTATCTCCCAATCAATCCAGGAACTGATTCCGCACTGGCGCTTGGGCTGATGCACGTCATCATCGCGGAAAGGCTTTTCGATTCCGACTACGTGGACAAGTACGTAAACGGATTCGATGAGCTGGTTAAGCGCGTTCAGGGGTATGCGCCGCACCGCGTAGCGGAATGGACAGGTATTTCAGCAACAGACATCGTGAAGCTGGCGCGTGAGTACGCGACTACAACTCCGGCGGCGATCCGCGTGAATTACGGCGTGCAGCGTTGCGAAAATGGCGGCACGAATATTCGCTTGATAACTATGCTGCCCTGCATCACCGGCGGATGGAAGTACCCAGGCGGAGGCATTCAGCTTTCATGCAGCGGCGCATTCAAGCTCAATAAAGAAGTTCTGGAGCGCACGGATCTCATGCTGAGCAGTCCGCTTTGCCGACCCGCTCGAGTAGTGAACATGTCCGAGCTGGGACAGGCGCTCACAAAGCTGAGCGATCCGCCGGTGAAAGCGATTTTCGTTTACAACTCCAATCCGGCAGCGATTGCGCCGAACCACAACGATGTTGTGCGCGGCTTTATGCGCGAGGATTTGTTCACGGTTGTGCACGATCAGTTCTTCACTGATTCAACTGATTACGCGGATATAGTTCTGCCCGCGACGACTTTCTTCGAGCAGAAAGACATCCAGCAGGCTTATGGGCATTACTATTTGCAGATTTCGAATCAGGCGATCGCGCCGGTAGGTGAATCGAAGTGCAACGTTGAGATCTTTGGCGATCTGGCGCAGCGCATGGGCTTCACTGAGCCATGTTTCCGCGAAACAGTTGATCAGATGATCGACGCAGCGCTCGAGAGCCCTGATCCGTGGCTCAAAGGAATTAGACGCGAGAAGCTGGAGCGCGAAGGTCATATCCGTTTGAATTTCGGGGCGGAAGAATTTGTTCCATTTGCAAAAGGCGGCTTCCCGACTCCTGACGGCAGAGCGCGGATCTGGAACGATGATCTGACTAAGTTCGGACTCGATCCCGTCGGGGAGTTCAAAGCTCCTTCTGAGTCGCGGCATTCACAGAACGCCAAAAAGTATTCCCTCGAACTCTTGTCGCGAAAGGCCGACAACTTCCTCAATTCAACCTTTTGTAACCTCGGCTCCCATCAGCCGCTCGAGCCGAAAATGAACAAGCTGGAGATGAACCGGGTAGACGCCGAATTGCGCGGGATCTCCGAAGGTGATGCGGTTCGCGTCTTCAATGATCGTGGCGAGATCCGGCTGAAGGCAGTGGTCGGCGGAGCCGTGCAGCCAGGCGTGGTGGCGACCCGCCTGAACTGGTCGAAGCTGATGCCCGATGGAATCGGGATCAATGCCCTTACTTCTGAACGGCTTACAGATATGGGTGGCGGGCCGACGTTCTATTCGTGTTTGGTGGAAGTGGAGCGGGTAGGAGATTGAGGAAAGAGGAATTCTGCCATTTGCAGCCAGGATTCAGCCACGGCGATTCCGTCCAGTCTGAGCAGGAAATGGTTGCGAACCGTCGATTCCAAACTGATACAAACGCCTTGGCCTTCCTCGTTTAGGCGCATGCCGACCGCAGAAAGCCGAGACCTTTTCCCGGCAACCTACACTTTGACAACTCTCATCGTAATCACCGGTCCGCAATAGATGCTTGACATAGCAACTAGTCAGGCTACAATCTCCCAAAACCGGACAGAAATTCCCGGAGTATGAGCGCTATCCAACCCACACCTGCAAAATTTCCTCCTCAGAGAATCAGCATGGAACAAGTCTGCAAGCATCCTCGCGTGCGTGTTGTCGCGCGTGAGGAAGACGCGGAATTTGTAGAGTGCCTGGAATGCGGAGAAGTCTTCGATTCAAGTGAGTTCAAAGACATGGCAATCGAAGAGAAAACCCGCGCCGCAGAACTCTAGTCCCGACCTCCATCGCCGTCCCCGATTCCTAATATGAAACGATGTGGGAGACGTGTGCCTGCGTGTCCGGCACACAGCCGCGGCCGGTTGACCTATCGCGCGCTCGCCAGTTCGGGTGTTTCGATGATGGCTTCGCGCAAATAGCGCGCAGCCTCTTCCGGCGACGTGGGATTGATGTAGAACCCCGTGCCCCATTCGAATCCAGCGACCTTTGTTAGTTTGGGAATAAGCTCGATATGCCAATGATAGTAGTCGGCGGACTCGCCTGCGAAGAGCGGTGCTGTGTGGAGCACCATGTTGTATGCAGGACGCTCCAGAACCGCGTCCATCTTGCCGATCACCAGCTTGACCATCTTGGCAAGGCTCTCGAAGTCGGCGGCGCTAGCGTTTTCAAATGATGCTTCGTGGTTTTTCGGCAGGATACAGGTCTCAAATGGGAATCGTGGCGCATAAGGAGAGATGGTAACGAACCGGCGGTCTTCGGCCACGAGTCGCGGCTCCTCTCCTGAGTTCTCCTGCTGCACCATGTCGCAGAAGATACAGCGTTCCTTCAATTCGTAATACTTGCTGGCCCCTTCAAGTTCTTCAATGACCTGTTGCGGAACAATCGGCAGGGCGATCAACTGGCAGTGCGGATGTTCGAGCGTAGCGCCGGCGGCCTCGCCGTGATTTTTGAAGATCAGGATGTACTTGAACCGCCGATCCTGCTTGAGATCGACGATACGATCGCGAAAGGCCCACAGCACGTCTTCGATGCTCTTGTCGGCCATGTCGGCGAATGTCTGGCGGTGATTCGGAGTTTCGATAATAACTTCGTGCGCTCCGATTCCGTTCATCCGGTCGTACATGCCATCGGCACGGCGATCGAGGTTGCCTTCGATTCCCAAAGCGGGATACTTGTTAGGAACCACGCGGACCGACCAACCAGGCTTATCGCGCTCGCTTCCATTCCGGTAAGCAAGGATCTCGGGCGGAGTTTTGCTCTCGTTGCCCGGACAGAACGGGCAGAAGCCGCCTTTGAGAACTACCGTATGTCTTGTGAAATCGCTGGGCCGGCGTGCTCGATCGGTAGCGATAATGACCCAGCGTCCGCTGACGGGGTCCTTCCTAAGCTCGGGCAACTGTGGTCCTTTCCCTGCGGGCTACTCTCATTTTATGACATGGTAAAAGCATTCCTGAACAGGGTGATATCGGTAGAACCGCTGGAATCATCATTACTTTCGATATAAACACTAATTACGTCGAAGCGATGCGGAGGCTGTTTTCCTTGCGCATGAGCGTATTGACGCAGGTACTCGCGAGCGAGCGAAGACAGCGTAGCTCGCTTTTCTCCGTCGATCGCGGCCTCGGCGGGTAGGAATTTCCGGCTCGCCCGCGTTTTGACTTCGACGAAGCAGAGCGTTTCCTTCTCAAATGCAATTAGATCGATGTCCCCAGGTCGGCGAGGCGAGCGATAGTCTCGCGCGATGATCGTGAAGCCGAGCTTGCGCAGGTAGAAAAAGGCTTCATCTTCACCTCGCGCACCAAAGGCGAGATGCCGCGCTTTTTCCGGAGTGCGTTCGAGGCGTGCTGTAATCCGATCAAGCGCCTGAATGGTGGAGCGAAGCAGCATCTTCAGCCATTGTCATTCCCACTCGGCGTGTGCCCGCCGGTCGGGAATGCCAACACTAGCCGATGCGCCGCAGTTTGGGAAGAGACTCTTCCGCCCTCCAAACCCTGCAGGTCCCTGCCAATTCGTCCCGGTATCAGCTCGAAGTAAAAAACCGGCTGTGCCTCCCCCAAAAAGGCACAGCCGGTACAAGCAACCCGAACGAAACCGTTTAGAGGTCAGTCTCCAGTAGCTGTGGCCGCGCGCGACCCAACCACCGCAGGAGCCGAAGCCGTCTCCCTAGCACCACCGAAGTAGCGTTTATAGGAGTGGAAGACTCCGAACATCACCGGCAGCACGAAGAGCGGAACCTGCCAGCCGATTTCTGCCGTAGCGGCGAGCACAAGTCCGGCAATAGCCGCGCTGGCGACGAAGTACGGGAACGACAGCTGGAAGATGTGTCCCCACACTCTCAGGGCGTTCTTGGCTTCGGTCAGCGAAATGACGATCGCCACTGGCACCGTGTTGACCACGAAGAATCCAACTGCGGCCAGCGCCAGCAACAATCCGTGCGATGGCACGGCATTATTGAAAGGCGGGAAGCCGAAGACGAATCGTGTCGCGGCGACAGCCAAAGCCATGTTGGCGAAGTTGAACACGGCCTGAACCGTGTTGAATTTTTGCGTTGCATGCGGCAAGCACTGCACGAACGTCGAGAAGCACGCAACTGCCAAAGCTTCCGACGAGCTCATCTCGGCCGCAGCGACCAGGATGAACGGCAGGTTGACCGACATGCTTCCTGTCAGACCCGGCAGCTTAACTTTCAGCCGCGCTGCCAAGCACGCCACGATCAGGAATGAAGCTACTCGGACGTGATCGGCCGACTGTGCATGTAGGACTGCATTTACCAGAACCGCGAGTCCTGACAGGACAACCAGAGCGACGAAAATCTTAGCTGAGGTTCTCACAGCGTACCTCCCGTCGTGCTCGTAGTCGTGCTCGAAGCGGGTGGATTGATTGTGTCAGAATCGGTGATCGTGCCACCTGAGTCCGTTGTGTCGGTGTCGCTTGGGTCGCCAGGGTCACCATCGCTCAGAGCATTAAGAGCATCGGTGAGCTGACCCCAGACCACGCTCTGACCCCAAACCATGCTGCAGGCGTCGGTGCCGGCTTGACCCCAGACCACCGAGTTGCCCCAAACCATGGAGTTGGCATCCACCGTCAACGAACCCCAAACAACTGAGTCGGCTAGCAGTGGATCTTGTCCCCAAACAACGCTCTGTCCCCAAACCACCGAGGTGCCGTTTACCAGCGTGGCGGTCTTGGTGACAGGATTGAAGACAACCGTCGGCGACGCGGCGCCGCCATTGACTGCGGTTGTGTCGCCCATAGCAGCCTGGATATCAACGTATCCAGCGCCAATCGTGAACGCGTCGTACTGCTGCAGGTAAGTGTTGCCCTTCACGTCGTGGGACGAGGTAGAGCCGTGTGCGGGATAGCCCTTCCAAGCACTCCGCATCAGGCGCTCTTTGATAATGTCAGGCGTGAGACTCGGATTGCTCTGGATCATCAGTGCAGCGCCACCGGCAACTACTGGAGTGGCCATACTGGTACCGCTCAACTGCAGATAGTGCGGACCAACCGAGGTCGCATTGCAGCTGGTTTGGCCAACAAACACATCGCAGAGCCAATTGAGCTGAGTGGGCTGAATGATCGCCGATGCAGGTGCAATCTGGCTCAGCGTCGATCCAGGAGAAAGCAGCGAAGTGATCTTATTTCCAGGAGCGACTACGTCGGGTTTCAGAATGTGATCCAGCAGTGTGGGTCCCTTGGAGCTGTAGCTGGAGACGATGTCGTCGGTGCGCGTCCATGTTCCTTGCGGGCTCATGGCACCGACAGTGATCACATTCGGATCGTTGCCGGGAGCTTCGATGGTCGCGTAGCCCTGCTCGCCGAAGCTGTTGTCGCGGCCCATGTTACCGGCCGCAACAACGACCGTGATGCCGGCCTGCCATGCGGCTTCAACTGCCTGGCACAGAGGATCCAAAGTATAGGACTCATAGACTGGCCGTCCGAGCGAGAGGTTGATCACGCGGATGTTGTACTGGTTCTTCAACTGGATGGCGCGATTGATAGCCGCAATCACCAGGCTGTCAGACCCGCCGCCATTGGCATCGAGCACGCGCAGATTGATGATGTTGGCGTTCGGCGCGATACCGTAGAAGCGGCCAGCCGAATCGTGGCCATTGCCAGCCAGAATTCCGGCCACGTGTGTGCCGTGTCCGTAGGCGTCATTTGTGCTGGGATCTCCCGGCACAAAACTCTCGCTGTACACGATGCGCGAGGCGCTCATGTCAGCTTTCTGCAGATCATCGTGCTGATAGACGCCGCTATCGATGACTGCGATGCCGATTCCGGTTCCGTCGACGCCGTAGCTCTGACGCGCAGCCGAGTCATTGACCGGCTCGGGTGCGTCATCCCAAGAGGACTTGTTCGGGCGATCGGGTGAAACATACAGCACCTTGTCGTCCTTCAAAAGGCGGTCGAGCGTGGCAACAGGGATGCGAACAGCTGCCGCACTGACGGCTCCAAAATCCTGCTTGAAAACGGCGTTGAACTGCTGTTCATACTTCTGACGCTCGTCGGCCTTAAAGTGGCTGTGAGACTGCTCGGCGACCTTCTTCTTATCGCCGTTCGGACCCTGATAGAACTTGTCATTCGGATGAAAGTTCTTGTCGGGCTCGAATGCATCCGGCTTGAATTGGACGACTACATCTACTGTGCCGTCCGCATTCACCGGGAAATTGTCGATGTCCGGCGCAGCTTTAGGGCCGTGCTTACCCCCTGGAGCTGCGAACGCTGCTGTAGCGAAAACTAGCAGCATCGCGGCGACCAGGTGCAAGCGCCAGAGGCGGCCTACTGCACCTTTCGTTTTCGTTTGCGGTTTCATTAGGGTTCTCTTTCTTAAACTCCCTGCAAATTTTGTGAAGCTCTGGGGAGGTTCACTTCCACTTGCGCCGCGCCTTTCATGTCGTGCGCGGGTTATCGCAAAGCGCATGCTCAGGAGCCCCAAACTGCGGAGGCAACCGTGCTAAGCACGTGCTTTACTTGAGGGGAGGAAAGGTTGAACCCAGCCATGACAGCCATTAGGCTGAGCACGAAGACGATAGTTTTGCTGCACTTGGACATAAGTGGTGACTTAACCTCGCTGTCACATAGTGCACGCCGGAAACCAGAGCTGTGGAAATAGATAAGTGCTTTGCTTTCTATCGAGTGACAAAGATTGTCAGGCCACTCGATTGGGACACTTCGTCTGGCGCACAGGTGGCTTCAACCGAGCTAATTCCCGGTAAGTAATTGAAGACGAGCAGCTTACATGCTCAGGTGCAGAAAGAGACATTTTGTCTCAGTTTTTTGGCGTAATCGTCGGCGACAAACCAGGATCTTCGGCGTCCGATCCGCAAGAAAAACCCAGTTGCTAGTGTCCTTAATAGTCTGACCGACAGATCCGGAGCCGGCAAAGCTTTCCCGCGAACAGGCAATAAAACAGGGAATTCGCAATCGGGCCACGAAAACGGCGCGAATTCTGCCCATCATTCCCCAAATCTCGTTCTGGCCAGGGAACCTTAGAGGGAGTTTAGGGAATGGGCCCTTACTTCATTGAAAACAAATTAACTTACGTATGCCTCAGCAGACCTCTCTCGCGCGGATCAGGGAAGGCAGCAGGGAATATTTGTCACAAATTGTGACTGTTTAGGCCGCCTGTCGTTGGGCAGTGGATGCGCCTGCGTGGTTTTAGACTCGGTTGGAAGTGGCTCAGGAAGCCGGGTGACTCCCCATTCGATCTGCAGTCCTCTGCGTCTGTTCATTTTCGAACATTTTCATTCAGGCGTGAACACAAGGCCCTGCTAAATGCTGCAGAATGCATGGAATAACAAAAACGTTTTCAATCACTTACAAATGAAAACTCTTTGGCAGGCGAAGCGCATCAGGAGTGCGTAGTCATGGATATACAGAGATCAGCGAGTGTAGCGGCTGCCAAGCGCAAGCGCCGCATCATTCTTTCCGCATTAGCCATCATCTTTATTGCTGGCGTGACCTTGGGACTGTCGCGGCTGAAGCCAGCCGCACCCACGGTCGAGCGCTCCACTATCTGGACCGACACCGTCAAGCGCGGTCCCATGATCCGCCAGGTCCGGGGTCTGGGAACGCTCGTTCCCGTCGATATTCGCTCCATATCAGCCCTTACCGACGCCACCGTTGAGCGTCGTCGCATCCTTCCCGGCACTCAAGTCAAGGCCGATACCATCATCATGGATCTGAGCGATCCGGCCACCGAACAGGCAGCTAAAGACGCGGAGCTCCAACTGAAGGCCGCCGAAGCCGACTACAAGAACCTGGAAGTTAAGGTCCAAAGCGACCTAATGACCCAGCGTTCCAACGCCGCCACGGTCAGCGCCGACTACAGCGACGCCAAAACCAAGGCCCAAATCGACCAGCAGCTGTGCAAACTTGGCGTAATTTCCGGACAGGCATGCCAGAGCTCCGAGACCCATGCCCAGGAGCTGGCCACAAGAAATCAAATTGAAGAACAAAGAGTTGCTATCAATACCAAATCTGTTGCGTCTCAATTGGCAGTGCAACAGGCGAAGATTGACGAACTCAGGGCTCTCTATGAGCTAAAGAAGAAGCAGCTCGACGCCCTACATGTTCGCGCTGGCATCGATGGCGTGCTCACGGAAGTTCCGGTCGTTGAAGGCCAGCGCGTTACCGCAGGTACCAACATTGCGAAGGTCGTCGATCCGACCCACTTGAAGGCGGAACTGAAGATCGCTGAAACGCAGTCGAAAGACATAACGTTCGGCCAGCCTGCATCGATCGACACGCACAACGGCGTGATCGACGGTACGGTTATGCGCATTGACCCCGCGGTTATCAACGGGACAGTCACCGTCGACGTGAAGCTTGATGGCCACGCTCCGGGCGAGCGCCCTGACCTGAGTGTGGACGGCACCATCGATCTTGATCGCCTCGCGAATGTCGAGTTCGTCGGACGTCCGGCGTTTGGCCAGGAAAACAGCACGGTAAGCATGTTCAAGCTCGATCCTGACGGGAAAGGCGCAACGCGCGTGACTGTGAAGTTGGGACGCAGCTCAGTAAATGCAGTAGAAATTCTCGGCGGACTGAACGAAGGCGATCAAGTGATTCTGTCCGACATGTCGCGCTGGGACAACGTAGATCGAATTAGGTTGGAGTAGCCGAGAGAACGGCGAACACGAAGGTCACAAAGGCCACACCGAGAGGTCACAAAGAGGAAAATTGCAAACCAGCCTTTCCTCGACTTCTTTGTGACCTCTCGAATTAACCTTCGTGACTTTCGTGTTCGTCGTTCCGGTTTTGGGAATTGGAATTTATACGAGGAGCCCTGAATGGCAACAGCAAACGGCCGTCCGCTGATCACGCTGGAGAACGTAACCAAGATCTTCTACACCGACGAAGTTGAAACCCACGCGCTCTCTGGCATTCACCTCGAGATCCGCGAAGGCGAGTATGTCTCGATGGCCGGGCCTTCGGGCTGCGGCAAATCGACGCTGCTGTCGATCATCGGCCTCCTCGACACGCCGACGGACGGCACGTACATCCTGAATAGCAAGCCGGTGCAGAGCCTCGACTTTGCCGACCGCGCCCGCATCCGCAATCAGGAAATCGGATTCATCTTCCAGAGCTTCAACTTGATCGGCGACCTTACGGTTTACGAGAACGTCGAGCTGCCGCTCACCTACCGCAAGATGGGCGGAGCGGAGCGCAAACAGCGAGTGCACGAGGCTCTTGAAAAGGTCGGCATGTCGCATCGCATGCGCCACTATCCTTCACAGCTCTCCGGCGGTCAGCAGCAGCGTGTTGCCGTAGCGCGCGCTCTGGCAGGCAAGCCGTCGATCCTGCTGGCGGATGAGCCAACCGGAAACCTCGATTCCCGAAATGGTGAAGCCGTGATGGAACTCCTGCAGCAGCTCCATCGCGAAGGCGCAACCATCTGCATGGTGACTCACGATGAGCGCTTCGCCCGCCACGCTGAGCGGACGATTCACCTCTTCGACGGTAAGGTGGTCGAAGAAAGCGTCACCGCGGTCTAGCCGGTTTTCCTGTCATTCCGAACGAAGTGAGGAATCCCTACGCTCGGAGTGTGTCTTGAGTTTGCCAGTTCGGCCTTCGCCGGGCTGTCGGGGTATGGACGTGGTAGGGATTCCTCGCTGCGCTCGGAATTACACGAGGAAAAATGGAAACTTTAATCCAAGACATCCGTTACGCGCTGCGCATGATCGCACGCAACCCGGGCTTCACGTTCGCCGTGGTGGTTTCCCTCGCGCTTGGTATCGGCGCGAACACAACGATATTCAGTTTCGTCAACGCTGCTCTCTTTCGTCCTCCTGCTGTTCAGGACCCGAACGGCTTATTGGAAATTTGGGAACTAAATTCACGGTGGCGTAATGCGGGTCATTACCAGACATTGAGCGCACCCGACTTCCAATATTTTCGCGATCACAATGCAGTGTTCAGCGCGGTAGCAGCCACGGAGGGAGAACCGTCGGAAGTTGCGTGGAACCATAACGGCACTACAAGCCATGTGAAGGCGCAACTCGTCTCGACGAACTACTTTTCCGTACTTGGCGTAAAACCAGCGCTGGGGCGGACGCTTATCGCATCAGACGACATCTCATTCAGTAACCCAGTCGTCCTCCGCTATTCGTTCTGGCGCGAAAATCTTGGCGCCGATCCGGACGTGGTTGGGAAGACCCTTTCCCTCAACGGTCACCTGTTCACGGTGATCGGTGTGGCCGCCCCGCAGTTTACCGGCATCATGCTGGCCTTCGAAGCCGACATGTGGGTCCCTCTAAAACTGCAACCTCTTCTGTTGGCCGATGTGCAACACCTGCTCACGGAGCGTCACACCCACTGGATGATCGCGGTTGGGCGGCTCAAGCCAGGAGTTACCCGCCGACAAGCTCAGGCAAACATAGCTGTTGCAGCCGCTGCGCTCGCTCATGCCTTTCCCGAAACGAACAAAGACATCGGTGGAACCGTTACCCCGCTTACCTTGACCCCCGCTCCGGCGCGTGGGATCACAACCCAACTGCTGGTTGTACTCATGGCAGTGGTCGGCATGGTTCTGCTCATCGCGTGCGCAAATGCCGCAAACCTGCTGCTCGCGAAATCCGCGTCACGAACGGCCGAGATGGCGGTGCGCACAGCGATGGGAGCAAAACGCAGTCGGTTGATCCAGCTCGTCTTAACCGAGAGCGTGGTGCTGGCGAGCTTGGGTGGAATCGCCGGGCTCTTGCTCGCAATCTGGGCCGCTCCAGTGATTCTTCGTCTCAAGCCCGGTGATCTGCCCGTCACCCTCGATGTTTCGGTGGACTGGCGAGTTCTGGCATACACAGCGGCTGTGTCACTCCTGACTGGAGTCATTTTCGGAATGGCTCCGGCGCTACGAAGCTCGGCTGTTCAGGTTAGCGCCGCTATCAGTCAAGGATCGCATGGTGGCGACAGCTCCAAGTCTCACCTGCGCAGCGTTCTCGTTGTGGGACAAGTCGCGACGTGCATGGTGCTGCTCGTCGGAGCAGGTCTATGCCTGCGCAGCCTATTCAACGCACGGTCTATTGATCCAGGATTCGCATTTCACCACGTGGTTTCGGCCGAGTTTGATCTCCGCGCGGGTGGATACAACGAGGAAGCGGGGACGCTGTTTCGCCAGCAGGTTCTCGATCGCATTCGAGCGCTTCCGGAAGTGGAACGAGTCAGTGCGATCGATCACCTGCCCCTTGGCCAGCACACAATCGTAACCTTCACGCGCGAGAACGCGCAGGACCAGCGTCGCATTGAAACCGATGTGGCTTCGACGCTGCCCGGCTACTTTCAGACCATGGGAATTCCAATGCTTCGCGGGCGCGACTTCCTGGATACGGATAGCGCCAAAGCTCCCAAGGTTGTGATTGTTAACGAGGCGCTGGCGAAAACCATGTGGCCCAATCAGGACCCCATCGGAAAACTGCTGATCGTGCCCATTGGACCAGGTCCCATGAGTCTTGAAACCTCCAAAGAACCGGATCCTTCTCTGCTCCGCCGCGAAGTCGTCGGCGTTGTCAAAACGGGAAGATATCGATCATTGGGCGAGGGTCCCCGACCATTCGCGTGGCTGCCGATCGCACAGAACTACGAGCCATGGACAGCCGTGGTGGTGAGAACGACGGGAGATCCACAGATGCTGGTCAATGCAGTGCAGACACAAATCGCCGCTTTCAACCCCAACCTGAACGTGCATGTAGAAACCTTAAAAGAGCATATGGAGATCCCGCTGTTCCCGGCACACGCTGCCGGCGCACTGCTCGGCGGCTTTGGATTTGTCGCACTGTTGCTCTCCAGCTTGGGACTCTATGCAGTGGTGGCGTACTCAGTTTCGCGGCGCACGCGCGAGATCGGCGTGCGCACCGCGCTGGGAGCGCGGAGGCAAGATGTGCTCAAGCTCGTGATTGGCCAAGGCGCAAAGCTGGCGGCAATCGGAGTCGGATTCGGAATCCTCGGCGCATTCGCATGCACTCGTGTGCTTGTGCAGTTGCTGTATGGAGTGAAGGCTCTTGACCCGCTCACGTTTGCCGGAATATCGGCGCTGCTTTTAGGTGTGGCCGCGCTAGCAAGCTACATTCCCGCGCGAAGAGCGGCGAAGGTGAGTCCGATTGAGGCGCTTAGGTATGAGTGATTTGCTGTTGTCATTCCGAATCCGCCTTAGGCCGATGAGGAATCCCTCTCGACTTCCACCTGGGTAGCGCCTCGTGGTAATAGAGACTCCTCTCTCCGCCTCTCCCCAAAAAGAACGGAAAGGCTCGGCTCGGAATGAGTCTTGGTCGGGTCAGTACCGTCCGCGGTAGCGGACGCGTGAGCAAGTGAGATGAGTGAGGAGGTAACGATGGAAACTCTCACGCAAGATCTTCGCTATGCCCTTCGACAACTCGCGAAGTACCCAGGCTTTAGCGCCGTTGCGATCCTAACGCTTGCTCTCGGGGTTGGCGCGAACACCGCAGTCTTCAGCGTGATTCATGCTCTCCTGCTGCGGGCCTTGCCATACCACGACGCCGACCATCTAGTACGGATCTATGCAGTCAGTCAGGAGAAAGGCGAGTTCCGCGGGACTTTCTCTCCGCCTGATATCGACGATCTGAAACGATCGCAAACCGTCTTTCAGGATTTCGCAGCGTTTGAATTCCAGCCCGGCAACTCAGGGGGAACCTTGATTGGAGCCGGCCAGCCCCACTATCTTGCGACGACTTACGTCTCCGGCAATTTCTTTTCCACCCTGCAAGCCAGTGCCGAAAAGGGGCGCGTGCTGCTCCCGCGCGATGATGTGAAGGGACAGGACCTCCAGCTCGTAATTTCACATGGCCTGTGGGAACGCCAATTCGGTTCGGACCCCAACGTCGTCGGGCGCACCGTAACCGCGGACTCGATCACGTCGGCCCGAGCCACGTTCACCATCGTCGGCGTGATGCCGGCATCGTTTCAATACCCAGTTCTGCAGAGTGAAGCTTGGGCGCCGCTGTCGCTCGTCACCGATGACATGGTTCCACATCGCCGTGGCATTCGCTGGCTCAGTCTTATTGGACGACTCAAACCGGGCGTGACTCTCGAGCAGGCGCAGCTCGAAACATCGCTCCAGCTCAAGCAGCTTGAAACCGCGTATCCAACCGCTAACTCGGGATGGGAAGCAGCGCGGGTTATCGGTCTGCGTGATTCCATTGTGGGAAACGTTCGTCCGGCGCTTCTGGTCCTTTTCGGTGCCGTGAGCCTGGTGTTGCTGATCGCCTGTGCGAACATCGCCAACCTTCTGCTGGCGCGCGGAACGTCGCGCACGCGCGAAATCGCAGTCCGCAGCGCATTTGGCGCCGCTCGCGTTCGACTGGTGCGGCAACTGCTGAGCGAAAGCCTGGTGCTTGCTCTTTTCGGAAGCGCTGCCGGGCTGCTGCTTGCCTACGGAATGCTGCGTATCCTGCTCACGATGAGCGCAGGCACGATTCCCAATCCAGAACAAGTCACGATCGATCCACTGGTGGTCGTCTTCAGCATAAGCGCCGCGTTGCTTGTGTGGCCCGTCTTCGGATTGATGCCTGCCTGGAAATCATCCTCGGTAAACATCGTGGATGGATTGAAAGAAGGCGCGCGTGGAGCGAGTGCTGGACGCCAGCGTACAGGGATTCGTGAACTGCTGGTGATCGGCGAGACCGCGGTCGCGGTGATGCTGCTAGTGGCCACCGGACTTCTGCTGAATAGCCTGTGGCGCTTGACGCATGTCGATCCCGGCTTCAATGCTGCCGGCGTCCTGCGAGTGCATCTCACAGTTCCGTCTGAGGCGTTCGAGCATGATCGCGACCAGCAATATCGTACGCAGATGATCGAGCGCGTTGCGGCCGTGCCAGGCGTTGTCGCGGTAGGCGGAAGCAAGAACGCTCCCCTGAACGGCAGCGGCGAGCCGTATCCATTTGCGCTCACACCTGCTTCATCGTCTATGCAACGCAACGCAATCGTCCCCGGAGCCGGCGCCTACATAGTCACTCCCGGATACTTCGAAGCCCTGCAGATTCCTTTGAAGGCCGGCAGGTTCTTCTCTAGACAGGACGAAGCTGGCACCGGCCAGGTGCTGGTTGTCAACGAGAGCTTCGCGAAACGGATGTGGGGAACGACAAACGTCGTCGGCAATGTTCTCTATCTGGGCAAGCAACCTCTTGAGGTGATCGGAGTGGTGCAGGACGTCCACAACGAGGGCCTCGCCAGCGAAGCACGCGATACCGTATACATGCCGGAAAAAATCGCGCCGCGCAGCAGTCTCAATCTGTTTATTCGCACCAAAGGCAATCCCCTGCTGCTCGTTTCTGCGATTCACGAAGCGATCTGGTCCATAGATAAAGATCAGGCCCTCTCCGACGTTTCCACCATGGAGCACATTGTTTCGGAGAACGTAGCCCAGCCACGCTTCTTTACCGTGCTGCTCAGCGTCTTCGGTGGACTCGCAGTTTTGCTCGCCGCAATCGGCGCATATGGAGTGATCTCGTACTCAGTCCGTGAGCGAACGCAGGAATTCGGAATTCGCATCGCACTGGGAGCCGATCGCGTGGAAGTGCTTGCGCTCGTCATTCGCCAAGCTATGACGCTGGCTGGAATTGGACTCGGCATTGGACTTGTCGCCGCAGTTGTGGGCACGCGCGCGCTCGGCAGCCTGCTGTTCGGAGTGAAGCCGCTCGATTTCGCGACATTCGCGGCGGCAGCAGTTGTACTCATTATGGTGGCGTTACTCGCAGCGTATTTGCCTGCGCGGAGTGCAACGAAAGTGGATCCGTTAGTCGCATTAAGGTACGAGT
>CAYNPS010000054.1:0-3872 GCA_964399125.1 uncultured Terriglobales bacterium
TTAGCTACAAAAATTTCATTCGCAAACGCTCTTTCGGCATTATGTGACTCGGTCGGCTCTGACATACGTCATGTGACACGGGGCGTAGGACTCGACAGGCGAATTGGCGCACATTTCCTGAATGCAGGTTTGGGATACGGCGGTTCCTGCTTTCCCAAGGATGTGCAAGCATTCCGCGTGATCGCGCATGAGTGCGGATATGAGTTCACGTTGCTCGACGAGGTAATCCGTATTAACAAAGAGCAGCGCCAGCGCTTCCTTAAAAAACTACGGCGGGCCTTGTGGAACGTTCGTAACAAGCGACTCGCAGCGCTCGGTCTTTCTTTCAAAGGCGGCACGGATGACATACGCGAATCGCCTGCTCTTCACGTTATCAAGGAGCTTACGGATGAGGGCGCTCACATCGTCGCATACGATCCTGCAGCAATCGAAAGAGCACGCGAGTACCTGGGAGCAACGTCTAATGTGGAATATGCAACCGACGCGTATTCTGCGTGCCGCGGCGCAGATGCTGTTCTGATATTGACCGACTGGGCAGAGTTTCGGGACTTGGACCTTAGTCGCCTGAGGTTGGAAGTTCGTCAGCCAGTGATTGTCGACGGCCGCAATCTCTTTCCTCCGGATGTGCCGGCCGCGTACGGCTTTGAATACTTTAGCGTCGGTCGTCCAACAACTTCCTGCGTCGGAGGCGACGGTGCCGGTGGCGACCGTGGCGCGCTTGTCGTCCAGCGTTCGGGTTAGTCCGTCCTTGCATTGTTGTAGTTAGTCGAGTCTTCATTGAATCTCAGAAAATAAATTGGCGAGCAATCGGCACGATAGACGCGCACGCCATGGAGTACTAATGAAAGTCATTATTTTTTGTGGTGGATTGGGTTTGCGGTTACGAGAGTATTCCGAGAACGTGCCCAAGCCCCTCGTGCCAATTGGCAATGCCCCTGTAATGTGGCACCTGATGAAGTACTACTCGCATTATGGCCATAAGGATTTCATCTTGTGCCTGGGCTACAAGGGAGAAGCGATTAAGAGATTCTTTCTCGAATATCACGAGGCCCTTTCAAGCGATTTTGTTTTGTCGGATGGCGGTAGGCGAGTGGACTTATTGAGCAGAGACTTCGGCGATTGGCGCATAACATTTGCCGATACCGGGGCAAAGTCGCTGATCGGCGAGCGCCTCCGAGCAGTTCGTGAACATGTTAAGGGTCAAGAGATCTTCCTTGCCAATTACGCTGATGGGCTCTCGGATCTCGATCTCGATATGCACATTGATCGTTTCGTAAAGTCGAACAAGACAGCGTGCTTCGTCTCGGTTCCGCCCACAGCGACTTGCCACTTAGTCGAGACCGATAACCAGTCGCGTGTCGTTCGGATCAATCACGCTTTCGCGTCTAACAAGTGGATCAACGGCGGGTACTTTATCCTGCGCGAGCGAATTTTTGACTACATCAATCCCGGAGAGGACTTGGTGAATGAACCATTTCACCGGCTGATCCAGGAGGGAGAGTTGATTACGTACAAGCACTCCGGCTTCTGGGCCTGCATGGACACATTTAACGAGCGGCAGCAGCTGGAGGATTTGTGGTCAAAGGGCAATCCGCCCTGGCAGGTCTGGCTCAATCAGGTGCCGAAGCCAGTCTCCCAAAATGGAAACGGCGATTACCGCAAGCTCCTGGAGATGGCGGCACCTACGATTTGATACACCATGACTCAGGTTTAAGTTTTGAAAGAGGTAAAGGGAATGAAAGTTGTAGTTTTTTGTGGCGGGATCGGCTTGCGTTTACGCGAGCATTCCGAGAATGTTCCGAAGCCGCTCGTGCCCATCGGTGATGCTCCGGTCGTGTGGCATTTAATGAAGTACTACTCGCACTATGGGCACAATGACTTCATCCTTTGCCTGGGACATAAGGCAGAAGCGATCAAGAAATTCTTCCTCAATTACAACGAGGCACTCTCGCGCGACTTTGTCCTGTCAAACGGTGGACAGGATATTCAACTCCTCGGCACCGATTTTTCGAACTGGCGAATCACGTTTGCTGACACTGGCGCCACATCGCTGGTGGGCGAGCGCCTCCTTAGAGTTCGCGACTACCTGAAAGGCGAAGACATCTTCCTGGCAAACTATTGCGATGGATTGTCGGATATTGACCTGCGATTCGCCATAGACTACTTCAAGCAATCGGGCAAAACAGCTTGCTTCGTTTGCGTGCCTCCGACTCAAACCTACCATTTGGTGGAGACCGCAGATGACGACTCGCAGGTGACTGGCATTAATTACGCAGGCAGTTCCAATACTTGGATAAACGGCGGATACTTCGTATTCCGGAAAGAGATTTTCGATTACATCCAACCTGGCGACGATCTGGTTGACGCACCGTTCCAGCGCCTGATCGATGCAGGCGAACTCATCACGATCAAGCACGAAGGCTTCTGGGCTTGCATGGATACCTTTAAGGAACGGCAACAACTGGAAGATCTCTGGTCTAGAGGCACCGCCCCTTGGTACGTGTGGCGCGGAAACGGCAATGATGCTTCCGCTAGTATGCGGTCTGGACACAAGGCCGCCGGAGCTGGAGTCTAACGCTGCAACATCCGGAAATTGGAAGTCGATTTCTGCTGGGGTCGGCGAACCCTTCGAGAACCTCCGAGGAAATTGTGAGCAGTAGCGCGTTACTGGAACCGGCGAACGACCGCACAGCGACGAGGGCGAATGAATCGGAGCACCTCAGGACCGATCACCTTCTCGATAACCTTGGCGGTCGCGCCGTCTCTGGCGGGTTTGTTACCGTTGGTGCTCAGGCCGCAAAGTTCCTCCTCAATTTCATCACAGCGGCCGTCCTGGCTCGTTTGTTGAGCCCGAAAGAGTTCGGGCTGGTAGGTATGGTGCTGGGCGTGACCAGCTTAGTGGGCATCTTCAAGGAACTTGGGTTATCGATTGCGACCGTCCAAAGAGAGAGGATTACTCAACAGCAGGTTTCGAATCTGTTCTGGATCAACGTCGGTGTTAGCGGCATTCTGACAGTGGTTGGCTGTGGCCTGGCCCCAGCTGTCGCATGGTTTTATCGCGATCTGCGCGTGACTTGGATAATGGTTGCCCTGTCGATGACTTTCCTTCTGACAGGCTCAACGGTCCAGCATCAGGCTCTGCTTACTCGTCAGATGCGGTTCAGCGCATTGGCACTGATCGACGTTACTTCCATCATAATCGGGTTCTCTAGCGCATGCTTGCTAGCGTGGTTCGGTTTTGCATACTGGGCTTTAGTGGCTCAACAGCTGGCAACTGCCGCGTCCACACTCGTTCTGACCTGGTGCACCTCCGGCTGGCGCCCGGATATGCCGGCGCGGGGCAGTGGCGTGAAGCCAATGCTGAGTTTCGGGGCCCACCTTACAATAGCCGACCTCATTGGGCGATTTTCCGTTACCAGCGACACGATCCTTCTCGGGCGATTCTTTGGCGCTGCTCCTCTTGGTCTCTACACTCGCGCTAGCGTGCTGCTGGCGCGTCCAATGGAACAGATCTTTACGCCCATCGGCGCAGTTCTGATTCCTGTACTCTCGCGTCTGAACTCGAACTCGGATCGGTATCGCTTCACGTTTCTACGAACGTTCGATGCGCTCGCTATTGTGATCTTACCGTTTTCAGCCATGTGCCTTGCACTGGCAAAGCCTATCGTTCTTGTGATTTTGGGTCCAAAATGGACTGGAGTGATTCCTCTATTTTCCGCGTTCGCATTAGTGGCGGTCTCAACTCCGCTCTCTACAGTGTGCACCTGGATATTTGAAAGTCAGGGCCGTGGGAAGGACCAGCTGCGCAACCACACGCTTGCCGGTGCGGTCACGGTGGCAGCCTATCTCATTGGATTGAAATGGGGACCGCT
>CAYNPS010000054.1:3972-13118 GCA_964399125.1 uncultured Terriglobales bacterium
AGATCTCACGATGGTTGCTGGCGACACGCGCAACAGAAACATAAGGCAGGGAACGAAACTTCGAATCTTTTCAAGATAGACTCGACGCAACTAATCTCAAGAATTAGATGAGGAACAAATGGCTTACAGCGGCAAACAAGACGGGAATCACAAGCCCCGCATTCTCTTGTTCTCACACGAGAATATTTATGAGCAAGAAGTCTGGCGGTGTTCATGGCACGACTTTATTCGCATCCTGCTGGAAATCGACTCGGTTGACGTTGTGGCGCCGAAGCCAAAGAATTGGTACCAGAACGGGAAGCGGCTTGCCTTGCGCCTTGGAGAGCGCTTCAAGACTCCCATCAACCCAGGCATCATAACCACCACAGTCGATCGCGAATACGACTTGTTTGTTGCGATTTGTGAAAAAGCCTCCGAGCTTCTGCACCTGCAGGCTCTGAAGGGCTGGCGCGAACGCTGCAAGAAAACGGTTTGCGTGCTCCCTGAGTACTATGTCAAAGAAATCCCGTACACGAAGAGCTGCATCGAGGTGCTGTCGCAGTTCGACCACGTGATATTTATGTTCGTTGTCAATGAGCCGTTCCAGAAACTTATCAAGGGGCAGGGACGGTACATGCCCGCGGGCATTGACACTTTGCTGTTCTGCCCATATCCGAATCCGCCTGAGCGTTGCATCGACGTGTTGAGCATCGGACGCAGGGCAAAGCCGGTGCATCAGGCGTTGATGCGTATGGCGCGTGAAGAGGGCAAGTTCTATGTATATGACACGATCAATGACCTGCACGCCTACGATCTTGACGAGCACCGCTCAATGATCGCGAATATGGCGAAGAGGAGCCGCTACTTCATCGTGAGCCCTGGCAAATTTGATGTGCCTACAGAGACAGGAGGGCAGATGGAATTCGGCTATCGCTATTTCGAAGCTGCCGCGCCAGGCACGATCATGATCGGCATGCGGAGCCCCGGCAATAAAGAGTTCGACAAGATCTTCAATTGGGAAGACTCCGTCATCGAAGTGCCGTTCGACTCGGACGCAATCGTCGATACGATTCACGAACTCGACAAACAGCCGGAGCGTCAGGCGCGGATCCGCCGAACCAACATGCGTCAGTGCTTGCAGAATCACGACTGGGTATACCGATGGGAGGAAATCCTCGATTGGGTGGGAATGCCCGCATTGCCGATGCTTGAGAATCGTAAACGTAGGCTGAGAGATCTGGCCGAGATGGTGCAGGAAGCTCCTTTCGAGCTTCACGCCGGTCGCGGCCGATAAAGGCGAAGATACGCGCGAAGCGGGCAGAGGCGGTAAGAAGCGGCATTCAGATGAAACATCAACTTCAAAATCCAGTTGTAAGCCGGGCATTAGCACTCGAAGATTTCTTCGTCTGCTCGCTCCGTAGGAAAGGAATTAAAGATGATTGTCGATACTGAGCTTCAGAGCCGTGAGCAAGCGGGCAGGCCGATTCGAGTTGCGATCGTTGGAGCCGGCGCTGCGGGGCGGTCGATTGCGCTTCAACTCGGCACGCCGGTGGCCGGCATTCGGTTGGTAGGGATTGCCAACCGGACCCTTGAACACGGCGAGCGTTCTTTTCGCGAAGCCGGCGTGAAGGAATGGCGTCGTAGTGAATCGCCGCGCGATGCTGCGGCTGCGATCGAGCGTGGCACGCCGGTGCTGACCGACGAGCCTTCTGTTCTGACCATGTGCGACGCTGTGGATGTGATGGTCGAGGCAACGGGCACGATTGAGCCCGCGACCGCGATGGTGCTCGAAGCCATTGAGCATGGCAAGCACGTTGTGATGGTCAACGCGGAGCTCGATTCTGTCCTTGGCCCGATCCTGAATGCTAAAGCCCGGCGTGCTGGCCTGGTCTTCACCCACACCGACGGTGAAGAACCTGGCGTCGCCATGACGCTGCTGCGCTATCTGCGGAGCAATGGCATGCGCCCAGTCGCCGCCGGCAATCTGAAGGGCATGGTCGATCACTACCGCAACCCGCAAACCCAAAAGGGATTTGCCGAAAAGTATGCACAGGATCCGCGGAAGGTGACCTCATTCGCAGATGCCACTAAACTTTCGATGGAAACAACGCTGCTGGCCAACGCGACTGGATTTAGAGCGGGCAGACGCGGCATGTACGGCCCTGCCTGCGAGCACGTCAATGAGATTGCGCGCCTCTTGCCCGCCGATCAGATGCTCGATGCAGGACTGGTTGATTATGCGCTCGGCGCCGCGCCTCACACCGGCGCTTTCGTGGTAGTACATGAGGATTCGCCACTCAAGAGGGCACAGCTTGCGTATTACAAAATGGGCGACGGCCCCTTTTACGTTTTCTACACGCCGTTCCACCTGCCACAAATTCAAATTGCATCCACTATCGGCCGCGCAGCCCTTTGCGGCGACGCCACGGTAGCGCCACTTGAAGGTCCAGTCACAGAAGTTGTCACGATGGCCAAACGCGATATGAAAGCCGGTGAAACCCTGGATGGAATCGGCGGCTTCTGCACATATGGACTGATCGAGAATGCGACAACAGCACGCGCCTCTTTCGCATTGCCTATCAGCTTTTCGGAAGGATGCGTACTGACACGCGATGTTGCCAAGGATGAGCTGATTATCACTAGCGACGTGAAACAACCCAATCGAGGGGTGGTTGACAAGCTGTGGGCAGAACAGATCGAGCGATGGTTCCCCCAAATTGAGTCTTCCGTCACGGACACGGTGCCTGAGCTCTCGGTGAAGTCATGATGATGCCGAATCGCGAATTCTGGAACCGTCGCCGTGTGTTACTCACAGGGCACACTGGCTTTAAGGGGAGCTGGCTCTGTTTGTGGCTTCGGATGCTCGGAGCCGACGTAACCGGCTATGCACTTGAACCGCCGACCGAGCCCAACCTGTTCGAACAAGCGAAGATCGGCGGCCTGGTTCATTCCATTCGCGGTGATATTCGGGATCTTGCAGGGCTGCAGTGCGCAATCGCGAAGTGCCGGCCCGAGGTCATCATTCATATGGCCGCACAAACAGTGGTGCGACGCGGCTATGAGGATCCGGTTGAAACATACTCATCAAACGTCATGGGCACGGTTCATGTGCTTGAGGCGGTGCGCCAAGCGAAGATACGGTGCGAAATCGTGAATGTCACGAGCGACAAGTGCTATGACAACCGCGAATGGATTTGGGGCTATCGCGAGAGCGATGTGATTGGTGGTCGCGACCCATACTCGAATTCGAAGGGTTGCGCTGAATTGGTGACTTCAGCATATCGCGAGTCGTATTTTCCACCGGAGCAGATCGACCAGCATGGGGTTGCGGTTGCGACCGCACGTGCAGGAAATGTAGTCGGCGGTGGCGACTGGACTGCGAATCAGCTAATCCCGGATCTCATGCGCTCATTTCTCGCCGGCAGAGCTTGCCTTATCCGTAATCCCGTGGCGATTCGGCCTTGGCAGTTCGTGCTTGAACCGTTGCGCGGATATCTGCTTTTAGCGGAGCATCTGGTGGACGCGCCCTCGCGATTTTCTAGCGCGTGGAACTTCGGCCCTGCCGACCAAGATGCGAAGCCGGTGGCGTGGATTGCAGATGAGCTGGTGCGGCTGTGGGGCAAGCGGGCATCGTGGATACGTGATACCGCTCAGCATCCACATGAAGCCTACATGCTGAAGCTTGATGCCTCGAAGGCTCACGCGGATTTGCATTGGTACCCGGTCATGCCTTTGCCGGTTGCGTTGGACTGGATTGTGACCTGGTACCGCGCGTTCGAGAATGGCGAAGACCTCAGAAACGTATGCGAGTTTCAGATCAGGCAGTATGAGAAAGTCTCGCGCGGCAATACTGAGAATGAGGTCGAGTACAGCGGTGCAAGCGTGAGCCACAGCTAACGCGAATGATTGAGCAAGGAATTATGTGAAGGATCACGAACTTCAGTAACTCACGAAGGTTCGTATTGCTGCGATATTAGTGGATGAATTTGAACCTGCGGGGCAAAATAGGTTTCGCTCTATCTGGATCGCAAAAGGAACTAAACAGCACGCATGCTTGTGAGTAGCAGGACGCGATGAGAGCGAATTCGGTTCAGCACCCAAAGAGTAATCCGGCGCGGGCGTTTCTCGACTTTTTTTTGTGTCCTTCGCAGTTTGCCCGGTTTCGCGTTGCCAACGAGGCGGCAGCCAAACCGGGCGCTTTTCGTTTAGGACCAGCGATTTGTTTTGGCAACGCACCCGAAGAGCTGGACAGCATTTCTCGGAGCCGACAACTCTTAGAGGCTTCTTCTGCAATTCAGTTCTCCGACTTTGGCGAAGTTTGCCTGCCATTTGATCCAAGCGAACTAATCAGCAGCCTTCGCCTGGAACGCTACCTCTCGCGTCCTGCCGGCGAGCTGTTGCTACACACGTATTACTACCTGTTGCGGCCGATGCTGCCCTTTGCCATTCGCAAAACGCTGCAGCGATGGGTGTCACGCAGGCGGCGCGCCGGCAGCTTTCCAGCGTGGCCGGTTGATTGTACGGTTGAGCAAATTCTTGAGCAACTCATGCTGTTTGCGCTTCGAGCGTCAGGCAGGGAAGAGATTCCGTTCATCTGGTTCTGGCCTGAGGGGCACAAAGGCGCCATGATGATGACGCATGATGTGGAGGAACAAAAAGGAGCAGACCACTGCGAGTTTCTGATGGATCTGGACGATTCCTACGGGATGAAGGCGGCGTTCCAACTCATTCCCGAAGGTGCATACAGGGACTTTGAGGTCTTGGCGGCCAGGATTCGCCGCAGAGGTTTCGAGGTCAACATCCATGATCTTGACCATGATGGCCGCCTGTATGAGCACAAAGAGCTCTTCGAGCAACGAGCACGCAAGATCAATGACTACGGCAGGCAGCATGGTGCAAAAGGATTCCGAGCCGGCTCGATGCACCGAAACCAAGAGTGGTTCGACATGCTCGAATTTCAATACGACATGTCGGTACCGAACGTCTCACATCTCGAACCACAGAGCGGCGGTTGTTGCACCGTTATGCCTTATTTTGTCGGCAAGGTCCTGGAACTGCCGCTCACCACCATTCAAGATCATGGCATGTTCTACATACTTTCGGAGCGTTCAATCGAGCTCTGGAAGCAGCAAATGGAAATTATCCTTGCGCACCATGGCTTAATCAGTTTTATAGTCCATCCTGACTACATTACCCGCTCGCGTGAATGTCAGCATTACGAGGCGCTGCTTGATCACATTTCGCATCTGCGCACGTGTCGTTCAATCTGGGTAGCGTTGCCGGGCGAGATCAATCGGTGGTGGCGTGAGCGGAGCAATATGGAGTTGGTTGGTAATGTTGATTCGTGGCAAGTTCGCGGCCAGGGCAGCGAGCGAGCGCGAGTGGCCTTTGCTAGCGTAGTCGATGGGGTATTGCGCTACCGGTTGGCGGCTCGGGATGAGACGAGCATGCACCCAAACTCATCGGCGCGCACCAATGGTGCGACATCGAAATCCGCCGTTCTGGAGAGCGCAACGCCCGAACGTTTCTGATAAGAATGCTTCCGTTTCCGAGCACAATACGCGGGCGCACGCACATATTTTTGGCCACTAATGTCCTTATAGGCATGTTGGCGTCACCTTTTCTCTACAGTTTCATTAAGCTGTCGCTACAGGAAGGGTACAGTTCTCAAAGCGTGCTGGTTCCCTTCATCAGCCTGTATTTGATCTGGGAGGAACGCAGGCGGATTTTCTCGACATTGGATTATTCGGTAGCTGGTGGCGTGGTTCTCTCTGGACTCGCTATGGCTGCTTTCTTCACGGCCGGCGTCATATCACGCAACGCGCAGATCGTAGACGCAGTTAAGTTGGCAGGCGTATTGGGCATGATCATCGGCGCATTCGTAGGATGTTATGGCAGGCATGCTTTGAGGGCTGCTGTTTTTCCCATTTGCTTTCTGTTGTTCATGCTGCCGCTTCCGTCCGTGATAATCGACAAAGTTATCGTGTTCCTCCAATACGAATCGGCGGCTCTTTGTTATCAGCTGTTTTCTTGGGCCGGCATTCCGGTCCTTCGCGACGGAGTAAGGCTGGCCGTGCCGGGTGTGACGATCGAAGTTGCCAAGGAGTGCAGCGGAATCAATTCCAGCATGGCCCTTCTTATGATGGCTGTGCTCGTTGCGCATCAGACGCTCAGGACGAGTTCACGACGGACATTGCTCGTTCTGCTTACGATTCCACTTTCAATCATCAAGAATGCAGTACGCATCGTGGTCCTGACGCTGCTCGCCCTGTACGTTGATCCGAGCTTCCTCACCGGCCATTTGCATCATCAGGGCGGTTTTGTTTTTTTCTTTGTCGCGATTGGGCTGGTCTATCCCCTCTGGAAAGTGCTGCAGAAAACAGAGGTTCACAATGAGACTGTGCTTGGTTCAGAATCACTCGTCGTGCAGAGTTCGGCACGTGGATCCGTGTGAGATGCGGTCAAACTCTCTCTTCTCCAGCCCTGGCTGCCGGGTGTCGCTGGTGCCATCTGGTCTCGGTTTGTCATAAGAACGGCAAGCCTGCCAGCGCCATCTTGGGTCTTCCGAGCGTCAATGCCTAGTAATTTCAGGCAAATTTCAGCAACAACGCAACAACTCCCGGGGTAGAGCTCTCAGATCGACATGCATAGTAATGTCGAAAAGCGAGTCTTCGCGTCCATAAGCAGGCCCGACCGGCTAAGCGGCTCGTCGCTGGTAGACTGATCATCACCTGAGAAGAATGGGATCGAGCCTTCGATTTAATCCAACATCGGTAGTTGGCGCAGCCGTAATCGAGCCCGTGTTGCGCCAGGACCACCGTGGCTTTTTTGCGCGGGCCTGGTGCAAGCAAGAATTCGAAGAATACGGAATCGTTTTCCTGCCGGTACAGGCCAATGTCGGCTTCAGCGCGCGACAGGGCACATTACGTGGCATGCATTACCAAATAGAGCCGGCGCTTGAAGCCAAACTCGTCAGTTGCACCCGTGGTGCGATCTTCGATGTTGTAGTTGACCTCCGACCGGAATCGCCCACATACCGGAGCTGGTATGGCGTGGAGTTGATCGCCGACAGTCATAAGATGCTCTATGTCCCGGAGCGCTGTGGACACGGATATCAGACTTTGAAAGAAGAGACCGAGATATTCTATTTGACCTCGCAATATTACACTCCAACCGCGGCTCGCGGAGTTCGATTCGACGATCCGGCGTTCGGTATTAAATGGCCCCTGACACCAGCAGCGATGTCGGAACAAGACCTAAACTGGCCCCTGCTCGACCACTGGTCTGCGCTGCCGACTCGACGGGGATGATGGAGATCTACCGCATCGATCCTCTTCAGGACCGCCGCTGGGAACAGTTGGTTGACACGCACCCGGGCGCATCGGTCTTCCATACGCGTGCGTGGTTAAATGCGCTTCGGCTTACCTATGATTACGAGCCACTGGTATTTACTACGTCTTCACCATCCCAGCCCATCAAAAATGGAATAGTGTTCTGCCGCGTGAACAGCTGGGTGACTGGTCGGCGACTGGTCTCGGTTGCATTTGCCGATTACTGTCAGCCTCTTTTCCACATTGAGGACAGCCATCTCCATGGTGATGAAGATCGCCGCTTGATCGCATTTCTGACGAGGCTCGCCGAGCAAGAGCGTTGCGATTACGTCGAGCTACGGCTGCTCGGTCCCGACAGCCTTTTCTCCACGGCTACAGGGTTTGTGCAAAGCGCGAGTTTCGCCCATCACAAACTTGACCTTACGCCCGATTTGCCGATCTTGTTTAGCAGATTTCACAAGAATTGCTTTCAACGAAAGATTCGACGCGCAGAAAAAGAAGGCATGACCTATTCGGTCGGAACATCAGATGAGATCTTGCAGCAGTTTTATTCTCTACTCGTACTCACTCGGCGTCGGCACGGTGTGCCACCTCAGCCGCTTGCGTGGTTTCGTAATTTGCGCGACTGTTTCGGTGAGGCGTTTAGTATTGGCGTTGCATCCGTCGATCGCCGACCGGTGGCAAGCATTTTAACTCTGCGGTACAAATGCACACTGGTGTACAAGTACGGCGGCTCTGACCCCACGTTTCACAGATTCGGTTCGATGCCATACCTGTTTTGGCGGACCATCCAGCAAGCGAAGGCAGAAGGTGCGAAAGAGCTGGATCTTGGGCGTTCCGATGCAGACGCCACGGGCCTTATTGCGTTTAAAGATCACATGGGCGCTGTTTCTAGATCTTTGCGCTACTATCGACATCCATCACAGTTTGCAGCGGGAGCCGCGAATAGTTTCGTAGACAATTACAAAGTTTTTGGCCGTCTGCCCACTGTGCTGTTGAGGGCAGCGGGTAATCTTCTTTATCGTCATATTGGGTAACTTGTATTGTCTTGTGCGCAAAGGAGTTCCATTGATAATCGGAGAACGTCAGCAGAGGCTCGCGAATGATTAACGTCACCTTGAGCGGCGGATCAAAGCCGCTAGATGTTCTTTGTCTGGGCTGTCATTCAGACGATATCGAAATTGGTTGCGGTGGCACTATCTTGCGTTTAATTGAGCAGTATCCCGGTTCGAGATTTCAATGGGTCGTGATGAGCGCCATTGGAGAACGCGAGGCCGAAGCGCGGCAAGGTGCTACAACCTTCGTTTCACCCAAATTCCTGCAGAACGCGCCCATGCTAAAGCAATTTCGGGATGGTTTTATGCCTTTCCATGGAGCAGATATCAAAGCCACTTTCGAAGAGCTCAAGTCGTCTAGCTCGCCAGATCTTATCTTCACGCATTTCCGCAAAGATGCACATCAAGACCATCGACTCATAAGCGATTTAACCTGGAATACTTTTCGAGATCACTTGATCCTGGAATACGAGATTCCAAAATACGATGGTGATATGGGGCAGCCAAGTTTTTATGTTCCGCTCTCTTTAGAGTTGTGCCAGAAGAAGGTGAAATATCTCATCAGCATCTTTGCTTCCCAGCGATCCAAGCGTTGGTTTCAAGAGAGCACCTTCATGGCCTTGATGCGGCTGCGCGGCATGGAGTGTAATTCTCCTTCGGGTTATGCTGAGGCGTTCCATTGCAGTAAGGTTGTACTGTGATCCGCCGCAACCTATAGCCTCATGTGACGAATCAATACGGGCGAGTCATGCTGAAGTGTTTCCCGGCTGGGCACATACCG
>CAYNPS010000054.1:13218-15383 GCA_964399125.1 uncultured Terriglobales bacterium
CGGCATCAGACTTCAGCATCCAATGAGAAGGGCCTAGCTTCTTTTTTGCGATTCGAATTGGCAGTATAACCGCCGCCGAGAAGGGCAGCAGCACTAGGGAGCAAGGTTCTGGCGCGCTTATCGGGGTAATCGTGTAAGTGCCATCCAAAGTCTGTTCAACACCATTTATATCCGCATCGAGAATCCAGTTGTCATTTGCAGCGTGGAAAACGAGAAAGTCGCCTGTTTCACTGTTTGTCGCGCCGGGGCTGTCGAGAGTGTTGCCCGCGCGATTGTAGATCAGGAACTCGGTGAAGGCGATTCCATCATCGACGATATCAAAGGCCTTAGCTCCCGTATCGGGACCAATATCCGCTGTAAATGTCAGCAAGCCATTGTTGCCGGCTGGGCCGGAGCACAGTGTGCAGACACCATCAGTAGTAAATTGAGCAGTTCCAATCACATTACCGGTGTTAAATTGCGTGAAGGTGACTCAAAAAGCATCAGCTTTCGCAATGGCGGAGGACATGATCAGTAGAAAGAGGGGTGGAAGACACCGAGCAGCGCAGCGCGCCATAACTTACCTCCTCAAAACTGTCTGAGCCCTGGGGCCTACCTGGTTGAGAAGAGATTTCTAGCTGCAAAACACGCCGATTGAAGCCTGACCGGGAGGAACGAGAGGAATAGTGCAATCTGCTTGCCACTACATCTAGCCGTCGAATGAATAAATTGCACACATTGATGAACTCCGCGAGTGCATGTTTTTTCACTTTTAGTCCGGGAATGTTCACACTGATGCGGATCACAGATCGGGAGATAGATCTCCGAATCCTGTAGATCAATACATCAAAAGGAAGCCGGCCGTTGCGCTATCCGAATGCTGCTCGCGCTCACGTCATTAACGAGCCGCATTGTGTCTACCGTCCGACCCCGTCATGCAGATCAAACTGTAAATCGAAGTTAGTTAAATTCACCTCAAGCTCGTCAGCCCGCTCATCAATCGTGATGCACATCCGACTCTGTCAGCTTAACGAAGGCCTCTGATTTTCACGATCTTTTCTGAGTTCTCCCGCTCAAAACGACGGCACTGAATCACCATGAATCGAAACCTTGAGTAGTGGGATAGAAATTGCCATAAATTGCCAGCAGTTTAACAGTTGGTGCTGACATTAGTTCTAGGTTTAGGGGTGCCAAGCCGTCCATGGGACGGCTTTTTTATTTTGGTGCAACCGCGGAGTCAGCAATCCAAATAAGCGCGTGAGAGTTCGGTGCAGATCGATCCAGGACGCCTCACTCTGCGAATTGATGCGGGCTGTGAAGTGTGCCTTTAAGCTCAAAATTTAACTCTCGTTTCTCGTTGATTGATCGGAGACATTCGGTGTTCCTTTTCTTTTGTCAATACGGCCAGAATCCGCAGTACACTTCCACTCCATGGAATGATCAAGAGAGGCCAGCCGAAGGAAGTCCAGCGCCCGGATGTGGATTCGACTTCTCAAGCAGCTTCGTGGAGGAAAGTATGAACGCTGGTGCGACGGTTTCGGGCCCTCATCCTAGTTTTATAACGTTCGATGCAGCCCCAGGTGTTATCGACACCCAGCCCACAGCCCTTAACGAACCCGGACAGATCACTGGATGGTACCGCGACGGCAGCCGTGTCCGTGGCTTTCTAAGACATGCTAGCGGAGCCATCGTGCCATTCGATGTGCCCAATTCAACCGGCATCACTCCCACCAGCATAAATTCTTCAGGGCAAGTCGCCGGGTACTTCGGCGATGGCACCCATCCCGTAGGTTTTTTGCGTCACCCAGATGGAACCTTTGCCCTTTTCGAGGTGCCTAACTCAACTTACACGCAGCCTTACGCGATCAACCAACAAGGTGTGATCACCGGCTATTGCGGCGACGCTGGTGGTGGCTCCCTCGGCTTTCTCCGTCAGACCAACGGCAGCATCGTCACTTTCAAGACGCCCAATGCCTTTACAACTTCGCCGGTAGCTATCAACCCGTCGGGAGATATAACCGGAGCCTACAGCGTAGGCACCGGTCCAGCGCACGGGTTCATGCGGGCCAGCAATGGCGCGTTCACGGTCTTCGATGTACCTCAATCAAGCTATACGTCACCCGTTAGTATCAATCCGGGAAAACATATTGCCGGGCATTGTGGCGGTCCAAATGGTCGGCCGCAGG
>CAYNPS010000054.1:15483-22664 GCA_964399125.1 uncultured Terriglobales bacterium
AACGGCGTGCTTTTTTTTTCTAACATCCGCGCCGGATCTTCGTTGGATCCGCGTACTCCCCATGAGATTTCGCGTTTGCTTTTAAATTGAGTGCCGAGTGCTGACTGCTTCTTTTCTCGATTGGAGTAGATGCGTCACAGTTGGCACGAAAATGCTCACCATCGGCATAATTCTTGCCTGCTAATTTTCTTCTTCTCTGCGTAAGCCGTTGCTCGCCAGGCATTTTCTGACTTGGCCTTCCACATGCGAGCTAGGACAGCAGCTCCTCCGGCCGAGAACGCACATATGAAGGCGATGCGAATACATGAAGCGTACGTATGTTGTTGCGCTCTTTGCAGTCATCTCGTTCGGCTTTTTTCCAGCGGCTGGATCAGCAGCAGTAACTCCGGACATCTTCTATTCTGATCTCCAAAGTGGTCCCAGTTCGGGAGGACAAAACGGTCAAGGAGTTTTCGTCACAATTTGTGGCGTCGGCTTCGGCTCGTCTCAGGGGACATCGCGAGTCACGATTGGCGGCGTACCGGCGGTGGGTTATCTCCTATGGTCCGATACCAAAATCGCGTTTCAAGTAGGGGCTAATGCCGTCACCGGCGGCATTGTGGTCCAGGTTAATGGCGTGAACAGTAACGCTGTCCAGTTCACGGTGGGATCGGGCAACATATACTTCGTTTCCCCGAATGGGAGCGATCAAGGAGCTGGAAGTTTTAGCGATCCCTGGCAAACCGTCAGTCATGCGCTCAATCGACTTGTTTCAGGCGATACAGTTTACCTGATGGACGGCGTACAGCAAGACGGGATCGATAGCAACAATGCTGCTCTGTCACTCACGCTGGCGGCTGCAAGCGGGTCTCGGATCGCCATCGTTGCTTATCCCGGGGCGAGCGCCACTATCGGATCGCTAAACGGCGGAAATTATGGCATATACGCGAGTAATGCGGCGAGATGGGTGATCGCCGGACTGCAGATTCGCGGATCGCAAGAGGCATTGCACCTCAAGGGATCGGGCGGCTGGCGAATTGTTGGAGACGATATCAGTTGCCCGAATGCGTCCTCGGCCGGAGGATGCGTGGACGGGACCAGTTCGGGAAATGCCAAACTCTATGGCAATAACATCCATGACTCCGGCGTGCAGGGAGCGGCGCTTGGGAATTACGATTCCGTTGTATTCACCGACAGCAACGCGCTCGACATCGGCTGGAACGAAGTCGCTCGAACGAACGCATGTAACGCCATTCATACCGTCAGCACAAATATCATTCCAACCAATATCTCGGTTCACGATAATTGGATCCACGATTCGGTGTGCGCAGGAATTTCTCTGCCGACAGTTGATGACGGCACGACGTCAGTAAGAGTTTTCAATAATGTGATTGCCCGTGCCGGAACGGGACCGTCTCCAAGTGGCAACGCGACGCTCACGTGTGTTACGGTTGGCGATCCCTGGGGTAGCGCTGCTCTGGTGCAAAACAACACTCTTCACGATTGCGGCGCCGCCGGAGGGAATCAATCAGGGGCGATTTCAATCGGCATGCCAACAAGTTTTGATGACAATGTAGTGGATCTTGTCGGCGGTGAAACATACATTTCCCCTGCGAGTGACACAAGCGGAACAATCGGTAACAACGATCTATTTTACGGAGCTGGGGCGGCACCAGACTTGTTTTCCTACTCGCTCAGTGCGGATCCGCAATTCGTCGATCCGGTAAACGATAAATACCAACTGCAAAGTTCGAGTCCGGCGATTGATACCGGTACGAGCACTGCAAACAAGTGGGACATCCTTGGCGTGTCGCGACCGCAAGGACAAGACTGGGACATCGGAGCGTACGAATTCACGGGAACGCCGAGTGGCGGGAACGGTACCCAGGCGACGCTTGCAACGACTCAAACGAGCCTCAGCTTCGGCAACGTGAACACTGGATCGGCCACCACTCTGACTGTCACGCTGAGCAACACCGGCGGCGGCAGCATGTCCATTAGCCAGCTAAGCGTGAGCGGAGCCGGCTTCTCGGTGAGCGGCTTCACAACTCCAGCAACGCTGGCGGCAGGAGCAGCGGCAACTTTGAGCGTGAGTTTCGCCCCGAGTTCTGCTACTAGTTATTCGGGAACGCTATCGATCACGAGTAACGCGTCGAATTCAATTCTAACGATTCCCTTGTCGGGTACAGGAGTGCAGGCTTCCCAGGCACAACTGACAGCGAATCCGGCTAGCATTAACTTTGGAAGCGTAAACACAGGATCCAGCAGCACTCAGACGATTACGTTGAGCAACACAGGCAATGCCAGTGCGACCATCAATCTTGTGAGCGAAAGCGGCTCTGGATTTTCCCTTGGCGCGTTCACGACTCCCTATACCTTAGCCGTAGGAGCGACGGTCAGCCTCAACGTCATATTTAGTCCAACTGTCGTGAATACTTCTTCGGGGACAGTTACGGTGAATAGCAACGCAGCCAATTCGACGCTCTCGATTCCCTTATCAGGCTCGGGAACGCAGGGGACGCAGACGCAGACTCTTGCTGCCACTCCGACAGGCGTCAATTTCACCACAATCGCCGCTGGGAATTCAGTTAACCAGTCGCTTACGCTGACGAACAATGGCGCGAGCTCTGTATCCATTACTCAAGTGACCACCACGGGAACAGGATTCTCGGTTAGCGATATTGCACTGCCTTATTCTCTCGCACCCGGTGCGAGTGTGACCGTCGAGATCCGTTTCGCGCCCCTATTAGCTGGCTCCTACAGTGGTCTGACCACGATTACAAGCAACGCATCGAATTCTTCGCTGACAGTTCCTCTATCGGGAGCTGCCACACATTCTGTCGGGTTGTCGTGGACAGATGGCGATTCGGGACTTAGCGGCTTTAATGTTTATCGAGGCAGCCAAAGCGGGGGACCTTACATAAAAATGAACAGCTCTGGAGTTTTGGGCACGAGTTGGAGTGATGGCACTGTGCAGGCGGGCCAAACGTATTACTATGTCATTACTGCCGTGAGTTCGTCGGGAGTAGAAAGCGCCTATTCGACGCAGGTCAGCGCAACTGTGCCGAACCCGTAAGATAATTTAGCTTGACTCATCATTGAGGAGCGCGCGCGGCCTAACAATCGCTTGCGCATTGTGAGTGTGTCTTGCGGGCTCGCGAACACACAAAAGCAATGCAAGGCATTTCGCGGCAAGTTAAGGATTGGGAGACTTAGTCTCGCTCTCTCACTAGTGGATGTAGCAAACGTTCCGTAACCAGCACTCAATAGCATCTCAGAATCGGGATAAAAGTAAAGTATATTGGTGTTGCCCGATTAGAATGTTCCTTTGGCGTAAAGGTGAAGCGGTAACCAATACCTGTGCTCTCGTTAAGTACGATGATGTTGACCGGATCAAAATCGTCGCGGATGCCACAATCGCGTTGAGAATTGTTCTTTCATTGCATCATCGGAATCCAAGAAGCAGAGAGAAGTCCGGCAGGACCCGGAGTTCCCATATAGGGAAGGGATGACTCAGCTCCTGTCGAGTGCGCGAAGTGAAAGAAGTGCCGTGCGCCGCGCGTTCTATAAAAAGTGCAGTTGGCATCATAATCATTCAGCTTAAATCACTCTCGTAGGTTGTGATGCCAGTGCTCCAGCTATCTCTATTTCAGAAGTGTCAGCTGTTTATAACTCCGTAATTTCCCCGTAGCGGATTACTTAATGCATACTCTCTCGCCGATCTTTCACTGACTAATTTGCCGCCCGGCCTGCACAGAGGGTAAACCGCTTTTCAATTGTTTTGAATGCTGGTGGCCGGACATAGGACCCTCAGTTGCGCCTGGTGGTCTCGTCCTAGTTCCATGGGAGAGCAGAATTGATGGAGATTGAATTGGGTCCCCAATAGTACACTTTGGCGCACTTGTCACAGCTTCGTACATAAAGAGATTGCGCCGACTCAAATTCAAGTACTTTTGGCTGCGATGAGGAATTCCAGAACACAGGATCTCGCTGATTGCAATAAGGGCATGGCACTGTAGCACTATGTCCCGGCTCGAGAGTAAGCGTGTAGGTGCCTTGTTGCTTCAATTCCTCAGTCCTTGGGAAGCGAATTTATTGCCGAATGTGCAGTTTGCTTTCTAAATTGGAGGATTTGACGCATTATACGGGACGGCGACGTTTTCGCGAAACCGCGACTTTCGTATGAGTCCAGGTCGAAGTATGCAAATGTTTGCATTCCGAGGAAAAGCATTTCCGCCAGTGCGGCACGCTTCATAATGCTAATCACGGAGGTGTCGGGCTTTTGCTATCGGCCGGTATCAGTCCCTCTTTCCCAGCCGATTCCGCTCCCATTGCAAACTTGTGCAATGTAACCCTTGATACTTCAAGATCGCATTGATAACTGATTGATTTTTGGGTGTTACTTCCATTGATGAATGGAAGGCAAATTGCATGAAATCTGAGAAGTACCCGTCCCTGCGGGCCTGCAGCTCGTGAGGACATTCTTGATCAAAGGGGGCATTGGGCTAAATGAAGGGAACCTTGGTGTCTTCGTGGTTTTTCACGGTCGCGCTAGTTGTTTCATTGGCCGTGGCGAGCCACGCAGATACTATCTCAGGTAGTACGACTATGGGATGCTTTTCTAGTCCGGTCAATGCCAACACTGCAACTTGTGGCGCGACTGCGACTGATGCATTTCTGACGTTCACTGCCTCAAGCTTCAGCGGTATCACCGACAGTACTGGCTATATGTCAATTGGAGGCAGCAATGGATACTTCGGGAGTATGTCCCTAGGATCCGGAGTGGCCAACTATGGAGGCGATACATTTTTGCTGAATCTTGAGATAACCCAACCAGGCGACGGATCAAACAGTGTCACAGCCCAGCTAAAAGGCGATGTGACTGTCCTAGGTGGTGGTGGTGTTGGAATTTCTTTTAACAATCCCACAAAGATTACGCTGTCGAATGGGCAACTGCTTACCGTCGACGTGAATTCGATCAACATTTACTCGGGCACAGCACCAGTATGGATCAGCGGAGACGCAACGTTAAGCGGCACCGTCCCAGAACCAGCGGCAGCGCTCTTGCTCGGGACCGGATTGTTGTCACTCGGCGCTGTTCGGCGTCGGCTGGTTAATCAACTGCGGTAACTTCGATCGTCCTTGGCTTTCTGTGATTTTGGCCGCTCAAGCGCAATCTGGGCGGCCTGTTCGTTTTTTCGGCAATTCTAAACTAAGTCTTAGAGAAAAGTTTATAACTATTTGATGATTACCGTTTAGAAGAACTCAATTTTGGTCCTCAAATTGCACTTTTCGTTGTCAATGCCCTCGAACAAATCGCTGCACTACTTTTGGCTCATCGCCAACCTGATAATCTGTAGCACCATTTATTTGCAGTTTAGAAGGAGGCTATCAAGTGTCTTCGCGTAATCGTTTCCTGTTTACCTCCGAGTCGGTGACGGAAGGTCACCCTGATAAAATCGCCGACCAGATCTCCGACGCGATTCTGGATGCGTGTCTTGAGAAAGATCCGTACAGCCGCGTCGCTTGCGAGACGCTGCTGACCACGGGCTTGGCATTCATCGCCGGAGAGATCACAACGAAAGCTTATGTGGACTTTCCCTCGATCGTTCGCGGAACGGTAACGGCGGTCGGATACACCGACGCATCTTTTGGCTTCGACTCGCAGACGTGTTCGGTGATTTCTTCGATCCACGAGCAATCGCCCGACATCGCGATGGGAGTCGATCCGGGCGGAGCAGGCGACCAAGGCATGATGTTCGGCTACGCCAGCAACGAGAACGACGACTACATGCCCACGCCGATCTCACTGGCCCACAAGCTCACCCGCCGTCTCTCTGAAGTTCGCAAAAACGGTTCTCTCGATTTCCTCCGGCCCGACGGCAAATCCCAAGTCACAGTCGAATACGACGCCAATCACAAGCCCGTCCGCGTGGACGCGATCGTAATCTCAACTCAGCACTCTGAAACCGTAGACAATCGCCGCCTTCGCGCCGAGGTTCTCGAGCAGGTGATCCAGGCTGCAATTCCCGAGCATTTGCTCGATGCCGACACCAAGTACCACATCAATCCGACGGGACGATTCGTAGTCGGCGGCCCGATGGGCGACACCGGACTCACCGGACGCAAGATCATCGTCGATACCTATGGCGGCATGGGACGTCATGGCGGTGGCGCCTTCTCGGGTAAGGACCCGACCAAGGTCGATCGCTCCGCCTGTTACCTGGCGCGCTACATCGCCAAGAACATCGTTGCGGCAGGGCTGGCTGACCGCTGCGAAGTGCAATTGGCTTACGCGATCGGCATCGCCGATCCTGTCAGCGTCCTCGTACAGACGTTCGGAACGGGGAAACTGCCTGAGTCCCAAATTGAGAATCTGGTGCGGGAGCACTTCAAGCTCACACCTAAAGGAATCATTGAATCGCTGAACCTGCGCCGTCCGATTTACAAGAAGACCGCCGCTTACGGGCATTTCGGACGCAAGGAGTCAGAATTCACTTGGGAGGCGACCGACAAGGCCGCGGCTCTCAAGGGCGCTGCAGCATCCGGAAAGACGGCTGCAATCGCGAAGTAGTTCTTTGTCTTGTCATTCCGAGTCCGCCTCAGGCGGACGAGGAATCGCTATCGACTTCGAGATCGGTAGGGATTCCTCACCGCCAACACCAGGCGGTGAGGAATGACAGACTTACACAGGCTGCACAAGCGCAGTGCTTCAACAAGGAGATCATGGCAACAGCAATTGCAACCCAAGTTCCTTGCGACGTAAAAAGCATCGAGCTTGCCGATCAAGGCAAGCGGCGCATCGAATGGGCAAACCAGTCGATGCCCGTGCTGCAAAGCATTCGCAAAGAGTTCATCAAGAATCAGCCGCTGAAGGGCATACGCATTTCGGCGTGCCTGCACGTCACGACTGAGACCGCAAACCTCGCGATCACGCTTCGGGATGGCGGCGCCGACGTCGTGCTCTGCGCCTCAAATCCGCTCAGCACCCAGGATGACGTGGCGGCATCACTGGTGCGCGACTACAACATCTCGACGTTTGCCATCAAAGGCGAGGACAACGATTCCTACTACTCGCACATCCTCAGCGCGCTCGATCACAAGCCGCACCTCACGATGGACGATGGTGCGGACCTCGTCACCACTGCGCTGACCAAGCGTCAGGATGTAGTGGACGGAATTATCGCCGGAACGGAAGAGAC
>CAYNPS010000055.1:0-22624 GCA_964399125.1 uncultured Terriglobales bacterium
GCGTGAATTCCTTCAGGTTGTCGCGGATTTCGCCATCACTGGAGCCTTCGACAGCAGAAGCTCGCTGTCCGAAAACGGCACCCATGAAGCCGCAAAGAAGAAGAACAAAGAGAACCAGGAAGAGAGAGCGACGGGAGCTACGCGCCATGCTGTTTTTAGACGTCCTTAAGCGCCGGACGGTATCAGCCGCCGCGAACCTCGGGGATGGAGACTACGGGGACGAAAATCGGCCGGAAGCCAGTATTTAGTTGAGTATAGCATCGGTTCTCCAGCTTCTCTCACGGAAAAACCGACGCTAAACCAACGTAGGTTTGGATGCGTCCAGCAGCTGCTAAGCTTCTAAGCTCCTAAGCTGCTGAGCCGTTAAGGCTTCTGGACGAAACCACCTTTTCGGCCATCGTCTACCAGGTTATGAGTCGCTTTGCCTTAACGGCATTGGGAAGAAATCTGGACGAAATCGGGTTTAACCGCTTAGAAGCTCAGGAGCTGGCAGCTTAGAAGCTTCATTTCGTTGCCCGCCGACGAACCCAAGGATATGATTAACCCATGAACCTCGGTTTCCCAGAGATGATGTTCATCTTCATTCTGGCCCTGATCATCTTTGGGCCGAAGAAGTTGCCGGAAATTGGACGGCAAATCGGCAAAGGCCTGGCCGAATTTAAGCGAGCCAGCCGAGAGTTCCAGTCGCAGATCGAAGACGAGGTCCGCAAGCTGGAGCTGGACGCCGATATCAAGAACACCATCGCTCCCATTTCTCTCACGGACACGGTTTGTTCCACGCCGCCTGCGCTCACGGTCGGCAGCACGTCGACTGTGCAGGAGACCACTACAGCTTCTACGCCGGAAGTAGCGGCGGCAGCGGCGCACCCGGATTACACGGTCGAGCATTTGCCGGCTTCCTCTTCGTCGCCCAAGGCTGATTCAGCGGCAAATGCCTAGAGACATCGAAGACATCACAGAACGAGCACGCAGCGAAGTAGTGAGTCGGGCGGAACTTCCCGGCATGTCGCTACTCGAGCATCTCGAAGAGCTGCGGCGGCGCATTATCTACTCGATCCTCTCGATCATTGGCGGATTCTGCGTCGCGTATTGGTATCACCTGCAGATCTACGACCTGATGCAGCGCCCCATCATGTTTGCGCTGCAGAACCATCATCTGGATACGCAGCTCGTCTATACCAATCCCACCGATCCATTCAACATGTATCTCAAAATGGGACTGATCGGGGGGATCTTCGTCGCGTCTCCGCTGGTGCTTTATCAGGTCTGGCTGTTCATTTCTCCAGGACTTTACAAGCATGAGAAGCGATATGTAGTGCCGTTCATGATCGCTACGGTGGGGCTTTTCCTCGCCGGGGGACTCTTCGCCTACAAGATGGCTTTTCCGGCCGCACTGGACTTTCTCGTTGGCTACAGTTCGCAATTCAAGCCGATGATCACAATCGGCGAATATACGGATCTATTTCTGACCCTGATCGTCGGCATGGGAATCATCTTCGAGCTTCCCATTCTGGTATTCTTCCTTGCCCTGATGGGGATCGTGAACGCCAAGTGGCTGTGGAAGAACCTGCGCTACTCGATCCTGATCATCTTTACCATCGCAGCCATCGTGACGCCGACGACTGACATTCTGAATATGTGCATCTTCGCTGCGCCGATGGTGGGCCTTTATGTGCTGAGTATTGGCGTAGCTTGGCTGGTGCATCCGAGCAGGCGCAAGGCGAGACAGAAAACAAGTTGACGTGGAGCCGGCCGCCCGCGGCCGGGTTTGGGTGGCGTATGAAAGCTCGTATGGGAATGTTGACTGTTTAGCGTTAGTCCACCAAACACCCGGGCGAGGGCGCCCGGCTCCACGTTATTCTAGTGACGCGCCGGACGATCCTCTATGCGACCTGTACACGCGCTCGCGATCTGCTTATCGATTTGCTTACTGATGGCCTGCAACACCGCCAAGAGCGATGCTTCGAGTCCTCAAACGGAAACGCCTCAGCCTGCTTCCTCAAACTTAAGCACTGAAATCGGCCTTACACAGCAACAGATCGATTCAGCGATGGACAGTGCACTCAAGATCGATCCTCAACGCTGCTGGACGCTGCTGAAGCAGTTTGTCGCGATCGGCTCGCGTCCGCTGGGCAGCGCCGGACACAAGAGGGCAGAAGACTTCATTCATGCGCACTTCAAAGGCGATCAGGTTGAGGACGACGCCTTTACGCAGCAAACGCCCGTAGGTTCATTCCCAGTTCGAAACATTGTCGCCAAATATCCGGGAAAGAAACCTGGCATTGTCGTATTTGCTTCCCACTACGAAACGAACTACTGGTTGCCGAAGCAGTACGTCGGCGCCAACGACGGCGGCTCATCGACTGCTCTATTGCTCGAATCCGCGAATCTCCTGCGCGAACGTGTAAAGAACGGAACGATGGACGGATACAGCGTCTGGCTGGTTTTCACCGACGGCGAAGAAGCGATGCAGCGCGAGTGGTCGAGCGACAGCCTCTATGGCAGCAAACATCTTGCGCAGAAATGGCAGCAGGACGGAACCGCGAAGCAGATTAAGGCTCTCCTGCTCGCCGACATGCTCGGCGACGCCGATCTGAACATCGAGCAGGATGCCAATTCGTCACCGCGCCTGCAGGCGATCGCGTATGCAGCCGCATCGCATTACGGCTATCAATCGCACCTGTTTGGTCGTCAAAGCGCCATTGAAGACGATCATCTGCCGTTTTCGAAAGTCGGCATTCCCGTAATGGATTTCATCGACCTCGATTACGGCTACAACAACTCCCTCCACCACACGGTCGAAGACACCATCGACAAGCTCAGTCCCAAGAGCCTGGAAATTTCTGGAGACACGATGTTGGGGACGTTAGCCCTGCTGAATGCGGGTGCCAAGTAAGAGTGCTTCGTCGTCACATCACGATCAATGTCGTAAGAATTGAGAGGAACACAGAACCCCAATCACATCGCATACCCGCGTCCCGCTGCGACGAGTCGAGGGCCGTAGGCCTGGCTGGCCAAAGGTCAGCCCACACCGGAAGGTGTGGGAATCGGGAGTAAAGAACCGAGCGCCGTCGGCGCGGCACTGCTACTCACACGGCAGGGAATCGACGTCGGCAGAAACATATCGCGTAACCCACATCGTGCCCGCATAACGCGTGTCGCTGTGTGCCGCGCCTCTGGCGCTCAAATTTCCTATGCTGCTACCCAGCCCTTCCGGGCTGGGCTGACCTTTAGCCAGCCGGGCTTACGGCCCTACCTTCCTCGTTTCTTGCACGGATGTGCGATTGGCGAAAATGCCAATTAGGAATTGCAGCAGATTAAATTACCGGACTCTGGTCCATGCTCTTCGCCCAGTCCTCCAACCGCTTGCAAAGCGCATCGCGCGACTGCAACGACGCCTGGCTCATGTCCGAGATCGCGCCCCAAATCGACGGGCGTACTCCAACGTAGGCCATGAATCGCCAAACGCTGAACTTGCCATTGCGGTTGAAGCGGTTCATATCGGGCAGGCGGGCATCGTGAGCGTCGGAGATGGCTTTGAAGCAGTAGAAGGGAACACCGGCTTGTCGCGCGCATTCGGCGACTGCGGCAGCTTCCATATCGACGTAGTCTCCGCCGAAGCGCTCGCCGATCTGACGCTTTTCTTCGAGACCCGCAACGCGCTGGACTGTGACCAGCGTTCCGCCAGTTCCGTTTGAGGAAAGCCGTTCGCCCGAATTTCCGTTGATCACGGCAGAGGGTTCGACTACCTGACCGCCTGATGCGCTCGGGTTCAATCCTCCCGCCCAGCCGACAGAGGCAACTGCGCTTAATTCTCCGGTTGCCAGCACCGCCCGGCATGCTACTGCAGCCAGATCCGTTCCCATTCCGGCATACGCGATCACCTTCTGATCATCCTCGTAGAGGCGAACGCGCTTGTCCGGCAGATACTTCATCGGTTTCATGGTGCGAAGCAGCGGATGCACTTCGCGAAACATCGCCGCCACGATTCCTACCCGCGCCATCAGCTTGCGACTCCAAGCGCCAAGGGAATTGGTTGACGAACGTATCCGTGCTCGATGAACCATGCGCACGCGCGTCGCAGCGCTTCTTCCGCAGGCAAAGAGCGATACCCGAGCTCGCGTTCCGCCTTAGCGGATGAAGCAAACATCTTTTTACGTCCCATGCGCACCGCTTCGATGGTTGCGCGCGGCTCCTTGCGACGAACGAATCCCGTGAAGAACTGATCGAAGGCAGCAAATCCGAGCGCCACGCCGTGCGGTACTTTCAACGTCGGCGAGGGCAGTCCTGTGATGGCGGCGAGCTTGTCGAGAATTTGTTTCAACGTGAGATTCTCGCCACCTAGGATGTAGCGTTCTCCCGGCTTGGCCTTTTCTAGCGCCAGCACATGCCCGCGCGCCACCTCGCGGACGTCGGCGAGGTTCAGCCCGGTATCGACGTATGCGGGAAAGTTCCGATTCAGGAAATCCAGAATGATGCGGCCGGTAGGAGTAGGTTTAATGTCGCGCTCGCCAACCGGAGTCGTAGGGTTCACGACTACGACCGGCGCACCAGCGCGCCCTGCAGCCAGCGCCGCCTGCTCGGCCATGAATTTCGACTTCTTGTAGTGACCGATCATGTGCGAGATGTCAACCAGCGTATTCTCGTCGACAATCGTCCCGTCAGAGAGAAATCCCATCGTGGCGACCGAGCTCGTGCAGACCACCCGCTTTACGCCTGCTTGTCGGGCCGCATCCATGACGGCGAGCGTCCCATCAACGTTGGCCCGATACATCTCATCGGGATTTCGCACCCACAGCCGGTAATCAGCGGCTACGTGAAATACCGCTTCACATCCCGACATGCCTTTACGCAGTGACTCGAAATCGCGCAGGTCGCCGACAACGCGCTCAGCTTTGAGAAAATCGATGTTCTCCGTCCGGCTGCCCGGGCGGACAAGAAGACGCAGCTCCGCGCCCTGCTGTAGCAAGGCTTCGGCAACATGGCTGCCGACGAATCCAGTTGCGCCTGTGACGAACGCTTTCATTGGAGGAGCTGAGTCGATTATTACATCTGGAGAGAGCACTCAGCAGTCAGCCGTCAGCATTCAGCAGACGAATCGCTTGGGAAAGATCTGCAACACTCCCGTTGTGCAGGTTTTGCTGAGTGCTGAGTGCCGAGTGCTGACTGCCGAGTGCTGACTGCCGACTGCCGCTTTACCGCAAACTCTCCATCACTTCGTCCAGCACGCGCTTCGGAGGACGCAGCGACTCCTGCGGTATGTGGGCGAGCGGGGTGTCGGTCATGTGCAGCAGATCGACGAAGTTTGGCTTCTGCGTGTCGATGTAGAAGATGCCGGTTAGGACTTCGCCTTTTTCGTGCGCCTCCATCAAGGCCTCAACGGCCTTAATTTTGTTCGTCGGATCGTAGTCTTCATGCAGCTTGCGCAGGCGCAGATGCGAGCCGTCGTGCATGCGCACATCGAAGGTCGTGCCGGGATCGTATTCGACCGAGATGTCTTCGAAGTGCGGAACGAATCCGGCCTCTGCGATCGGCTCTTCGTGATCCATCACGTATTTGTAGGACTTGGTCGAGCCTTCGTGGTCATTGAAGGTGACGCATGGCGAAATCACGTCGAGCATCACCGTGCCACGATGCGCAATGGCGGCCTTCAACATCGTGAGCAATTGCTTCTTGTCGCCGGAAAACGAGCGGCCGACAAAGGTCGCCCCCATCTGGATCGCCAGCGCGCATGTATCGATCGCAGGCAGATCGTTAATGACGCCCGTCTTCTGCTTCGAGCCCAAATCTGCAGTGGCGGAGAATTGGCCTTTAGTGAGCCCGTACACGCCGTTGTCTTCGATGATGTAGATAATGGGCAGATTGCGCCGCATCAGATGCACGAACTGTCCCATGCCGATCGAGGCGGTATCGCCGTCGCCGCTCACGCCGAGGGATAACATGCTGCGATTCGCCAGAACCGCGCCGGTGGCGACCGACGGCATGCGTCCGTGCAGCGAATTGAAGCTGTGTGCGCGGCTCACGAAGTACGCCGGAGTCTTCGATGAGCAGCCGATACCGGAAAGTTTGAGCACGCGCTCGGGCTGCACGCCCATCTCATAGAGCGCGTCGATCACACGTTCCGAAATGGCATTGTGGCCGCAGCCGGCGCAGAGCGTAGTTTTGCCGCCGCGATAGTCGAGGACCTGCAAGCCAAGACGGTTGGTCTTAGGCGCGGGAACAGAGGTTGGAGTCGAGGCCATGAACTACTTACCTTCCTGAGAGATGATGTCGTCGGTCACCGAGCGGGCATCGATCGGTAACCCATTGAAGTGGCGCACGCTGCGAAGCCGCGGAGTATGCGACGAATTGATGTCGAGCTTCAGCAAGCTGAGCATTTGTGAGTCGCGATTCTGTTCGACGACGTAAACGCGATCGTGCCTCTCAATGAACTCGTGCACCTCGCGGCTGAACGGGAAAGCGCGAATGCGGAGATAGTCGATATCGACGCGATACTCGCGCTTGAGCTGATCGCGGCTCTCGCGGACCGCGAAATCGCTGCTGCCATAGGCAATGATGCCCAGCTTGGCGCCGTTGTTCGCGACTACTTCCGGACGCGGCACGATCGAGCGCGCCGTCTCGAACTTGCGCGCCAGGCGCTCCATGTTGTTCTGATAGTCGTCAGGACGCTCGCTGTACTGGGCCTTCTCGTTGTGTCCGGAGCCGCGGGTGAAGTACGCCGCAGCGGGATGCTCGGTACCTGGGAGTGTGCGGTACGGGATGCCGTCTTTATCGACATCTTTATAGCGAGCAAATCCGCCGAGACGGTTCAGATCTTCAGCAGTGAGAACTTTGCCGCGCTTGAAAGGCTTATCCGGATATGGGAAGGGATCAGACATCCAGTTGTTCATTCCCAAATCGAGATCTGATAGCACGAAGACCGGTGTCTGCAGTTGCTCGGCAAGGTCGAACGCTTCGCCCGCCATGGTGAAGCACTCGGCCACACTGCCTGGAAAGAGCATGATGTTCTTCGTATCACCGTGACCGAGGAAAGCGATCGAGAGCACGTCCCCTTGCGAGGTGCGCGTTGGCAGCCCGGTTGATGGTCCGACGCGCTGAATATCGAAAATTACCGCAGGAATTTCAGCGTAGTAACCCATCCCGGTGAATTCGGTCATCAGCGAAATGCCAGGACCGGAGGTCGCAGTCATCGAGCGCGCACCTGCCCAGCCCGCGCCTAAAACCATTCCGATCGCAGCAAGCTCGTCTTCGGCCTGCACGATGGCGAACGTCGCCTTGCCGTCCGGACCGATTCGGTACTTCTTCATATAGTCGATCAACTGCTCGCAGACCGAAGAAGACGGCGTGATCGGATACCACGTGACAACGGTGACTCCTGCGAACATCGCTCCGAGGGCGACGGCAGCGTTGCCATCGATGATGATCTTGCCTTCGTTCTCGTTCATCTGCTCGACCCAGAGCGGGTCTTTCTTCGTGAGCGAGGCGGCAGCGTAGTCATAGCCGGCGCGCGCGGCATTCATGTTCAGGTCGGCGGCTTTTACTTTTTTCGCGAACTGCTTGCGCAGTGCAACCTCCACCTGCTTCATGTCGATGCCAAGCAGTTGCGCCACGACGCCGACATAAATCATGTTCTTGACAAGCTTGCGCAGCTTGGCTTCGGGGCAGACGGTCGCGACGATCTTGTCGTAAGGAACGTGGTAGAAGATGAGGTCGGAGCGGAGCCCGTCGAGCTTCAGCGGTTCGTCGTAGACGACGGCGGCGCCGGAATCAAGCGACATTACGTCTTCTTTAGCTGTTTCGGGATTCATCGCCACGAGCATGTCGATCTCTTTTTTGCGCGCGACATAGCCGTGCTTGCTGCAGCGGATGGTGTACCACGTCGGCAGACCGGCGATATTCGACGGGAAGAGGTTCTTGCCGGACACCGGAATGCCCATGCGGAAGAGGCTGCGGAGCAGGACGGTGTTGGCCGACTGCGATCCCGATCCGTTTACTGTTGCTACCTGAATGCTGAAGTCGTTGACGATACGGTTGCGCTCAGAACCTTGTGCAAGGTCCTGAACGGCTAAGTCCCCTGATGCCATGAATAGTCCTTGAGCGAGTAGTTCCGTACTGCGAGCAATCTGAGCAGTGGGAAAAGAAAATTATAGTGCCGTCGAGGGGGTTAAAGGAGCAACTTTCGTCTAATGGAAGCTGCGGGGTGCTCGGCGGGAGCGTGCGAAAGCTAAATGGCGGAACGCCGGTTATGTACTGTCATTCCGAACGCAGTGAGGAATCCCTACCCTACCCATGCATTCTCGGAGTAGTAGGGATTCCTCGCTTTGCTCGGAATGACAAGGCCGAAGGATTTCTCCTTCGGCCGTTGTTTTGGGTTACGACTAACCTAGCTCGGCTTCTTAGCCGCAGCCGCTGGACGACGCCGAGCTGGGGCCCTCTTCGGGGCTGGATGATCCGGGATTGGTTTGATCTTGGTCTCATCCACGACCGGTTCGGTGCCCTGGTAAGTTGCGCCGGCCGGCACGATCCAGAACTCAGCGACCTTCCCTGCTGTCCCGCCGGAACGGCACTCGATTCTGTTCGGATCGATGCCCTTGTCGTTCGTGAGGTAGAACTTCGCATCTACCGCACGCTCGGCGGAGAGGTTCGGACGCTTCTCGCTCGGATCGGTCGATCCAACGATTACGAGTTTGGAATCGGGTTCGCGCTGCAGACGCAGAGCCACGTCATCGAGCACGGCTTTCGCGGTGTTATCGACGCGCCACGGCTTCGCCGTATTCGGGAACTCGATCTGATTGATCTTGCTCGCTTGCGGCGGCGGTGGAGGCGGCGGAGGCGGAGCTTCCACCGTCACGGTTGTCTGCGTGTTCGCGCTCAGGTTGCGATCATCGGTCACGGTACTGGTCACAGTAATCGGACCAGGTTGCGCGCCGGTCGTGTTTAGCGTCGCATTCGGACCATTGGGCGTGAGCTGACCTGAGCTGGACTCATGCTTGTAAGTCAGCGGACGATTATCCGGGCTTTGGCCCTGGCAACTAATCTGGACTGTGTCGCCCGGGCGAACGGTGGTCGGATTCGCCGAGCAGGAGATTGTCGGCGGCTGGTTCTGCTTCACGCTGAAGGTGGCGTTGCAGCTTGCGGTCCCCTTCTTGCCGTCGGTGATATTTGACGTAACGGTGTACGAACCAGGAGCAAGGCCAGCCGTGTCGACGTTAACCGTCGCGCCGTTGCCGTTCACCTTCCCGCCGGTTGCGGTGTAGGTGTAGCTGAGCGTTCGTTTGGGATTGAATCCCGAGGGCGTTACGGTGATCTGTACCGGCTCTCCCGCCATCACTTCGGTCGGCTGTGCCGAGCAGGATGCGGTCGGCGGAGCAGGAGGCGGTCCCAAAGAGCCAAAATGGAACACCAGGCCGCCGCTGATTTTTACCGCGCCCATGTTATCGCGGACCGAGCCGGCGCCGGGGCCGTTCACAAATCCGAAGTTATGGTGTCCGTATTCGTACTCGGCCTCGAACAGGCGGATCGAAAGCTCCTTAAACGCCTGCAGATCGAATCCGCCTCCACCAGTGAATCCGAATCCAAGAGACTTGCCAAATCCTTTGGCTTCTTCGTGATTAATGCCGAAGCTGGCTAGCCCGAACGGCGTCAAACCCTCTAACGGAATGCGGAAGGTTGGACCGGCTGTGAGAGTGTTAATGGTGTTGATATCGCCGAAGTGATTGCCGGTTTCAACCACGCCGCCGAAGTACTTGTTGAACCAGTACGACGCTGCGAAGGTGAATCCGTCCGGAATACCTTTGTTGCCGTTTATCGCTCCGTTGGGACTCAACCATGAGTATCCGGCAAATACATCGGCCTTGGACGGTTGATTCTCGTCCGAAGAACTGGTGTTGGGATTGGGATTTGCGGGTGGCGCGGGAGCGGTTTGCGCCGCCGCATTATTCGACTGCGTCGCCGTCCCTTGATTGGACTGCTGCGCCGCCAACCCCACAGATGCAGCGACGATTATCAGCAACAGACGGCCTATAAAACTCATAAAGCGAGGTGACATGCGCGTTTCCTCCAAAGAAACAACACGAGAACAGCTTCAAGAGAGACCGATACGGCTAGATAGCGAGCCCGAGACCCCGGACTGAAACGGAAATTGTACAGCATCGTTTATCGTGCTGAAAAGCAAGCGGCTACCCGGCAACACTTCATTACAAGCTGGTAGCCCAATTCGCGTCAGCAAATAAAACTAAGAGTTCCAAAAAAGTTCTGCTAACCCCGACTGCGCCCGGAAGTCTATTCGCAGAGACAGGAGGTCTAGTTCGATGCTCCGAACAGGTACTCTGGTTGCGTTTACGCTGTTCTCATTTGGGACTCTTACCAGCACGGCATCCGCGAGCCATCATGGGCTTAACATCAGCATCGATGGCGATCAGCCCATCACCGCGTGCGACCAGATTCGCGTGCGCTCCGATGGTCGCGAAGTCGCGCGCTCCGAAGATCGGCTTACGTTGCCTGAGACTTCGTCCACAGTGCGGGTTCGCGCCGCGCAGAATGGCGGGATCTACGTCTATGGGAGCGATCGCAAGGATTTTGCAGTTTTGAATTGCAAGATTGCGACGGACGATGACGAAGCCACGGCCGAACGACGTCTCGTGGGCATTAAGACCTCTTTTGATGGCGGGCAGTTAAGTGTGAGCGGTCCCGAAGACGGCGACTGGACCTCCTGTTTGATCGTCCAAGCGCCACGTTCGAGTTCCCTCTCGCTGAGCGGCCTCAACGGCCCAATTTCCTTTTCGGGAATGAGCGGCAAGGTCGAAGTACAGAACACAAACGGTCCGCTGTCGATTAAAGATTCTTCCGGCGAGATCAGCGCTGACATCACGAATGGGCCAATCAGCTATGCCGGCGGCTCTGGTGATGTGCGCCTCCGGGCTGAGAATGGTCCGATCGCCGTAAAACTTGCAGGTACTTCCTGGGATGGGAAAGGCCTGGATGCGGAATCGACGAACGGCCCGTTGGCATTGAAGATGCCAAACAACTACACATCAGGCGTGCTCGTGCAGACGCGCGGCTATTCGCCTTTCCACTGTTCTGGCTGCGAAACGGCACACAAGGACTTCGACGACAACAATAAAAGTGTGCAATTCGGAACTGGTCCGACGCTGGTCAGGCTCTCGACTGTGAATGGGCCCGTGTCGATCAACGAAAACGACGTGGAGTAACTGGTAATTACGTCGGTGTGGTATGCAGGAAGTGTCCGAAATGAGAGGTTATAACCTGGATCATTGATAGCTGGTGTATGAAAAAAGTGCAGGTGGTCGTGCACTCGTAGCGAAGAAAGAATTCAAGACTGTATGCAACTGTCATCCTGAGGCCTCTTTTGGCCGAAGGATATCCCGGAATCCCTCAACGTGAAATGTGCTTGCCAGGCTCCTCGTCCACGAACACGGGGCTTCTGCGGCGAGAGCCAGAACAGAGCAATTAAGGCTGAATCATCGCGGGAGATCCTTCGGCCAAAAAAGGGCCTCAGGATGACAAATCTTAAGAGCATTCGTAAAAGGGATGTGAACAATTCGGGGTGAGAAGACCTCTCCGATTCAAGACGGTCCCGTGGGTCGGTTTGATCTGCGTTTAAGATGTTGAGCCGTGAAACGCAATCGGCTGACCCGGCGACGCTTTCTTGAACTTGGCGCTCTCTCGTTCGGAGCTCTTTCCACTCGCTCTACCTTTTTTTCCGCGACAGGTCCCGGAATTTCCTTAGTCTCGGATCCTGACGACGCAGTCGCGGCCAGCCAACCAGCCGTATGGGCACGACAGGAGCTGCGAGAAGCCATTTCTCAGCAGGGAAGTCCTGTTCGGCAATTTCGCTCGATCACCGAAGTTCCGCAATCCGATCTCATCATTGTTATTGCGGGCGCTCAGGCGCCTATGGCTCTCTCTGCGTTAAGGAATGCCGGAGTTTCCGGTCCTAGTACCCCGGAATCTCTCGCGATCGTGCGGTCCAAGGACAATAGCAGACCGTTTTTGCTTGCGTGCGGAGCGGATGTTCATGGGTTGATGTATGCCCTGCTCGAACTGGCCGATCGCATCCGCCACGGTGAAGACCCGCGAGATATTGTGAACGCGCAAAAGGTCGTCATCGAGCAGCCGTTCAATCAGGTGCGCAGTATCGGCCGGCTGTTTGTGAGCGATGTCCAGGACAAGCCCTGGTTCAATGATCGCGAAAACTGGACGGCATATTTTTCAATGCTGGCCACCCAGCGCATTAATCGCTTCAGTCTCAATCTGGGAATCGGCTTCGATTTTCTGCAGCATGTAACTGATTCTTACTTTCTGTTTGCTTATCCATTTCTCGTGCAAGTCCCCGGATATACCGTCCGAGCCGTCAATCTGCCTGATGCAGAACGCGATCGCAACCTGGAGATGCTGCAGTTCATCTCGCGCGAGGCGGTGGCTCATGGAATCGATTTTCAACTCGGCATCTGGACGCACGGCTATCAGTGGGCCGACACGCCGCAGTCCAACTACACCATTTCGGGACTCACTCCAGAAAATCACGCAGCGTATTCCCGGGATGCACTCGCGGCGTTGCTGAAGGCGAGTCCGGACATCAGCGGCGTGACTCTGCGAACTCACGGTGAGAGTGGCGTGCGCGAAGGCAGTTACGATTTCTGGAAAACCGTCTTCGATGGCTTTCCCAAATCAGGACGTCGCGTCGAGATCGACCTGCATCCCAAGGGACTCGATCAGAAGCTCATTGATTCGGCTTTGGCTACCGGCATGCCTGTCAAGCTCTCGCCCAAGTACTGGGCCGAGCACATGGGACTGCCGTACCAGCAGACAGCGATTCGCGATCTTGAAATGCCGCGCGAGACCCCGCAGAACGGCACGTTCTTCGCGCTTAGTACAGGATCACGAATTTTCACGCGCTACGGATACGCCGATTTCCTACGCGAGGATCGTCCCTACAGCCTGATCTATCGCATCTGGCCCGGTACACATCGATTCTTGCTATGGGGTGATCCGCTTTCTACCGCAGCTCACGCGCGCGCGTTTCAATTCTGTGGCAGCAATGGAGCGGAGCTTTATGAGCCCTTATCGTTCAAAGGCCGTCGCGGCTCCGGACTTCCCGGAAGTCGCTGCGCCTATGCGGACGCTTCGCTGAATCCAGTTCGGGATTGGGAAAAGTATCTTTATACATATCGTGTATGGGGCAGATTGCTCTACAACCCCGACGCCGACCCGGATACCTGGCGCAGGCAGTTCCGCAAAGAGTTTTCGAGTGCTGCCGCGGCAGTCGAGGGTGCGCTTGGCGCTGCAACTCGCATCATTCCTCTGATCACGACCGCTCATTTGCCTTCAGCCGCGAACGATACCTATGGCCCGGAGTTCTACACCAACCAATCCATCGTGGATGCGGCGAAATATTCGCCGTACGGAGACACTCCTGATCCGAAGGTCTTCGGCAATGTCAGTCCACTCGATCCGCAACTTTTTGCCCGCATCAACGATTTCGCCGCCGAGCTCCTCAAAGGCGAGCATGGAGCAAAATACACCCCAATCGAAGTCGCGCAGTGGCTCGAAAACCTGGCTGAACTCGCAAGCGCGCAACTGGCCGAAGCAGAGAAGGGAATTAAACAAAACACGCCAGAATTCCGTCGCCTCTCGGCGGATGTAAAGATCCAAATTGGGATTGGCCGATTCTTTGCCGCGAAGCTGCGCAGCGCGATGCTCTATGCCATTTACGAGCAATCGGGAGATCGCAGTGCCTTGGAAGAGGCAGTAAAGCTGTATCGCCACGCGCGCGACACCTGGGCGAACTTTACCGCTGAAGCTGGCGGGGCTTACGTGAACGACATCACGTACGGTCCACGTCCGTACCAGCGTGGCCACTGGAGTGATCGCTTACCTGCAATCGATGACGACATCAGCGAAATGGCAAAGCGGCTTGAAGCCTTACCAGCGATGCCTGCTCCATCCCCGAACGTCCGCTCGGCAATCAATGCAACACTGGGCCGGCCGCGCCGCGAGTCCATTCAATGCAAGCATGTTCCGCCGACTGAGTTCGTTCCGAAACAGGACATGGAATTAGCTCTCACAATGGAAGAAGAAGATCGGTCCCCTGTCTCGGTCTCTTTACTCTATCGCCATGTGAATCAGGTTGAACGGTACCGAGAGGTGGAAATGGCCATCGAAGGTACACAAGCAAGAGCTACAATCCCCGCGAGCTACACCGATTCACCATTCCCTATTCAGTACTACTTCGAGCTGAGGCGAAATGGGAATGCCTGGCTCTATCCGGGCCTCGGGGCAGAGCTGAACAGTCAGCCCTATTTTGTCGTGCGGACTTCTGGGCCGAAGAGACGTGAAAACGTCTCAGCCTTTCTCTCGCAACAATCTGCCAGCAGTGTTCATTAGAAGATCTCTGACCGATTCCACTGATAAACATAGTGTTCGGCTGAAACCCAGGCACGCGTCAGAGAAGTTCATTGATGACGTTTTCTTTTGCCGGGCTTTGAGAATGCGATCGTGCCCAGATCTGCCGGCGGAATCTTGCCCTTGTCTCCTGTCAAACGCACGTCGAAGTGTTTGGCAAGATCGGCCGGCATGAGATGCCATGGCTCGTTCTCGGTGAAGATTTCACCGATTCGTTCAATGCAACGCGAAACAAGCGCAGAACAAATCTGCTGGCCATCGATCCCAAAGCCGAACTTGGCTCCAGTTAATAGGCTCAGGCTGATGCTGACAATGGTCAGCCAACCATAGGATTCGTTCAAGCAGAACTCGGCAAAGCGCACTGCCTGGTCACGATCTGCGGCACTGGTGTCCTCGGGAAGATGAACGACTACGTATTCGGTTTCGCGATAGACGGTCATGTTTCTTTTCTGCACGCCTCCGCCGAGGGCTTCTACGATTCCGCCTGCATCATCGACGAAAATCGCCGCATGACTCCAATGAGCGTAGATCTTGTCATCTCCGCGATAGCGTAGCCATTCGCCGAATCGAATTAGACGACCGAATACCCCGGCGGAGTGCGTCAATATGAAATCGCCGGGACGTGCCGCCGGTTTACTTACGGCTGCCGGCTTGCCGATGTCTCGATGCAGTGGGTTTGCGTCTGCGGCGAACGGCACCATTTCTCCCGGCGCATAGCGTTCGATCCGAAATCGGGGACGCGGAGAAGCAAGTGCTGAAGTCGTCATAGAAGAGCTCGGTTACGAACTGCACAACATGGCACGATTCCCAACTAGTCACTGACCTGTACCAGAGGGCATTCATTGTGGCGCGACATCCTGAAAAACGCCAGAAGAACGGAGAGGCATCGGGGCGACCATAAGCAGAATTTTTCAGGGGGCGGCTGCCCGTGGGAGTACCATCTCGGGATGGTTCGGCTGGTGCATACCTGTGTCATCTGGGCGTCCACGGCCTCTATGACGCGAGCCAAGTGCCGCGCGCTAGTGAGCATCCTGCTTGCCGTCCTGATCCCAAAAGGAATTGCGGCTCAGCAAAAACCTCCGACGTTTCAAAGTCAGACCAACCTCGTATTAGTTCCCACTGGCGTTTATTCACCAAAGGGCGATCCTGTTTACGGACTCACAGCGAACGACTTCGTAATCGAAGACAACGGAGTTGAGCAAACTGTGATGCTCGACGAAACCGGCGATAGCAGCCCGGTGTCAATCGTCTTAGCGGTTCAAGTTGGGCGCAGCGCCTCGCTGCAGTTTACGAAAGAAAAGGGCGTCGCTGCTGATGATCCCTTCTATACCGAAGCGGAGCGCCGGGACTGCCGATCACGCAAGCTGCCCTGCTCTACGACCATTGCTGGGCTCGGAGCCATGTTGACGGCGTTGGTTGAAGAAACGCAGGGAGAAACGGCCGTGGTCAGTTTCGACAGCGAGCCTCGGCTGTTCCAGGATTTTACCGATGATATCGATAAGGTGTCGCAAAGGTTGCGATTGCTGACTCCAGGCGACAATGGGGCCGCGATTCTCGACGCAGTTGGCTACTCTCTCAGGCTTTTAGAACCCAGAAAGGGACGACACGTGCTGATCCTTGTCAGCGAGAGCCGCGATCATGGCAGCCGAGTACAGACACTTCCCGGCATCGTCCAGAAGCTGACGTTGAAAGACACCGTAGTTTATAGCTTGACCTTCTCGCCCTCACGATCGCAACTTCTGCACGGATTCGCCGAACCTGTTGAGACTACAAAGATGAATCTGCTCGCTCCCATGCAGATGCTTATTGAGGGCATGCAAAAGAACGTCGCGGAAGGTCTGGCGAATCTAAGCGGTGGGGATTCCCTGAAGTTTAAGACCCGCCGCAGTTTTGAGTCTGATTTCGCGTTCATCAACACCGATATCCCAAATCGGTACCTGCTGAGTTTTCAGCCTCTGAATCCGAAGCCAGGTGCGCACACGATTTCAGTTCGTCTGCGCGATGGCAACGACAAAGATCGAGTGAGAGCTCGAAATGCATACTGGGCTTTGGGCAGCAGCAATTGATTCAAGGAAGGTACGATCTTGCTCATGAAGCGTCTGCTTCTTGCTTTTCTGATCTCCTCGTCGGTTCTCTTCGCTGGACAGTCGGCGCCGCGCGATATTGATCTCGCCGCCTCGGACGGCACTCACCTGAAGGCCACGTTCTACGCTGCCAAGGCAAACGGAAAATCGGCGCCTGCAGTGATCCTTCTGCACATGTGCAACACCAATCGCAAGTCGTGGACTCCCGTGGCGGAACAGCTTGCGGCAGCGGGGATCAGCGCGCTGACCATCGACAATCGCGGCTTCGGCGAGAGCGGTGGTCCGCGCTTTGACGATGCCAACCCGGAAGTGCAGCGACAGATCCACGAGAAATGGCCCAGTGATTTCGACACCGCTTTCGCTTCGCTGCTCTCGCAACCCGCCGTCGATAAAAATCGCATCGGCGGAGGTGGTGGCTCGTGCGGTGTGAATAATGTTGTGAAGCTCGCCAGCCGGCATCCGGAAATTCATTCGCTTGTTTTGCTCGCCGGTCCAACTGATACCGCGGGTGTGAATTATTTGCGGCAGAGTGCCTGGATTCCGCTATTCACCTCGGCTGCGGCCGACGACGAATACTCAAGCGACGCTCCGCAGCTCATGCAGTGGTTTGCCGAGCTCACGGGTAATCCGCGCAACAAGTTTGTGGGGTTTAAGGATGGGCGTCACGGCACCGAGATTTTCGGACCTCACCCCGAACTGCCGAAGCAGATCGTTGCGTTTTACGTGGACACGCTCCAGAAGAATCCTGCGAGCGCGACTGCGAAGTTTACCCCGAAGGCCACGCCGGTTTCCCAATTCTGGACAGCGGCTTCTCAGCCCGGAGGTGCGACCCACGCCGTGCAGATCTTCCACGACACGCGCAAGCGCGATCCAAATGCATTCCTATTTCCGGAATCGATGTTGAACATTCTCGGCTACGAGAGACTGCAGGCTGCGGGATTCGGAGTCGGCGCAGACATGCCCGCGCAAAATGCGTCAGCCACTTCCTCGCGCGACGTAGCCCAGGCGAAGGCCGACGCGCTCGCGCTGCTGCAGCTGAACGCTGAAGCCTACCCTGAATCGGCCAACACGCAAGACAGCCTTGCGGACGCGTATCTCGCCAACGGCCAAAATGCAGAAGCGCTCGCCGCCGAACAGAAATGTCTAGAGCTGTTGCCCAACGATAAAGCCAATGATCAATTCAAAGCGCAACTGCGTCAGGCCGCAGAAGAGAAGATTGCGAAGCTGAAAGCTAGTTCATAGCGCGACTATCACTAGCGTCGCGCATCGCGTTTCCAAGTATCATCGTTTCTCAGCATCGTCGGAGATGATTGATGATCCTTCAGAAGCTGTTCTCTGCGTTTTTTTGCGCAGCAGTTCTAGTTGGAGTTCTTGTTGAACCATCGTCCTGCCAGAACACCACCACGACGGTACCGCCAGTCATCGACGTTCACGTGCACGCGATGGATGAGTCGTTTCCCGGCGGTCCGATGTGCCCCAACGAGTCCAAGTTTCTTGCGTCGGATCCAAGCTCGAAAGAAGCTCCGATTGGCTGGAGTCAGGAAGAATGCACGCCCAAGCTTTATCCGGCTGCGAAAGGCGAGTACATCAAGGATGTGGTGGCAGAGATGCAGCGGCTCAACGTTACCGCCGTCGTCTTCGGCGATCCCAAGAGCGTGCAGAAGTGGAAGGATGCTGCGCCCGGACGTGTGATTCCGGGCACCAGCTTCAATGAAGGCATGACGCCCGGCAAGCGTGTAGCCATCGCAGACTTGCGCAAGGATTTCACCCAGGACGGCTTCAAAGTCATGGGCGAAATCGGACTGCAGTACGAAGGTCTGTCGCCAAGCGATCCTTCCGTTGATCAGTATTTCGCGCTGGCGGAGGAGCTCGACGTGCCGGTCGCCATCCACATGGGCACCGGCGGATCAGGTCGGGCAAACATCACCATGCAGAAGTATCGCGCCTCGATGGGCAATCCGCTTCTGCTTGAGGATCTCCTGGCGCGCCATCCAAAATTGCGCGTGCAAGTCATGCACGCCGGCTATCCGATGATCGACAACATGCTTGCATTGCTCCAGGAGAACTCACATGTCTACGTCGATGTTGCTGGATTGATCTGGAGCTATCCGCTCAAAGAAGTGAACCGCTACATTCAGCGCATGGTTGAAGCAGGATTCGAGGACCGCGTTATGTACGGCACCGACCAACTGCAGTGGCCGCAGCTCATGTCTTATTCCATCAGCCTCATCCAGAACGCCGATTACCTCACGCCCGAACAGAAACGCGACATTCTTTACAACAATGCGGTTCGCTTTCTGCGTCTTGATACTACGCGGTCGAAATGATGGGAAACAGAAGCGTGTCCGCCTGTATTAACCGCGAAAGTTGTTCGTATGTGCGGTAGCAAGCGCCTTGTGTTCCAAGAGGCCGCAGAATGCGAACGCGTGCGCCAACACGCTCGCATCAAAAGGTGAGAACTTCTGATAAGCCGGAGGACCCGATGCCTCAACCGCAATCTCCAGACGCTGGATTCTTCTCACGCTTCGCCGGACGCGCGGCCGATCTTGTCGGCACTCCCTGGGCGTTCCTGGCCGCGATGGCGACTATGCTCGTCTGGCTCGCGGGAGGTCCCGCCATGCACTACTCCGATACCTGGCAGTTGATCATGAACTCCTGGACGAACTTCGTCACCTTCGGCATGGTCTTTCTGATCCAGCACGCGCAGAATCGGGACTCGAAGGCGATCAACTTGAAGCTGAACGAAATCGTCCGCTCCATCAGCGGAGCAGAGGACGAGCTCATCGACGTCGAAAAACTCTCGGACGACGATCTGCAGCGCCTTGAAAAGCGCTATGAGGCCATTCGCGCGCGGATACGTAATCGGAAAGAATCAGCATAGAGCTCCAAGCATCCCCCTCCGTTTTTGCGGAACCTTTCGCGTCGATCTCGCGTATGCTCCTCACACGGGCCAAAGTTCCATCAGAAGGTTTCGAGGAGCTGTGTATGCGACTGCTCGCCAGGCTTTCTTTCATCTTCGCTCTGCTTAGCCTCACCACGATCGTCAGCGCCGCCGATCAGAATTCATTGGTGATTATCTTCAAAGATGGTCACCAGCAAACGTTCTCAATGGGCGAGATCGCACGCATCGAATTCAAGACTTCCGATAATGCAGCGTCTCTCGGTCGCGGAAACTTCCTTGGCAAATGGCGAGTTGGCGACGGCATGGGCGGGCACTTCTATATCACCCTTGATCCAAGCGGCGAAGCCAAAAAGACGATGGGCACGGCGCACGGAACATGGACCGTTGTCGGCAACGAAGCCCGCATCAATTGGGACGACGGCTGGCACGATGCCATCCGCAAAATAGGTAAGACATATGAAAAGGTCGCCTTCTCACCAGAAAAGTCGTTTACGGATTCCCCTTCAAATGTGACTGACGCCCAAAATCTCGAACCTCAGGCAAATTGACATCGCCTTTTATAGAACTCGGCTTGACGGCAGGCAGGCTAAATTGAGGAAAGACGAAGAAGTTTGTCGGACCTTGGCAGAGAAAACTTCCAACATAAACTCTGCATGGCAACAAAACATCCTTAGAGCAAAAGACGCGCAAGAGGCTACATGGAATCTCGCGCTGCGCTCGCGCGCTGTGGGCATCCGGTACTCGGCAACTTAGAATAGGGCACCATGAACCTCGCCCAGCTATGCCGCCGCTCGTTAGCACTACTAACCCCGCTATTCGCAATTGCCATTCTCCTCATATCCGGGGATCCTGCCGTCCTCTGTCAGGATCTCAGCACAGATCAGAGCGCCGAGGTCGAGAAGATCGTTAATCTCCAGCGAAACTTGAGCAGCGGTCGGCTGAATTCTTCGGGAGTTCAGTTAAGAGCAAAGGAAGTGTCTCGAGGGAGAAATGGTGACTCTCTGGTTGTCAGTTACCAACTATTTGGCTCAGGGTTTACAGCAGATCGTTATGATCTGGTCACCATTCCCATTACTATGAACGCAGATGTTGTTGCTGCCGGCAGTGATCTATTGTTGGCAAAAGACGGGCAGGTAATAGACGGCCCTAATGATCCCCGCGTGATTATCCTGCCAGACTTCGTTCCTGGAGAGCCGTTCCGAGCGGGCCTGCTGTCAAAGGATCGAAAGGAACGAGCATTCCTGACGATTGTGCCCAATCCGATTGAGGGCACCGATCATGGATGTACCCTCGACGTTGTGCGGCTACTGCCTAAGTTCGAAATAGCTTTTATTGAGGGTGCGGGATTCCCTGCCGATACTGAAGTCGATCTTGAAGCCAACTCGTTGGGTGAAGTCCATAATGGAAAACTGAAAACCGACTCGGAGGGCCAACTACAGACAGGCATCCTGCCTTTTGTTAAAGGCAAATCGAAAGGTCAGACGCAACTCACTCTTGGCGCGCCCCGTTGCAAGCCGAAGGTTAAATTCAATTGGGGGACTACGTCAGAATAGGACGACTTTCCTACGAGCCCTAATTGTGCCTTCGAAATCCCGGTCCGCCTTCATTGAGAGGTTCCAGCAAAATCAGCCGGGTTTATCGAAATGGCCGAGGGCGGCAGACTAGACGGATCTGTTCCCAACTTGGTATTGGGAGCATTGCCCATTTCTAACTCAAGCGTTCCGCCGTTGACCAAGTCAGCGTGGCGGAACCAAACCTGATTCAGAGGTTTTCCATTGAGACGGATACTTTGAATGTATTTATTGTCTTTCGAATTGTTCAAGCAAACGATTCGGAAGGTTTTTCCGTTGTGCAGGCGAATGCTGATGCGATCAAAGACCGGGCTGGCGACGTTGTAGATCGGCACTCCAGGAGTTACGGGATAGAAACCCATCATCGAGAAAACGACAAAGGACGACGTCCCACCACCATCCTCGTCGCCGGGCATACCCAAATTGGTATCGGTGAACCAAGTGTCCAGCAACATGCGGACGCGCTTCTGACTTTTCCAGGGCGCGCCGAGATAGTTGTAGATGTAAGGAATGTGCAAGCTCGGTTCATTGCCCATGGAAAACTGGCCGACAAGGCCGCTGGCGTCGGGAAACTTCGCCCAGAACTCGTATTTGCTTCTGCCCAGTGGTTCGCGAAACAGCTGATCCAATTTTTGTTCCGATTTCGCCCGGCCGCCCATCAATTCGAATAATCCTTCGAGGTCGTGCTGCACGTCCCAGTCGTAGGTGTAGCCGTTGTTCTCGGTGGTGTAGTCGCGTCCGCCCTGGCCGCCCGACCAGCCGGGATCGAAGGGCTCAATCCAATTGCCCGCGGCATCTTTGGGCCAGACATGACCCTTCTCCTCACGAAAGAGGTTTTTGTAATTGGCGGCCCGTTTCAGGAAAAATCGATAATCCGCGTCATCGCCGAGGGCGCGCGCCAATTGTGCCGCGCTCCAGTCGTCGTAACTTTGTGCCTCTGTGACTGAAATCGCCTGCCGCCGCTCTGAGGGATGAACTTCGGCGACCGTCTCTTTTTCTCCTGGACGAAGCGCCGGCATGTAGCCGTGTTCAGCAAGGAAATCATCGAGCGATGTCTTCGGTCCACGGCGCCAGGGTAACCAGGTGCCGTCAACAGAATTTTTCTTTATTCCGGCATAAGCAGTAGCCAGATCGAAATTCCTGATCCCTTTCGCCCATGCATCCGCCATCCATGGAGCGACGGGATTGCCCGTCATGCATTCATGATTGCCCCAAAGCACAGCGAAGGTCGGCATCCAGCCCGATTGCTGATACATGCGGACAAAAGATTGCAGCTTGTCCGCCTCCATCTCGGGATTCAGCAGGGTTTGCAGCGGCTCCAGAGCGCGATATGTATCCCACAGCCAGTTGTCCACATAGAATGGACGCGCATCTTGATGCACCTGATGATCGAACGCGCTGTAATAGCGTCCGTCTTCAGTGATGTTGACCATCCGCTCATAACTGCGATACAGCGCGGTGTAGAAGACTCGCTTCTGCTCCGGCGTGGCGCCTTCCACTTGTATCTGCCCGAGGACTTCATTCCAGCGGTCGTGAGCCTGTCGCTTGATGCTCTCGAAGTTCCAATCGGGAATTTCTTTCTGCAGGTTTTTCTTGGCTTGCTCAACGCTGATGAAAGAGATCCCATAACGGAACTCAAGGAT
>CAYNPS010000056.1:0-8445 GCA_964399125.1 uncultured Terriglobales bacterium
GTTACCGCCGTGAAAGGGCGATGTCCTAGGCCGGGCTAGACGACGGGGACGCTGGCGGAGGGATTTCAGCGAACGGCAGTCAGGCTGACGGTCGCGCTTTATCAGTATCGCATATCAGTCGGGCAGTCGGGCAGTCGGGCACTCGGCACTTGGCAGTTGGCAATTGGCCTTCGGCTAGAGCAACGGCAAACCATAAGCTCACACGGATACACATGGATGCGACGGATCACGGATAAATCAAAGATCCGCGTTCTGCATGCCTCCGTGATGAAACTGGCAGTTGTTTTTGCCGAAAGCCGAGTGCCAACTGCCGAGCGCCGACCGCCAAGTGCTCGCCAGTAAAATAATCCCTGCATGGCTGACCGTCTCTACCTGAGTCTCTGGTTTCCTGGTTTTGGCGAGCCGGAGATGATGCCGCGGGCTCTCTCGGTTCTGCGGCAGTTCCCGTTTTCGTCCTCTCGTCCGGGAATTGGATATCTCGCGGTGCATGGCATTTCGTGGAATGAGCCTCCGGTTTTCGAGCAGACATTCGATTACCGCGCCACGCCTGAACAGGCGATCGAGCTTGCCTCCGAGCATATTCACTCTGACCATGCTTATGAATTTGAAGGGTTGTGGGATTTGTGGAGTCCCGAAACGGGAGGCGGGCTGGACACTACGTGGCGCCTGGAGCCTCAGCCGGTGAAGTTCACCGTTTACGGAACTGACTTTGAGGACGGCATCTACCAGGAAGATGGACACATCGAGATCGACTTCGGGCTCGACACGCCGTTCCTCCATGAGGAACTGGATCTCGATCAGATCAGCGAGGATCGTGTAAAAGCCAACGTGCAGAAGCTGGTTGCTTTTACTTCGGCAGTTGAGAAGCACTGCGGGATTAGTGGTCGGGTTTTGTGGTCGGACTCAGAAGAGAATCTGGTTCAGAAACTGATTGCGCGATTGCAGAAGGTGCAATGAAGGCTAGCGTGTCCGACGAATAGTAAAGGTATGCCGATCGGAGCGATACAGGCCCAAAACATAGGTGATCGCCTTTCCTGAATCGGCGAAGATTACCTGGCGAATCCTGAGCAGCGGCGCTCCCCGGGGAACGCTCAGAAGTTTTGCCAATTGTGGATCGGCTACCGTCGCATCGATATTTTCATCTGAGTACGCCAGCTTCTCTCCAAAATCCTTCTGGAGCAGCATGAACAGCGATTGTCGATCGAGCGGAGCTCGGGCCAAGGGTCCGTATTGCTGCGAGGAGAAGTAGCACGTTTCGAGCGCGAAAGGTTCGCCGGCCGCTTGTCGCAGGCGCTCGATCACTAATAAAGGAGTCATCGGTGACAGTCCCAAGCGCGCGGCGATATCCGGCTCGCTCTGGATGATTCGCGAAGAGAGCACTTTCGATTGCGGCGCCAGACTGCGCGTCGCCATCTGCTCGGTGAAGCTGGTCAGGCGATTGAATTGAATCTTAGGCGGAGCAACAAACGTTCCCGAACCGCGACGCCTCTCGACCAGTCCATCCCGCTCGAGTTCTGCCAAGGCGTGGCGGGCCGTCATCAAGCTCACCTGATGGGCGCGCGCAAGTTCTCGTTCCGAGTCAACGATGTCTCCCGGACGAAGATGTCCATTCTCGATCCGCTGACGAATCAAGCGGTGAATGCGCCGGTATGCCGGCATCGAGATTTCTGCTTTCGAAACCCTGCTGATCGTGTGTTGTCCCATTTGTCGGGTGCGCTGGAGCGTTCACTGACACGCAATCCATCCGCTATAGAGAAATTTAATAGCTGCTATAGGACTATGGCAAGGAACCTTCTAAAATTCCTCACTTTTTTCTTGACAATGATTGCGAGTGCTATATAGCTTATTCAACTCATAGCGGGAAATCAAGAAATTTCGCGCGCATCAGGAGGCTTTTGTGAAACGCAGACTGCAATCCCTGCGAGGGCTCTCCCTTTTGGCTGTCTTCACTCTGGTCATCTCACAAGCGATATGGGCACAGCAGGTGACGGCGAACATCACCGGCACGGTGCTGGATCCAACCGGGGCTCCGATCGTTGGCGCAACTGTCACCGCGTCGGACACAAACCGGGGGACGGTGTACACAGCGAAGACGAATGAGAGCGGTATCTACAACATTCAGCGAGTTCCGATTGGGACATATGCGATCAAGGCGGAGTCGTCGGGTTTCGAGTCTGCACAGCATTCCGCCGTCACGCTCGATCTGGACCAGACCGCGCGCATCAATTTCGATCTGAAAGTCGGCAGCGTGAAAGAAACGGTGGAGGTGAGCTCTGAGGCTCCCGTGCTGCACACCGACACGACCGAAGTGAGCACGGTCATCGATGCGCAAACCAACGACAATCTGCCGCTGGCAACGCGCAATCCTACGCAGTTGACGCTGCTTGCTCCCGGTTCGGTCACGGTCGATGCAGCCAGTTTCAATTTGGGCTCAAATACCGCTGAAGGCGGCGGACGGCCATACATCAACGGCAATCGCGAGCAGGCTGACAACTTCCTGCTGGACGGCGTCGATAACAATCAGACATCGGAGAACCGCCTCGGTTTGACTCCTGCCCCGGACGCGATTCAGGAATTCAACCTCATCACGCAGAATGCTCCGGCAGAATACGGCAACTTCGATGGCGGAATCATCAACACGACTTTGAAGTCCGGCACGAACGCATTCCACGGCGATGTGTGGGAGTTCTTCCGTAACGATGCGCTCAACGCAAACAAGTGGGAGAACGGGCTCGATCCAACGACGCACATCGGCACGCCAAAAGTTCGCTGGAACATGTTTGGTGGAACACTGGGCGGTCCGGTACTCAAGAACAAGCTGTTCTTCTTCGCCGATTACCAGGGCGGTCGACTTGATCATCCGCCGACTTCGTCCTGCAATGGCGGTGGAGGCACTTGCACGGTGCTTACCTCTGCCGAGCGTGGGGGCGATTTCAGTGCGCTGCTTTCTCAGGGAGTGCAGTTATTCAATCCCTGCGCAGCAGGAACGGGCACCTCAGGTAAGCCATGCACTCTGGTTGCGCCAAGTGCAAGAGTGCCCTTCACAAACAACATCATTCCGTCGTCAATGCTCGATCCTGCATTTACGAAGCTGGTGACGTCCAGCCTCTATCCATCCGCAACTCCTCTACCCAACGGATTTGGATCGGCGATCGACTCCTTCGGACAGGCATTTAACTCCGATCAAGGCGACATCAAGCTGGACTACAACTTGTCTTCGAAGGACCGTTTTAACACTCGTTATTCGCAAGGCAAGCAGAACGATCCCAGCAACAACTCCATTCTTCTATTTGGCGCGGTCGTAAACACCGCGAACCTCTACAACACCTCGACCAACTGGGAGCACATGGTGTCCCCTTCGCTGGTAAATGAGGCTCGATTCGGAACGAACTACATTAATTTTGCCAACAACAACTACACCTTCGATAAATCTGTCTCGTCGCTCGCTGGAGGGCTGGGCATCAATGGCGTAAGCTCGGCCGGTTTGCCGCTGTTCGGATTTGGCGGAGGAAGCGTAACCAATTCCGCTTGCGGCGCGCTGAGTTGCATCGGCAACAACATAGCTCTCGAGAACTTCGCATCAACCGTCATTCAGTTCAACGACAACGTTATCTACACCCACGGTCGGCACGTATTCAAAACCGGCTTCCAGATGAACCGGTATCGAATCAACGTCTTTTATGCCGGCAACGGCGGCGAACTTGGACTGCTACTCTATGACGGCCAATACACGGCGCCGATCGGATCGAACGTTACGGCCGCGCAGCAAACCGATGCGGCGGCAGCCGATTTTGCTCTTGGTTTGCCATCGCTGGTAGGCCGTGGCGTGAGCGGCGGAGGAGGCGGAGCGTGGCATCAGCAGGATTGGCTGTATGCAGGTTTTGTTCAGGATGATTGGCGCTTTACCGATCACCTGACGCTCAACCTGGGACTCCGCTATGAGGCGCGTACACCCTGGACGGAAGTCAACAATCGCCAAGTCAACGTAAACATCGCAACCGGCGCTCTCCAATATCCAGGGAATACGACGGTGGTTGGGTCCGGCAGCAATGGTTTCAGTCGAGGACTCTACAACTCCACCTATGGTCTGCCTGACTTCCAGCCGAGAATCGGCTTCGCTTGGACTCCTTCCCGTTCCGGGAACAAAATGGTGATTCGCGGCGCGTACACCATCTCTTCTTACCTGGAAGGCACGGGAACGAATCTGCGCCTAACGCAAAATCCGCCGAATACTCCGCCGCAGACTCAGGCCATCAATGTGACCTCTGGAACGCCGTTCACCACTGAAGCCGGACCGAGCGCTGGCGCAGTGATTGGAGGCAATCCGTTCCTGGGCGCGACCATGCTCGCTTGGAGTCCGACGGTGCAACCTGCGATGGCGCAGCAGTACAACCTCACCATCCAGCGGGAAATCGCGAGAAACACCACGCTGCAGGTTGGCTACATCGGGCAGCACGCCACGCACCTAATGGTTCCAGTGTGGCTCACGCAGAATCAGCTCGTTAATGGAAAAGTGGTTTCAACACCATACGTAGGTGGGCAAAATGCTCCGGGCGTCAACGGCTCGACAGCGGCTTCGCCGACCTACGGTCCAAACGGATTCGGCGTGGTAAAAGACACGGCTTCCATAGGCGCAATGAAATACAACGCGCTGCAGGCCGTCCTGCAGAAGCGCGAGAGCCACGGGCTGGAGACGCAAATTTCCTACACGTACTCGAAATGCATGACGGATAACAGCGGCTACTTCGGAACATGGAGCGGCACCACGCAGGCTACGCCAGCCTCTCCGTACTTCCAGAATCTGTACAACGAGCATGCCGAATGGGCTCAGTGCTACTGGGACTCCAAGCACATCATCAGCGCCTATGCGATCTATCAACTGCCGCTTGGACGTGGCAAGCAGTTTGGTAAGGATATGCCCGCAGCCGTCGATGCTGTGATCGGGAACTGGTCAGTGAACCCGATCGTCTCCTGGCACACTGGGTTCCCGCTCGCCCTGTACGGAAGCGACACGACCGGAACTGGATCTCCCGGAGCTCGTCCTAACTGTAACGATGCTCTATTGAGCTATCCCAAGACGACAGATAAGACGGGCCTCCTCTGGTTCAACCCTGCGTTCGTTACTCCTACAGCGCCTGGGCAGTTCGGCAACTGCCCAGCTCAGGGTCCGGTGATTGGGCCTGGCTACATTGATGCCGACATCAGCCTTCAGAAGAACTTCCCAATCGGCGAAGTGCGGCGGTTCCAATTCCGCGCCGATTTTCTGAATGCCTTCAACCATCCTAACTTTGCTCATCCGAATATGAGCACAGGAGTCATCAACTCGACTCAGGATGCGCGACAGGTGCAATTGGCGCTGAAGTTCTACTTCTGATCGCACGCAGAAGAGAAAGGGGAATGGCAGGCGTAACCGCGTCTGCCATTTACTTTTTTGAGGAGACGGCCTGCTCCTCCGGCTTATGATTTCAGTAATGTCCCATTGGTTTTTCAGCGGCTCTGTGGTTTTGCTGACGCTTTCAAGCCTCTTTGCCGCTCAAAGCTCTGTCGCGCAACCGGCCGCGGCGACCGCTGTCACTCATGCCATAAGCCTCGCCGCTGAAGGGCGCTGCACTGAAGCAATTCCCGAACTGAAACGAGCGCTGCGTCAGCCAATCGGCTCCGACCTGAAGAAAAAAGCCGGTCTCGCGGGATTGCGTTGCGCCATGACTCATAATCAGCCCTACGAGGCTGTCGAATTCCTTCAGGTTCTGAATCGGGACTTCCACGACGATCCTGAAGTTCTCTATCAGGCTACCCACGCCTATTCTGATCTGGCGATTCGAGCTTCGCAGGACCTGCTGCGTGTGGCTCCGACTTCTTATCAGGTCCACGAACTGAACGCGGAATCTCTGGAGACGCAAGGGAAGTGGGACGAAGCCGCCGCCGAGTATCGCAAGATTCTCGAGATGAATCCAAACCTGCCTGGGATTCATTACCGGCTTGGTCGGCTCTTATTGTCGAAATCGAATCCTGGAGCCGACGTCGTAGAAGAGGCAAAGAAGAATTTTGAGCAGGAACTCAAAATCGATCCGCAGAATGCAGGAGCCGAATATGTGCTGGGCGAACTCGCGCGGCAGTCGAGCCAGTGGCCCGAAGCCGTCGATCACTTCTCGCGCGCGACGAAGCTCGACGCCAGCTTTGCCGAGGCTTATCTCGGGTTAGGATCATCTCTTATCGCTGAAAAACGATTTGCAGACGCACTGCAGCCGCTCGAGACAGGCGTGAAGCTTCAGCCAGAAAATCCCGCCGGACACTATGATCTGGCGACGGCTTTGAGCCGCACAGGACATAAAGAAGAAGCAGAACGAGAATTTGCGATCCACCGCAAGATGCAGGAAGCAAATCCGTCGGCGGCTCCGCAGTAACGGAACCGGCGGCGGTAGCCGCCTGGGCCGGAGATGACCGAATGGTCAGCTCCGGGCAGGTATGCTACCCAAGTATTTAGTGAAGCGCAGCCGCAAACGCGCGGCCGCCCCACCGGCTACCGCCGGCGGTTCTGACACATATTGTGAGCCGACACATTTCAGTTGGGTCGAACATCTCATTCCTCTCGCGTCGCGGCTTTCTTCAGACCCTCGGCAAGGCAGCCGCGGTCTCCATGCTTTCCCGTTTTGGGTTCGCCGGTCCACCGCTTTACCCATTCGAGGAAATTCCGTCGTCCGCGAGTGGCATCACGTGGGTACATCGCAGCGGGGCATCACCGCACAAGTACTTGCCGGAGACCACTGGAGCCGGCTGCGCCTTTCTCGATTACGACAACGATGGCTGGATGGATATCTATCTGGTCAACAGCGGCAAATGCGACTTCTTCGATCCCAATCCACCGCTGCGGAATGCTCTGTACCGCAACAACCGCGACGGCACATTTAGTGACATCACCGAAAAAGCAGGCGTTGGAGGAGGCGGATTCGGGCAGGGAGTCGCCGTGGGAGACTACGACGGCGACGGCTTTCCCGATCTGTACGTTACCCAGTACGGACGCAGCATCCTCTATCACAACAATGGCGATGGCACGTTTAGCGACGTGACCGAGAAAGCCGGTGTGGCTGCGGCCGGCTGGTCATCGAGTGCAGTATGGTTCGATTACGACAATGATGGGCGGCTCGATCTCTTTGTTTGCCGCTTCGTCGATTACAGCAAGGAAAAAGACCAATTCTGCGGACAAGTCGAGAAGCAGGAGCGCCACTACTGCATCCCGCGCATTTATAAGCCTATGGCGAGTTGGGTTTTTCATAACAACGGTGACGGCAGCTTTACCGACGTCAGCAAGAGCTCAGAAATTGCGGCCCATTTAGGGAAAGCGTGGGGCGTGGTCGCCGCCGACGTGAACAACGATGGGCGCATGGACCTTTTCGTGGCCAATGACACCACCCCGAACTTCCTGTTCATGAACCGCGGGCATGGGAAATTCGAGGAAATCGGAGAGCCGGCAGGCATCGCTTACAGCGCAGCCGGTCGTCCCAGGTCGGGAATGGGAGTCGATGCAGCCGATTATAACCAGGACGGCAACATCGATCTCTTCGTCGCCAACATCGATAACGAAATGTACGCGCTCTACAAAAACAATGGCGATGAGACCTTCGATGACCAGGCGCTACCCACAGGTATTGGGAATGCCACACGCCTGATGAGCGGCTGGGGCTTGAAGTTCTTCGACTATGACAATGACGGAAACCTCGATCTGTTTCTCTCCAATGGCGAGCCAGACGATCTGATTAACATCCTCGATGCGCGCGTATCCTATCGCGAGCCGCTCATTCTGTTTCAGAACACCGGTTCCGGATTCAAGAACGTGAGCGCTCAGGCTGGGCCAGTATTCGCGAAGCCGCTTTCAGCCCGTGGTTTGGCGATTGGCGACTTCAACAACGATGGCGCAATCGATGTCCTGATCTCTTGCAACAACGGCGCTCCATTGCTGCTGCGCAACAACGTTGGCGCAGAGAACCACTGGCTCGGCGTGAAGCTGGTAGGCAAGAAGGCGAATCCGGATGCTGTCGGTGCACGTGTGACGTACCAGGCAGGGGATCTGAAACGCAGTCACATGAAAGTAGGAGGGGGAAGCTATCTCTCCTCACACGATCCACGCATGGTTCTCGGGCTCGGCAAGAGGACGAAAATCGACTGGCTCGAAGTGAAATGGCCGCTGCCCAGCGGTGCAGTCGAGCGCTTTACGAATCTCCCGATAGATCGCTACATCACAATCGTTGAAGGCACGGGCAAATGGCAATCAACGTGATCGCAGGCGCGCATTTTTTCGGCGATAATCTCGCTTGACTTTCGCCCATTTTCGGGATAGCACAGAAGTATGGTCTCGTTTCCCAATTCCGGAAAGAAAACTTCGCTCCTCCAGCATTCGGCGGCTGTTCAAATGGAACTTGGGGTAACCCCAGAAAATGCGGGGGTAAC
>CAYNPS010000056.1:8545-21419 GCA_964399125.1 uncultured Terriglobales bacterium
ATTCGGCGGCTGTTCAAATGGAACTTGGGGTAACCCCAGAAAATGCGGGGGTAACGCCGTGGAAAAATCGGCGTTACCCCGTGGAAATCTCGGGGTAACCCCGTGGAAATTTCGGCGTTACCCCAGCCCGGCAAGAATGGCCGATTCGCTCCAAAACTCTCATAGAGAAAGACTTAGCCAAAATCATAGGCCACGACAACTGCCCAAGCGAGTGAAATTCTATTGCGATGACCAGAGCTAATACTTTGAACGGGATTGGCTGGGCTCTGCGAGCCATTTTTCTAGCCCTGGCAGTTTCTGCCCAGGCAGCCGACTTTTCCTGGTCAGGATTCGTGCGGAACACCTCTGGCGATCCGCTTGCCGCGGCAACCGTGCGACTTGCGAATGATCGCGATTCTCTTACCGCGATGACCGACAGTGCTGGGAGATTCCATTTCGGGAAATTGCAAGCTGGCCGTTATCAGATATCGGTTACGCCGGTCGATCAAAAGCAATCGGAGCCGTACCTCATTCAAATCACGGCGAATACCGCGCCTGCCGAAATCGTTCTGTCGGACCGGAATACTTTAACCATCGCTGATTTGAAAGCAGCCGGCGCAACAGGCGGAGAGGATTTGTCGAGCCAGGCAGTCAGCGAGCTTCCGCTGAACAAACGTGACTTCAGCCAGCTTTTACTGCTCGCGGCGGGAACCATGACGGACTCGAATGGCGCCAACAACTTCACGCAGCAGTTTGCGATCAACGGTCAGCGCGGAGTTGAGGCTGTGTTCGCCATGGACGGAGCCGACGTCACAGATCCCGAGTTGGGAGGCGGCACGTTCACCAACTTCAACGTGGATGCCGTGCAGGAGATCCAATCCAGTTCCGGATGGATGCCGGCAGAGATCGGACGCGGCGCCGCCGGTTTTACTGACATCATCACGCGTTCGGGCAGCAGCGGCTTTCATGGATCGGTATTCGAGTTCCTGCGTAACTCGGCGCTGGACGCGCGCAATTACTTCGATCATCCCTCGCCCGCAAATCCCGGGCGCATTCCGCCATTTCGACGGAATGAGTTTGGATTTACCAACGGCGGTCCGGTCGTTTTGCCGGGTTTGTACGACGGGCGCGGGAAGACCTTCTACTTCGGCCAATACCAGGGATTTCGTCAGGTGCTCGGGACCACCCAAGTGCTACCCGTACCCACCGTCGATGAGCGCGCCGGACGCGACACAACTGCCTTCGCCGGTGACACGCTGATTGTGCCGGTTGATCCTGGCATTGCGCGCGTGCTCGCGCGGTATCCGCTGCCGAATTTTCCGCAAGGCGCGTATGGTCCACACACCTACGCGACTTCTGCGAAGGTGAGCACCGATGCCGATCAGTTCTCTATTCGCCTCGACCACAAATTGAGTGACAAGGCGCAGTTGTTCTTCCGCGTGAACTTCGACAACCTCACCGGACCGATGACGAATCCCGATCAGACTGTTCTCGATCCCAGCTTTGGCGTGCGCTACATCGATCGCCAGCGCAACATCGCGGCCTCCTACGCGAAGACCGTTTCGCCGCGATTCAGCTTCAAGGCGATCTTCAGCATTATTCGCACCACGCCGACGTTTGCCACGCCAAATCAGACGGATCCTGCGCTGAAGTTTAATGACGGTTTATTCGAATCGTTTAATGCTCCCGCCGGATCGGTGCAAACAGCCTTCGGCAATCTCTTTCAGCTCACGCAGAACTTCTCCCTGACGACTAGCAAGCATCAGTGGAAGTTCGGGGGCGAACTCCGCCTGAATCGCGATACGACCTATTTCGGAACAAGCCCAAATGGGGAATATGATTTCGGCGGCGGCATCGCCTATTCGCCGGTGAACATTCCCTCCCAAAGTGGTACACACGATGTTCACGTAGGCGATCCGTTTCCGGATACGCTTAGCAGCCTGCTTACGGGGAGCCCATTCGCCTACAACAGAGGAGTAGCGCCGTCGTATTTTTCGAATGGCGAACACATCGGCCCTGCTGCGATTAATCGCAATTCCGCCGGACTGTACTTCCAGGACACATGGAAAATATCTGATCGGCTCGTCCTCGATTATGGCCTGCGCTACGAGATCTATACTCCCATTTCGGAACGCGCGAAGCGGACGTCGAGCTTCCGGTTTATTCCTGGCTCGGCTGGCATTCAAGAGGAATTCGTCGTAAATCCGCAGCCCGGCTACAGCGGAAATCTGAACGGATTTGGACCGCGCGTTCAGCTCGATTGGCGCGCGACCGACAATCTGCACGCCCACGTCGGCGGCGGTATCACTACGATTCCGCCGAATATCTGGCAGGACAACTTTCTTACCGGCTCAACGCCGTTCGTTGTCTATCCACGGCTGATCGCCGCACCTGGCGCGCCGATTCGGTACGGCTTCCAAATCACTCCCGCGGAGCTGCCGCGCGTCTTCACTCCAGACGGAAAGGACATCTTCGCCGGCGGCAACACGAAGCTGGTGCCGGCGAACACGGTGATGGATGTGAATCGCTACGAGCAGGACGTAGCTGCGCTATCCCCAAGCCATCGAATTACGCCCCTCGACTTATATGGCATCTCTCAGAACTTCGGGAACGCATATCTTGAAACGTGGACCGCCGGCCTGGATCGGCATTTTGGGAACATCACTGCCGACGCGAACTACATTGGAACTGCAGGAGTGAAGCTGCCGCGCATTACTTTCCCCAACGGATTCCAGGGTGCGTCGCCGGGCTTTGCCCCCTACACACAGTTCGACGCAAACGGAAATGTAATCGGCGGGTTTGGCGTCGAGCAGGTTGTCACCGGTAGTTCCCACTCCAGCTATCACGCGCTGCAAACCTCGCTGCAAGGCACCTTTGCCAACGGCGGACCGGGAGTTCAGGCGAGTTATACCTGGTCGAAATCACTCGACGATACGAGCACAGTGGTAGGCGGGGGACCGGGAGCAGGCGCGGTGACGCTTCCGCTCCCGCAGGATCCATTTGATACCCATCCCGAAAAGGGACCATCCACCTTTGATGTGGCGCACGCGTTTTCTCTCAGCATTGCGCAAGACCTGCACGTGGACAGCCTCGGCTTTCTCTCCCCGGCGAGCACGAAGATCACACGCGGCTGGGAGTTGCTCAGCATTTCGAGCATCAACAGTGGATTGCCGTTTACGGTGTACTCAGGAGTCCAACAGACGGGCGCTGGATCAGGAGGAACGGATCGTCCTGATCTGATCGCAGCGCCCGATCTTTCCACCGCGCGTGCGGTACGCGAGGACTACTTCGGACGCGGCGCTAACAACGCGTCATTCTTCTTTATCCCGATTCATGTGCCAGGCGGCACCGGTCCTAATCAGGGCCGATTTGGAACTCTGGGAAGGAACAGCTTTCGTGGCCCGGCGTTCTACAACTATGATTTCGCTCTGATCAAAGACACGCCATTTGGTACGCGGAGAAGCGGCACGGAAGTAGTCGATCTGCAGTTTCGCGCCGAGTTCTTCAACCTATTCAACATCGTCAATATGGGTCTGCCGGCGAATGTGGTGAAAGGCTCTGGCTTCGGCATGATCAGCAAAACTGCGAACAACTCACGCCAGATACAGTTTTCTCTGAAGGTGATTTATTGAACGAGCATGGTCAGTACCGCCCGCGGTAGACGTCGGATTTCTCGATGAGCCATCTGCGAGCGCAGACGATACTGAAGTCAGATCGTGAATGTGCTCAAGAGCAATTCCTGTAGCTTCGCTTTCAGCGCGCGAAGGGGAAAAGGTTTTTGCAGAAGTATGGAATCGCGAAAACTCTTCGGGCCGCCGAGTTTATCTTCCGCATAGCCGGATATGAAGATCACTTTCATTTCGGGAAAGCGTTCCTTGAGTTTGCAAGCGAGCTCAGGGCCATTCACCTGAGGCATGATCACATCCGTGATGAGTGCGTCGATTCGCACGGGAGCAGTTTCCAGCAATTGCAGCGCTTCTGCCCCGTTTCCGGCATCGAGAACGCGATAGCCTTCTTTCGCGAGAAAGTCGCGCACAGGCTCGCGGAGGCCGGGTTCGTCTTCTACCAGAAGCACTGTAGGTGGTGAATCCTGTTCTCCTGTACTTGCACGCTGCCCCGAGTTTGCGCGATCGATCGAGGTGGTTTCAATCATCGGGAGATAGATAGTAAAAGTCGATCCTTTTCCCGAAAGGCTATCTACCTTGATCCATCCTCCACTCTGCTTCACGATGCCATAGACAGAGGAAAGTCCGAGTCCCGTGCCTTCACCTACCGGCTTGGTAGTGAAGAAGGGCTCAAACACTCGTGCCTGAGTTTCCGGATCCATGCCAATGCCGGTATCGGAAATTTTTATTACGACGTAATCTCCGGCGGCAATTTTGGCGCCTTCATTCCCTATGGGCTGGCCGGATGCGAACGTCTTGTTTTGTGCTGTGATGATCAGATTGCCGCCGTGTGGCATCGCTTCGGAGGCATTGGCCGCTAGATTGACGAGCACTTCCTGAAGTTGAATAGGATCGACGCGCACATTTCCTAATTCGGGTTCGCAATGACAATCAATCGAGATGTTCTCACGGATCGTGCCCCGAAGCATTGCGGCAATCTCGTTCAGCGCGCGTGCAGTATCGAGCACCTGAGGTGTGAGCGTCTGCTTGCGGCTGAAGGCGAGAAGCTGGTTAATCAGCATGCTCGCTCGACGAGAAGCATTCAATATCGCGTCTGCTTTGCGCTTTTGCGCGGACGACTGCAGCTCGGGCAAAAGCATCTCTGCATAACTGCTGATCACCATGTGCAGATTGTTCAGCTCGTGTGCCATGCCGCCGGCGAGTCCGCCGATGGAGTCGAGGTGCTGAACGCGCTGCAGATGCTGTTCCAGCACTCGCTTGGAAGAGAGATCTTCGACCGTTCCTTCGATCGCTTTCTCTCCGCTACGTGTCGGTGGCACGAGCTGTGCGATGAGATGTACGGAAATGCGCGAGTCGTCTTTGCGCTTCCATTCAAGATCGCCTTCAAAACGTCCAAAGGATGCAACGGAATCGACAACAAGCGACTGATCGGAAGGCGTCGCATAGAGGTCTTTGGCAAGACGCAGGCGAAGGAGTTCTGACTCCGAGTCGTATCCCAGCATCCGGACAAGAGCAGGGTTTGCAATCAGGAAGCGATCGCCATCTGAGGACGATTGGAAGATCCCGTATGGGGAATTCTCGAACAGCGATCGGAATTTTGTTTCGGACCGGTCAGGAGATTTTTGCATCGGGGTCGATGTAGTGATCGCACTAAAGTCTGCAGATGGTCACGGGATGAGTTGCAGTCTGGCGCTCAGCGCGCAACCTGACACATTCCTTTTGGATTGCTGATTTTCGGAATTTGTAGCCTCGGCTGCTGGACTATTTCCGGAAATCGAATACGGCAAAGCACTCCGGACCAGGTAGCTATAGTTATCCTTTTTCCGCGTACGAAAACCATTCGAGTGGGCTCGAATACATAAGGGTCGTCGACTGTGCAATCGCGCTCAGCAGAGCTGTGTTAGCAGTGCGTGAGGAGCGGACGAGTTCCGAGAGTGTCTGGTTCAACCTTATTGCTTGTTGCTGAGTTGAGCGTAGCTCTTCGACCAGACTTCGCAAATATAAGCGAGTTGCTGTCGACCTCGGGATCAAGAAGCGCAAGAGCAAATGCCGCTGGCAGACGGTTTCAGCCAAAATCGGAGCGCATCCAACGTGGCAGTGTGGATCTGCGACACACGTGATTCCCCCACACCGAGCATTTCGCCAACTTCTTTCATTGTGAGCTCATTGAAGTAATAGAGTGAGAGTAGCTGGCGTTCCCGCTCGGATAGTTGTGATATCGCATCTGCCAGCACCTGCCGGCGTTCTGATCCAAGATAGGTGCTCAAGGGGTCCTCGGTCTTAAAGTCAGGCACTTCCTGTTCTACCGAATTGTCTCCATCGTCGTCGTCATGTGCGACCGATAGGCGTGAGATTTCGAGGCCCTTAATATTTCCAAGGACCTGGTGGTATTCACCAAGGCTCATTCCCAGTGCTTCACAGACTTCTTCGTCCTCCGGCACACGTCGCAATTTGTCACCCAAATTACTCACGGTAGTCTCGATACGCCGCGCCATTGCGCGCAGGCTACGGGGACTCCAATCGAGATCGCGCAGATTATCCAGAATTGCGCCTCGGATTCTAAGCTGGGCATAGGAGCGCAGGGGCACGTTTCTGGTCGAATCGAAGTTGTCGACGGCTTGAATGAGTCCTATGATCCCGGCCTGAATTAAGTCGTCGATTGGAACATGCTGTGGCAGACGTTCGTGAATCGTTTTTGCGACGTAGCGTACCAGGGGAAGATGTTCAGTGAGAAGCCGCTCGCGCTCCTCTTCCCCCATGCGCTTCCCTTTGCAAAACTTCGCTCGTTGAACTTTTGTCTTCGGCATCGATCCTCCTTTTTGGGGCTCCGGCTCTGGGGTACGCAGCTCAGGCGTACCACCCAGCTCGATGTCGGATTACTGCGACGAAGGCCCGGAACACGAGCGAAGTCTAGCCGCCTACATTAAGAACATCCTTAGAATGGAATTAAAGTTTTCTAAACTCGATGACTAAAGTGAAATGCTGAAGTTCCGATATGGGATTGTATTCAGCGCAATCGGCAGAAGCGCCATTATCAAAGTGCGGCGCGAATTCGCAGCCTCAAGCCGGAGTTTGCACGCGCAGGTTCATGACCCTCCGGATAGGAATCCCACCAAAAAATACCTAAAGCTCTAGTCAAGTCTTGACGATGAACTGGTTGACGAGCATCAGTGTGCGCAACTCAGATGCTGATGTTACTCCGGCATCGGTAACACTTGGACAACAGTCAAGTGGAGGTCACGTGAAGGCAGCGATAGCTCTAAATGGAATGTTTTTGTGCAAAGACACAGAACTTCTTTGCATGATGAACCGCATTTTGGATGATTTGGCCATCGAGATCGTTTTGTGTCTCGACAGCGCACACGCGATGAAGGCGATCGGGGAGCGTGTTCTGGATTGCGCGATTATCGAGTGGTCTCCAGACTCGTTCAGAGTCATGCAGGAACTGCGACGGTCGGAACTCAACCGCGAATCCTTCACCATTGCCCTTGTGGGCACGGCGGAGGAAATGAATGCCGCGTTCAACGTCGGAGCCGCAATTGTCATGCAAAAGCCTGGCACTTCCGAACATGCTCTCCGCTGCATGCGAGCGGCATATGGCACGATGATTCGACAACGCCGTAGCGCCTTTCGCACGATTGTCAGAATACCGGTTGAAGCAAAGAAGGGTTCGCTCTCGTTCTCTGCCACAATCCTCGACCTCAGTCACAGTGGGTTGTGTCTACACACTGAGACGGAACTCGCGGTTCGAGAGTCCGTGCAGATGCAGTTCACTCTGCCAAATTCCACCTCACTGATTCGGACCATTGGCCGCGTAATATGGGTGAAGCATAACCGTGCAGGAATTAAGTTCTCTTCAGTGCCACCGGAGGACTTTGTTGTTCTCAAGACCCACCTGGACGCAATCGAGAAGCAGCTAGGAGTGTGCTCAGTCATAGCACCCGCGCAGCCAGAACCTCCACTCGCAGACCTGTTGGATGGCCTAGCTGGTTTGTAGCCAATTCAGTTTGTACTTAGCGCCGATGACAACCGAAAGAGAGGCTGCGAGGAAGTTGGGAGCTACCGAATTCGTACATAAGCCTGTCTATATGAACCTGCTATCGAAGACGTTGTTCCGAGTACTCTCTCCCTTACGCCACCAATTGGCTTCCGCGATAGTGTAGGGCTACACAGTGTCTCGACGGGACTTCGCTAAAGGTAAAGGCTACGAGCCTTGGTAGTAGCGAATCAGCTGGCTTTATGCTGATTGATTCGCGCCATGCTGCCGAAAGTTTTTTCTGTCTTGTCAATACTACTGGCCGCCTGCGGTTGTTCGCTTTTGGGACAAACACCCGACACGGCAACAATCATCGGCGAAGTTCGTGATCCGAGCAATGCACTAGTCTCAAGCGCAACGGTCAACGTCTTCAACACACTCACCGGACTCACCCGAACGACGACTACCGACTCTAAGGGCAAGTTCTATCTCGCCGGACTCCCTGTTGCTGGCACGTACACACTCACGGGGAGCAAATCCGGATTCACCGAAGCCAAATTCGAAGACCTCACGCTTACTGGCGGGCGGACTGCCAACGTGAACCTCACGCTCAATGTCTCCGGGGGTGCGACTGCAATTGAGGTGACCGGAGTAGTCGGCGAAGTTGCCGCCGATGAGCCTCAACTCGGCGAGCGCATAAGCTCAGTTCAGGCTCAAGAGACCCCGCTGCTGAATCGCAGGATCAGCTATCTTCCGCTGCTTAATTCTGCAAATCGCCCGGCACTCAATCAAGGCGACGTCTTCATGAATCAGAACTTGTTTACTACCGCCGGTGCTGGACGCCGCCAAACCTCATTTGAGCTCGATGGCAGCACGGGCAACGACAGTTGGGGACGACAGACGCTTTTCACGAATGTCCCGCTGGCAAGCGTGCAGGAGATGACGGTGCTCGAAAATTCGTTCTCTGCCGAGTACGGCTTGTCGATGGGTGGAGTGGTGAACATAGTCACGAAGAGCGGCGGCAATGATTATCGCGGTGAGGTGCTCGGAGCCTTTCGCCCCTCGGACACAGGTGCAAAGTTGTCGGGCTTTACTGCCGCGAATGCGCCCAATGGAAATTCGATTACGTCTGACTCGTTGAAGCAGTTTTCTGGTGCTTTCGGTGGACCACTTGGACGGGGTGGACTTGGTGCACGGACGGATTTCTTTCTTTCCGGCGAGTACACGTGGGAAAACCGGACTTCGCCGGTGATCTCGCCAATAGCACCAAGCGTCTTCGAAGGCCGCTATCGCGGCTGGCTAGGGCTGGCGCGCATTGATCACCAGGTTAACGGGCGCAACAACCTATTCTTCCGCAGCAGCGCCGATAGCTTTCACGACACGAATCCCAACGGCGCCGTTGGTGGCAACAGTCTTCCCACAGTGGACCGCATCTTCAAGCGCCGAACATATTCCCAGGAACTGGGCGAAACCGCAGTCTTGAGCTCGACTCTGGTGAATAATGCGCGTGCGCAGTTCCAACTCGCGTCACCGATCACTGAGTTCGATCCCGTAATTTTCGGCACGCAATTCACTGTTCCCATTGCGGGAGTAGGAACTTTCGTCAGCGGAACGTCGCAGGCGGCAGAACTGCAGAATCGTCAGTATGACTTCAGCGACATCCTGGCCGCGAGCTGGGGGCGGCACCAGGTGCGTTTCGGCGCGAGCGTGCTCCACGCTCACAACGGCGGCAACGGAAAAGAATTTGGCGGCCCGAGTTTTCTTGGTGCGTTCATTTACAAGCCCTGCAACCTGGGGATTGCCGGATGCGAGAGCCAGAGTTATCTCGGCAACATTGGGAACGTGAGTAGCTACACGCAAAGCTACGGCAATGCTAGCTATAACGTTGATGACACGCTCTGGGCGTTATTCGCGCAGGACGACTTCCACCTGAAGCGCGATTTAACACTGAATCTCGGGCTGCGCTACGAGCAGCAGACGTTCACGGATGCGCGCAAGAACTTTGCTCCGCGCCTCGGCCTCGTCTACGACGTCGGAGGAGCAGGCAACACGGTCCTGCGCGGCGGGTTCGGCATCTACTATGCGCAGGTGGTGGATAACGCAGAAGCGAACTACGCTCTCTCAGGTCCAACTGGATTCTTCAATTTCACGGCGCAGGCTGGACAGATTGGGTTTCCTACGAGCGTGAGCAGTGCGCCATTGCCCTCGTTTCCTGCAGGGGCACAGGTACCGGTGCGGGGCCTGTATATACGACCGGGCAGAGCCAACTACTACAATCAGTTCTTTCCCGTTTCGACACTCATCGGATATCCCAATGCTCTGCTGAGCCCCTATTCAGAGCAATGGACATTAGGCTTTGAGCGCCAGCTTGCCCCGAACTGGGTGTTGAGCGCCGATTATATGGGCTCTCACTCATTGCGTGTGGTTCGTCCTCTCGATGTCGATCCGCCAACCTCGATTGCACGCGTAATTGCCGGATCAGGTACGCAGTCCGTGAGATCCGCGCAGGCGGCGAATTGCACCCGCCCGCTCTGGATCGCTTTCTATGCACAGCTTGCCACTGCGTGCAATCCGGCGCAAGCAACGAACCCGCAACCCTCGTACGCGCAGATTCTTAGTGACGTGAACAACGGATATGGCTACTACCACGCACTCGATTTGAATCTGAATCATCGCTTCACCGATCGTTTTCTGCTGCTCGCCAGCTACACGTGGTCCCACGCCACGAATAACGTCGATCCCGATGTACCTGGGCAGAATTCCAATGATCCGAATGCCACTGGTCATGTGGAGTATGGAAACGCGATCTTCGATCAACGGCACCGGTTCGTGCTGAGCGGATACTATGTGGGACTCTTCAAAATCACTTTTGGCGGAATCGCTACCGTCGCTTCCGGCCTGCCTTACAACTTTACGACTGGAGCAAACAACTTCGGTGATCCCGGCGCAACGGCTGATCGTCCTTTGATCAATGGTGCTATCGTCGGCCGCAACACGGGAAGAGGAAGTTCGATCTATGAGATTTCTCCGATGATCGAGCGCGCCTTCCGGCTGAATTCTGAACGCGTGCAGCTTACCCTTCGTGCGGAGGCAATCAACGTTTTCAATCATCCGAATTTCGTGGGCTTCAATGGCGTTTACGGGAACGGCCCAGCGCCGCCCGTCTCCATAGGACAACCCCTGATCGGCATCACCAACCAGCTTCCCGCGCGGTCGTTGCAGTTTCAGGCTCGGCTCAACTTTTGATCAGGGCTGCGCTACACTCGACAAACGGTAGACATTGGCATGTGGTTAAGGCGGAAATCCGGAGCGCTTACGGCACGAGTTGAGCAATTAGGGAAGCTCGAATCGGAGCTGATGGAACTTATCTGGCAGCGTGGCGAAGCAAGTGTGCGCGATCTGCATGCCGAACTAGCTTCAAGACTGGCCTACACGACAGTGATGACCACTCTTGATCGCCTATTCAAGAAAGGAATTCTGAATCGCCGTCCAGTCAATCGCGCGTTCTATTACAGTGCCCGGCTGAGTCGGACGGATTATCAGAGTCAACTTACTCACCACTTGTTGGGAATTGCAGTCGATGAGGCAGGCGGCGAAGGTGTGGTCATGTCGTCATTCGTCGATTACGTAAGCGAGTCGGATCTTAAGCTGCTCGACGAACTGGATGAGCTGATCAAAGCAAAGCGACGGACATTGAGGAAGCAGAAATGAACCAGTTTTTCCTGTTGTGCTGGACTGTCTGCTTAGCGGTAGCTACCCTCTCGCTGATTGCAGGTACTCTTCTGACTCAACTGGCATGGACAGCCTTATGCCGAGCGCGCGTGTATGCATGGGGTTTGCGCCATCCGTCCTTTTTGTTTGTTGTACGCACACTGCCGCTCAGCATCCCTTTCGTCGTAGTCTGTTGTGCTGTCCTGCCTTCATTCCTGATTTTTGAACCCAGGCAAACGATAGAGAGTGCTGAATGGTGGCTTGTAGCGCTCGCGATTGTTCCGTTCTTCGTTGTTGGTTGCATCGCGACGAGATTAGCAACCCTGTTGGTGGCAACTTCGCAGGCAAAACGGCGCTGGCTGCGATCCAGCCGTAAGGTCGATGTTCCCTCGCCAATTCCCGTTTACGAACTTGATGATCCAGACTGTGTCTTTGCTGTGGTTGGGATTTTTTCTCCTTTGATGTTCATTGGGAAGCGAATTCTCGTTTCGCTGACGCGGCAAGAGCTGCACGCAGCGGTGGCCCATGAACTAGCTCATTTCTATTCGCTCGATAACTGTAAGCAAGCTCTGTTAACTGCCACCGGTTTTCCGTCGCTTTTCCTGCCAATCGACCGCATGCTGCGAACCGCCATGGAGGTTCGCGCCGATGGTCGCGCGGTGCGTTGCAGGATCTCTCCGCTCGAACTTGGCGGCGCAATTATCAAGGTTGCGCGTTTAAAAACAACCTTGGTGCCCTCGATTGCTGCGAGTCATCTAGTACCTGATTTCGAGAGCTCCACATTGCGATTCCGAATCGAGCACCTCCATGCTCTTTTGGAGGAACGACGTGTCGAATCGAGCGGAGGCAAATGCGGCTGGCTTGTTGCGGTGACTCTACTCATTCTTTATCTTGGCGCCCTTCCTCTCTTCCTCCAACTTGCGCACAGATTGACCGAACTACTAGTACGCTGAGACCGGATTCTCGATGTGCGCGAAGAGTGATGAGCTGAGGAAAGACTTAGGCCTGAACTAAATTCGACTATTTCAGCTCATGTTGAGCACAACAGAACGACGGCAACGATTTCCATGGCGAACTGTGCTGATTGGCGCGGGGCCGCCTGAGAATTCGAAGAGGCTGACTAACGTATGAAGACAGGTGTGCAGAAACCAGGCGGCTGCATCAGCGTAGGAGGGGTTCGACTCCCGACACCGTGAACGAGAACCCGCAGCGAAGACAACGATACGAATTTTCTACTGCTTGTGCACGACGCCAAGGTCTGCGAGTCCATTCACGATGAACTGAACCGCGATCGCTGTGAGTAGCAGCCCCATCAAGCGCATAAGGATGCGAATGCCCGTTTCTGCGAGGAACTGACGAACACGGTCGGCCGCTGAAAGGATCAGGAAGGAAGCAAATACCGTGATCGTGATGGCGGTGAGCACGATTGCGCTCCTCCACCATCCTGGCGCAGGCCCCATCAGAACCATCACCGTGGAGATCGCTCCCGGTCCTGCGAGCATCGGCATGCCCAACGGAATAATCCCCGCGTCTTCTTTGGCCGCGCCCTCCTCAGTCTCACCTGGAGTTTCATGAGTTGCGG
>CAYNPS010000057.1:0-21101 GCA_964399125.1 uncultured Terriglobales bacterium
CCGCATCGATGATCTCTTCCGCCGGATCGGCCTGATCGGCGGCGCGGGCCATCGCCGCACTGCATGCGCTGATCAGCGCCCGCAGCAGAGCCTTGTCGCGAACGATGCGGACGTACTGCGCAATGCTTGGGCGTCGCGGTAGACCGTCGGTGAGCGATGAGATGTATGCGACACCGCCGACGGACTCGACTTCTTTTTTCTTCGAGAGCTCTTCGGTGAGTGTGATGATGTCCACCGGACGTCCGGTTTCCATCAGGTCCATCATGCGCTGGAAAAGACGCCGATGTGAGTCGAGATAGAAGTCGTCCGATTTGAGCGTCTCCGCCGCTTCGTTGTATGCGAGGTTGTCGAGAAGTATTGCGCCGAGGATTGAGCGTTCCGCCTCAATGCTCGCCGGCATGCCGCGTTCGAGATTTAAGTCTGCTGTAGCCAAGGTCCCAGCAGCGGATTGTAAGCGGAGAAATTCGAGTTTCATCGTCCGCCGTCGGGGCAGGGCTGTGGGTAGGTTGTGAATAAAAAAGTTTCTTGTGGGAATTCTCGCTGAGAGGAAATCGGTCTAGAGAACGTGCACGCGAACATGTGCGCAATTTTCAATGCGTGGAGGCACGGAAAAAATCCGTGCCGTGCCTCCGGCACTCGGATCAAGATTCTCGCAAACCCAGCACCTTGTGCTGGGCTGTCACATGTCGCCCCTCCGGGGCTGAGCAGTAGCTAGTGGCCAGAAGCTAGCAGCTTCTTCTAGTACTTCCTCAACACTCCAATCACTCTCCCCTGAATCTGCACCGCATTCGCCGCGACCATGATCGGAGCCATCGTCGCGTTCGCCGGCTGCAGACGAACTTTCGGGCCTTCGCGATAGAAGCGCTTGAGTGTGGTCTCGCTGCCATCGACGAGAGCAACAACGATCTCGCCATCGCGCGCGTTCTTCGCTTTCTCAACCATTACATAGTCGCCATCTACGATGTGCTCGTCCTGCATGGAGTCGCCGCGAACTTCGAGCACGAAGACTTCTTTCGAGCGCGTGATGTCTTCGAGCGCTATGGTTTCAGGATTCTCGTAAGTCTCAACCGGACGACCGGCTGCAATGCGTCCGACAAGGGGCAAGCGCAGCGTCTCGGCCGGCTTCGGCCGTGCGCGGGGAATTCCCTTTACCGGCAGTAGATCGATCGAGCGGCTGCGGTTGTAGTCGCGCTTGAGCAGTCCTTTGCGTTCGAGATTCGTGATGTGCTTGTGCACGGTCGCGAGCGACCGCAAGCCCATGCCGGACCCGATCTCCTCGAAGGAAGGCGAGTAGCCTTTGGTCGCTACAAAGTTGGCAAGGAAGTCGTAGATCTGTCGCTGACGTTTGGTGAGAGCCATACGCGATAAGTGTCACGAATAAAAGGCGAATTGTCAACGAAAATTGTGCAAAGCGAATATTTGGAGAATCCAAGGCATTAACTTTGTTTGCTGAATTTCGTGATTTCGCCATTTCGCGATTTCGTGACTTCAAATCACCAAATCGCGAAATCACGAAATCGCGAAATGATCTGACTCAGGTTCGTTCGATCATCCGTTAACTGCCACTCCTCCCTACGACTCAGGACTAAGACGACATTTCATCTTGCTGTGAAGAGCCACAGCGTTATACTCCTCCGCCATGACAAGCACACTCAAACCCGGATCATTCTGCTGGATGGAACTTGCCACGACTGACCAGGGCGCGGCGAAGAAGTTCTATACCGATCTTTTTGGCTGGACTGTTGATGATATGCCAATGGGTCCAGACGAGTACTACTCGATGTTCAAACTCGACGGCCAAGATGCCGCCGCGGGCTACACGTTACGCAAAGATCAACAGGCACACGGAGTGCCTCCACACTGGATGCTCTATATTGCCACCGACGACGTCGACCAGTCCGCACAGCGCGCGACGGAACTCGGCGGCACCGTTCTCGCTCAGCCATTCGACGTGATGGATGTGGGCCGCATGGCAGTCGTGCAGGACCCCACGGGCGCGACCTTCTGCATGTGGCAGGCGAAGAAGCACTCCGGCGTCGGCGCCAAAGACACCGATGGCGCTTTCTGCTGGGCCGACCTCAATACTCCCGACGCCGCTCGCGCCAGCGAGTTCTACACTCAGCTCTTCGGCTGGACGCTGGAGAAGAGCGAGAAGGATTCGTCCGGCTACCTGACACATCAAAAACGGCGATGAGTACATCGGCGGCATTCCATCTGCCGAGCAGCTCCCTCCGAACACTCCGCCGCACTGGCTGCTTTACTTCGAGACGTCGAACTGCGATGCCAGTGTGGACAAAGCTAAACGAAATGGGGCGAACGTCTGTTTTGGTCCGGTATCAATGGAAGGCGTTGGCCGATTCGCTATCGTCGCAGATCCGCAGGGCGCCGCCTTTGCTCTGTTCCAGAGCGCGCGCAAGGCGAACGTAACGTCGATGAGTGCGTGAATGAATTTCGTGATTGTGTGATTTCGTGATTTCGCGATTTTCAAATCACGAAATCGCGAAATCGCCAAATCACGAAATTCGTTTTCTCCCCGTTGACACCGCTATTTCCTTCCCCCTACCCTTGCCTGTTCCCTCGCGTTTTCACTTCGGAGCAAGATGCGGATCCTAGTTTTGGGCGGCGGCGGCCGCGAACACGCCCTGGTGTGGAAGCTTCGGCAGTCACCGCGCGTGACTGAGATTTTCTGCGCGCCGGGCAATGCCGGTATCGCTGACGACGCCTCGTGTATTCCCGCCGACCTGCACAGCATCGACGAACTCGTTCAACTTGCGCACAGACTCGAGCCCGATCTGACGGTCGTCGGTCCCGAGCTTCCGCTGACGCTCGGGGTGGTCGATGAGTTTGAACGTCGCGGTCTTGCCATCTTTGGCCCATCGCAAAAGGCCGCGCACCTGGAAGCCAGCAAAGCCTTCGCGAAGGAATTCATGCAGCGCGTGAACATCCCCAGCGCACACTATGCCATCTGCCGTAACACGGCCGAGGTGCAGCAGGCGCTTTCCCTTTTTGGGACTCCAGTCGTGGTCAAAGCCGATGGACTTGCCGCAGGCAAAGGTGTGGTCATCGCCAAGACAAAAGACGAAGCTGCCCACGTCGCTGGAGAGATGCTTGCGCGGAAGCTGGTGGGCGACGCAGGCGCGCAGGTTGTAATCGAGGAATGCCTCCAAGGCGAAGAGCTTTCGTTTCTCGTTATGACCGACGGCGAAACCATCGTGCCGCTGGTTCCTTCGCGCGACCACAAACGCGTCGGCGATGGCGACACCGGTCCGAACACCGGGGGCATGGGGGCATATTCCACCGATTCCCTGCTCGACGCGACCATGCGCGAGTGGATCATTCATCACATCGCCCGTCCGGTAGTGAACGGATTGCGGGCCGAAGGCGTGGTTTACAAAGGCGTCCTTTATATAGGGCTGATGATGAGCGCGCGTGGTCCGATGGTACTGGAGTTCAACTGCCGCTTCGGTGATCCTGAGACGCAGGCCGTACTCTTCCGCCTGGAGAGCGATCTGGTCACTGCGTGCGAAGCCGCAGCCAAAGGCTCGCTGTCTTCAGAAATGTTGAAATGGTCGCCGGAGCCCTCTGTGTGCGTCGTGATGGCTTCAGGCGGATATCCCGGTTCGTTCACCACTGGCAAAGCGATCTACGGGCTCGATGAAGTGGACAAAGTGCCGAATGTAAAAGTGTTCCACGCGGGCACCGCCCATTCCGGAGATCAAGTCGTAACCGCCGGAGGGCGCGTGCTCGGCGTCACCGCCCACGGTCCAAATCTCGCGGCAGCAACCGCTCGCGCGTACGAAGCGACGGAGAAGATTCGCTTCGACGGCATGCAGTATCGGAAAGACATTGCGCGAGCAGCAGGGGCGAGTAAGTAGACTATCTTCGTTGTGTGTAGGAGCGTCGGGCGTTGATGCACGCTGCGGTGTGGCGCAAGCCGCTTTTTGGTGGAAGCCCCCGACTTTAGTCGGAGAGGAGCACGGTCTTTAGACCGTGCTCTTTAATGAGACTAACTCAAACCGCGCTTTAGCGCTGGCCCACGCGCGCTTCGCGCGTGCGCCTGCGCTAAAGCACAAATTTCAACGAAGCCGACAAACCGCGAGGCTTCAAAAGCCTCGCCGCCCCTGACTAAAGTCGGGGGCTTCCACCGGGAAAGCTGAATGATGATTGCAGTTCTCCATCTCGGCACGATCGACTACGGAACAGCGTTGAACCTCCAGCAGTCCCTCGTCGAGCTGCGCAAGCAGGAGCGCATTCCTGACGTCCTGCTTCTGCTCGAACATCCTCCGGTGATCACGTTCGGACGCAACGCGAGTCAGAATAACCTGCTCGCCTCGAACGACCTGCTGAAACGTCGCGGAGTGGAGCTGTTCGAGAGCAATCGAGGCGGCGACGTTACGTTCCACGGACCAGGCCAGCTCGTTGGCTACCCGATTTTCGATCTTCGCGGATTTTCGCCACGCCTGGGAGCCGTCGAATTTGTGCGCCGAATGGAAGACGCGTTGATTCGCGCCTGTGGCGACTTAGGCATCCCTTGCGAGCGCATCTGCGGACTCACTGGAGTTTGGACACAAGGCACTGCTTCCCTACAACCAGAAGAAGTGGATTCCCGGATCGGTCCGCCGTGCTCGAATGCATCCGACAGCGTCGATCAGAAAAAGATTGCAGCCATTGGCGTCCATATTTCGCGGGGCATCACGAGCCACGGATTTGCGCTGAATGTCACCACGGATCTCGATTACTTCAAGCTGATCATCCCGTGCGGCATTTCCGACCGTCCAGTTACGTCAATCGCGCACGAGCTGAAAGGCAAACGGACCATTCCCACTCTGGAACAAGTAGCGCGCTCGGTATCGCTCAACTTTGGCCGGGTCTTCGCGCGCCAGATGCTTTGGTTGGAATCGCTCGACGCGTTGCTGCACGGCGCGAGTGCTGAAGAGGCGATCGCACCTGAACCGTCCCCTGCTGTTCAAGGAGTCCCTCGATGAAGATCGGCTTCGTTGGCCTTGGCTCCATGGGAGCAGCGATGGCGCGCAAGCTGCTCGATGCTGGGCATGAGCTGATCGTTCATAACCGTACGCGAAGCCGCGCAGAACCACTGGCGGCCGGTGGCGCACGTATCGCCGAGACTCCTGGGCAAGCGGCCACCGGCTGCGATGCCGTTATTACCATGCTCGCCGACGATGCGGCGCTGGAATCCGCCGTCTTTGGTCAGCAAGGAATTCTGCAGTCGCTCGGCGCGGGCAAAGTCCACATCTCGTGCAGCACGATCAGCGTCGCTCTCTCGCACCGGCTTGCTGCAGCGCACCGCGAGCGCCGGCAGGACTACATCGCTGCCCCAGTCTTCGGCAGACCGGAGGCGGCAGCGGCAGCCAAGCTGTTCATCGTTGCTGCCGGCTCTCATGACCAAATTGGGAAATGTGAGCCTCTGTTCCATGTCATGGGACAAAAAACATTCGTTCTCGGCGAGGATGCTCCCACCGCCAACGTGGTGAAGCTCGCGAGTAATTTTCTAATCAGCGCCGTCATCGAATCGTTGTCAGAAGCTTTCGCACTCGCTCGCAAATCCGGAGTCGATCCCACGCAATTCCTGGAAATTCTGACCAGCTCTTTATTTAATGCTCCGGTGTACAAGACTTACGGGGCGATAGTGGCAGCACAGAAGTTCGAGCCAGTGGGATTCAAGCTCCCACTAGGACTCAAAGACAATCGCCTGATGATGGCCGCTGCGGAAGAGAAGGCCGTCCCTCTGCCGCTGGCCAGCTTGATTCACGATCGCTTCATCGCGGCCCTCGCAAATGGTCTCGCCGAATCCGACTGGTCGGCTATTTCCAGCATGGCCATGCGCGATGCGGGGTTGTGAGCCGCTCAGCATTTGCGCATCTATGCACCCGTCGATGAAAGAACGTGCATTCCAGATACGTCAAGCGCTCCCGCACGATTCTGAACAGATACTTGCATGCTTGCAGGCAGCCTTTGCGCCATATAAAGACCTGTACACGCCGGCTGCATTTGCTGACACCGTACTTGACGCGGTCACTATAAGAACCAGAATGCGACAAATGCACGTGCTCGTCGCAATAGCCGGCGATCGCGTAATCGGGACGGTTTCAGGCGCACCTTGCGGCCATGGAGAAGGACACCTCCGCGGCATGGCTGTCTTGCCGGAATATCAGAGCAGCGGAGTAGCGCAGGATCTGCTCGCGGCGATCGAGCATTGGCTTAAGGAAAATGGCTGTAACCGAGTCACGCTGGATACGACTCTTCCCCTGGATCGAGCGATGAACTTCTACGCAAAGCACGGCTACAAGCGGAGTGGACGTAGCACGGACTTCTTTGGAATGACATTAATCGAGTACGCGAAGAAAATCTAAACGCTCTCAGAATCGCCTAAAGCTGCCGGATCACGCTTCGCAGCAACTGTATGCTGCGTTCTAGATGAAGCAGTTCGGAGCTATTCAAGCTCTGCAACGCGTTTGCGAGTGAGTTCACGCGCCGTTGCTTTCCGGCAAGCAACAATCGCTCGCCTTTCTTCGTCGGCTTGATCTCCATGGCACGAGCATCTTCTCGTGATGTTTTGATCCTCAGGAGGCCATCGCGCTCCATAACTGCAACGAGACGGCTCATGGTCGGATTCTTCACCTGCTCAGCGGCAGCCAGTTCGGCGAGACTGAGAGGCCGCTTCGAGAACACAAGCACTGACAGTGCCGAGAGCTTCGCCGGACCAATACCGCTGGCTAGATCCTGCAGGCGCAATCGGCGCAGCAAGTGTATCGCGGCCGAATGCAGCGCATCCGCTACTTCGAACGGCTTGGCGTTTTTTGCCATTTGACAGTGTGTGACTGCGATAGTTAGCATTGCTAACTATTCGGATCGTATCACGCAGCGCAAGGAGGCGCTTATGTCAGCCGCAACCCAAGTTGCACTCAACAGCATTGGGCAGATCGCCATTCTGGTGAAGGACGTTGCGCGCGCAACCGAGTTTTATCGCGACAAGTTGGGAATGAAGCATCTGTTCTCTGCCGGCAATCTGTCGTTCTTTGATTGCGGCGGCGTTCGACTCATGCTCGACAAGCCGGAGAAAGCTGAGGCGGGCACCTCGATCATCTACTTCAAAGTACCCGAAATCAATCAAGCGCACGAGCAGATGAAATCGCGCGGCGTGCAGTTTGTTGACTCGCCGCACCTGATCGCCCGCCTGCCCGATCACGATCTGTGGATGACTTTCTTCCGCGATAGCGAAGGCAATCTGCTGAGCATCATGAGCGAAGTGCGAAACTAATGGAACCGGCGCCGGTAGGCGGTGGCTGGGTGGAAGCCTCCGACTTTAGTCGGGGGCGCGAGGCGCACGCCTCGCGTCTGCAGCACGCGAGATAACATCTGCGCTTTAGCGCTGGCTCACGCGCGAAGCGCTCTCATGCGATTGTTCCAAATATCAAATCCAGACGTGCGGCGTAGTCTCTGTGCCTGCCATACTCTATAGATCCCTTTCTGCCAGATCTCGCACTGAATCCGAGCTCGGTTAGCGAAACATGAGAGTTCTCGTTTTATAGGCGATTATGAGCGCACTTCGTGCGCGACCCAGCGCTAAAGCGCGGCTCGCGGTCGCTCACACTAGACGCACGGCTTCGCCGTGCGCCCCCGACTAAAGTCGCGGGCTCCCACCAAATCGCGCTGCAATAATTCCCAAATCGATCTAGTATTCCACGCTGACCAGGAACAGCCCCGAGGCCGGCGCAGTAGGACCAGCTTCCGAACGGCTCTTGGCTGCGAGAATCTTCGAGATTGCATCTACTGCAACACTTCCCTTCCCAACAAGCAGAAATGTCCCCACAAGATTGCGCACCATGTGGTGCAGGAATCCGTTGCCACGGACTCCATACGTGAACATCTCTCCATCGCGCTGCCAAAATGAAGAGAAGATCGTGCGGACGTTATCGACTTCGTCTTCATCTTTTCCGCGCTCAGGATCGACTGCGGCAAAGCTGGTGAAATCGTGCTCGCCGATGACGAACTCGGCCGTTCTGCACATCGCGTCTTCATTTAATGGATATGGGTGATGATGGACGTAACGCGCGAGAAACGGGGGACAGATGTCGCCGCGATACACACGGTATTCGTACGTCTTCGCCTTTGCGGAATGCCGCGCATGAAACTCATGCGGAACTTCCTCAACGGCAAGCACGCGGATCGATTCTGGCAGCGTGTGATTCAGAGCGATCTGCAGATTCGGTGCCGGTATGGGACTCGCCAGCGCCAAGCTCGCGACTTGACCAAGCGCGTGCACTCCGGCATCGGTGCGTCCCGATCCTTGCGGCAGAACCTGCTCGCGGGTGACGCGACGGATCGCGTCAGCAAGCTCGCCCTGGATCGTGCGCCGATCCGGCTGAACCTGCCATCCGCAGAAGTCAGCGCCATCGTAGGCGAGTGTCAGTTTGAAGTTGCGGCACATTCAATGAAGATTGAACACGGAGGTCACGGAGGTCACTGAGGAAAGCGAAAGATCGCAATTTCGCGAACCGTGCAGGAATGAGACGCGCCCGACTTTGCCTAACCTCTGTGTCCTCCGTGTCCTCCGTGTTCAATCTTTTTGGTTAATTCAAGGAATTGGAACCAGTCATGTTTCAGTGACAATCATTTATACTAGGCGTTCCCACAACAGTTCACAGGACGGGCTGCGCCTCGGCCGGTGATGGAACTAATCTGCCCGGTGGATCGTATCCACCGATGTCGCGGAACGAAAAAATCTTTGTGTTGACGAATCCGGACGGCAGCAGTCTCAATCTATTCACTCACTGAAAGCAATTTTGGAGAACGCGCATGCGTGAGTTGTCTTTGTCAGGATGTAAAACGGTCAGGCGGACGCTTCCGCTCAGTGCAGCCTTGAGCTGTGCATTGCTATTCGCACCATCGGTGAAAGCGCAGGAGACGCCGAATGCGCCTACACCGCAGCAACCGGCCAGCACGGCACAGCCTAGCCGCGGTGAGACCTTCGGCGGTTTGGATTATCTGAATGGCTACAGTTTCCTGAAGGGTCCGCAATCTCCCTATAAAACGAGACACGTTCCCGGACCCAACCTCTCGAATTCTCCGCGTATGGACCAGCTTGTCCGCGATGGCAAGATTTATCTCTCGATGTCGGACGCGATCGCTCTGGCGCTCGAGAACAACCTCGATCTTGCGATCGCGCGCTACAACCTGCCGATTGCCGATACAGACATTCTTCGTGCCAAAGCAGGACAGAGTATTCGCGGCGTGAACACCGGATTGGTACAGGGAACGCCTGGCGGACAGAATCCGACAGGCACGTCCGGTGCAGCCGGTTCCGGAGCTGGGGGCACGAGTACCGGCGCAGGTGGAGCGGGCGCCGGCACCGCAGGAATTGTGTCGTCCACTCTCGGAGCGGGACCAGGAGTGCCGCAATATGATCCGTCCCTAAATGGGACACTGACAGAAGAGCACGCCATTACTCCGCAGGCGAACCCGTTCAGCGGCTCTCCTAATTTGAGAACCAATACCGGCGTAGCAAACTTTTCCTACAACCAGGGCTTCACGCCAGGTACAAACCTCTCGGTAGGTTTTCAGAACAATCGGCAGACAAACAACAGCTTGTTCTCGAGTTTCAATCCCACTTTGAATTCAAGCTTCCGGGCCACGATCACTCAGCACTTGTTGTCGGGTTTCGGCATGGGTCTGAACACGCGTTTTATACGCATTGCGCGCAACGATCGTGAGATTGCGGATGTTGCCTATCGCAATCAGGTGATCGAGAGCGTTTCCCAAATTGAAAACATCTATTGGGACCTCGTCAATGCATATGAGAGCGTAAAAGCAAAAGAGCGGTCGGTTTCTTTGGCACAGAAGACGCTCTCCGACAACCAGAAGCAGGTGGAGATCGGTACGCTGGCTCCCATCGAAGTCGTTCGCGCGCAAAGCACTGTGGCCGCCAATCAACAGGCATTGATCGTCGCCCAGACAAATCTGCAGCTCCAACAGCTCCTGATGAAGAACGCGCTATCACGCAGTTTGTCTGATCCGATTCTTGCAGCGGCTCCGGTAATTCCAACGGACACTATGGCGATCCCTGCCGAGGAGCCCGTCACGCCGATTCAGGATCTGATCAACGACGCGTTGTCGCATCGTCCTGATCTCGCCAGTGCGCGCATTAACCTGACGAATCGCGAAATCAACCGCAAGGCGGCAGGCAATGGCCTGCTTCCTACCGTGGACTTGGTAGCGTTTTACGGTGCGACCGGATTGGGAGGAGCGCAGAACCCGCTTGCAACTTGCGGAGCGCCAGGTTCGAACCCGCTCTTTTGCACTCCCGCGGGCTCACTGCCCGCGCGCGGGTATGGTGATACCTTCAGCAATCTGTTCAACAGCAGCGCTCCCGACAAGGGATTGGGTCTCTCCATCAATATCCCAATTCGGAACCGCTCGGCGCAGGCCGATCAAATGCGCTCGGAGCTTGAACTTCGCCAGGCGCAGATGCAGTTGCAGCAGTTGCAGAATCAGGTCGCGATTCAGGTTCGGCAAGCGCAATTTGCCGTGCAGCAGAACCGGGCTCAAGTGGAAGCGGCAGAGAAGGCCTTGGAGCTCGCGCAACAGAGCCTCGACGCCGAACAGAAGAAGTACGCGCTCGGTGCTTCGACAAATTTTAACGTCCTGCAAACTGAGACCGATCTGGCGACTGCAGACAGCAATCTCGTCACGGCTCGTACAGCGTACGAGAAGTCGCGCGTGGAACTTGATCGCGTGACTGGCTATACGCTGGTTCGCAATGGCATTGTTTTGGAGGACGCGTTTAACGGCGTGGTAACGAAGCAACCGGTGGTTCCATACGTCGCACCGCGCCCAGACGCGACTCCGACGCAACAGCAACAAGCTCCGCAGGGAGCGGCGCAGAATCCGGGTGGACCACCGGTCGCGCAGCAGAATCCGAAGTAATGCTTCATGTGAACCCAGTCGCCCTATACGTTCGTACTGTCATCCCTCGCTCCGCAGCGATGCTCTATCGCTAAACGAAATTTGTTGTTGCGGAGCGGGCGATCTGCTTTCATCGCAGCATCCACAGCAGATCCCCCGCGCAGCAAACTCTAAGCTTCAAAGGCAATGAGACTCGCGGCTGCGCGAGGGATGACAGTGAGATATTGGTCGATCAACGTGGAGCCGGCGGCCCTCGGCCGGGTTTTTCGGACGAACTCCTGAACGGTAAACAGGAAGATCGGCAGCGTAGGTGAAAGCCAAAACACCCGGGCGAGGGCGCCCGGCTCCACGTCAACGGGGGATCCAATCTTTGGGCCTACTCTTCCGCCACAATCGCCAAGTCCCAAGGCTTGAGTGTAATCGTGTCCTTGCTGCCGAAGCGCCGATTGCTTAGGAGATCTTCTCCATTCGCGTACGGATATGGGAATTGCTGTTGCTCGCCGGAGAAGTTTAGGTAATAGTGCAACTGCTTGCCTCGAGCATTGCGTCCGTGTCTCACCTTTACTGTTTCGGGGAGATCCTGATCGGGACCGGTTAGATCGGCTGACTTCGCGACATCGCGAATGACCTCGCGCTGCAAGGCATCGGTGAGATATGTGCCTTCATACGTCAGCGTGCCGCTTCCATATTTATTGCGAGTGATCGCCGGAAAATGCCAATAGGGATCTTTGAACGACGCGATTACCTGTGCCGTATCGGGAATGATGAATTCCTCCCATACAGCGCCTTTGTTCTGATCGCCGACTCCGTAGGTATCCGGCTCCAGCTGCTCGGGCTCGGCGAGATTAGTGAACTCCTGATAATGGAATCCAGCGGCGGCGCGCAGTGGACCTGGCGCCACTACGGCGCGGACGGTTGAATATTCGTTAGTGAAGCCGCTCTTAAATGACATCACCACGTGGCCGCCGTCCTGCACGTACTTCACAAGCTGCTGAAGAATTTCGTCGGATGCGCTGTATAGAGGCGGCACGAGCAGTACTTTGTACCGTCCCAAATCCGGATCGCCTGCCTGCACAAAGTCAGGCTCGATGTTGAGGTCGTAGAGCGCGTTGTACATCTGGCGCAGCACGGTCATGTAATCGACATGATCTGCCACAGGCATATAGCTGAGCGCATTCGCCGAATCGACGCTGAGGAAGATTCCGACTTTATTGTCTTTCTTGAGATCGACGAGTTGCGGACCGATGCGCTTCAGCTCGCCCGCGACTTCAGTCACTTCACGATACGTACGGTTTGGCTCGAGATCATGGGAGAGGACGCCTTTCCAGTAGGTCTCCTGCCCATAGTGAAGCGAGTGCCAGTGCCAGTACTCAACCATGTTCGCTCCGGCAGCGAGATGCGTGTACACAACCAGCCGTAGCTGTCCCGGATATTGCGGATACTGCGCCCGCGAGTCCCATCCGATCGTCTGCGCGTTGGTCTCCGTGACGAGATAGTTCGTATACTTCAGCGATCGCCCTAAGTCGCCGGCCATCCAAATGCCGCGGGCATTCAGCCGGCTTTGCGTTTGGAAATATGGATTCTCGGCGACGATGTCGAGATTGCGCGCGATCGCCCACTGATCGAGATTGGTGTGCACTCCACCACTGAAGTCCTGCGTGATGAACTGGTCAGGCCGCTTGTACTCATTCACGATCTTCGCCTGCCACGCGAGATAGTCGGTGATCACGTCGTGCTGAAAGTCTTCCCATTCGAGCTTGTATCCCGGATTGAGAATCCCATTTCGGGGCGGAAGATCTTCCCACGTATCGACAAGCTGTCCCCAGTACACCAGGCCCCAGATTTTGTTGATCGTCTCCGGCGTCTTGTACTTGCGTTTGAGCCGACCCAAAAACGCGGCATTCATGTAAGGAGTGGGAATGCCGGTGGGGAAGGTCTCGTTATCAATCTGGTATCCAATCACCGCGGGATGATCTTTGAAGTGGCTGACGATCTGCCGAATTACCCTCTCCGCCTTCTTGCGGAAGTAAGGATTGAGAAAGTCATAGTTCTGCCGGGGCCCATACCATCCGGGAGGCCCTGACGGCGGATATGTCGGATAGTAAGGATCGCGCAGCGGCGGCGCTGGCCCAGTCTCGTGCGTCACCGCGATCTCAGGATGTTCTTTGTAAAGCCATGTCGGAATCGAATAAGTCGGCGTTCCCAAAATGGCCTTGATGCCTGCCCGCTGAAGACGGTCAAGAACACGCTGCATCCATGCAAACTGGAAGTCTCCGTCGCGCGGCTCCCATGTGCTCCAGGTGGACTCGCCCACGCGCACGACGGAAATACCGGCCTTGCGCATGAGCTCGACGTCGGTATCCAGCCGGTCATAGGGCATGTACTCCGGGTAGTAGGCAACGCCGTAGAGGATGTTGTCCATCTTGTCTGGCGCGAATGGCTTTAGTGGCTTTGTCGCCTGACTCTGGGCGTTTAGGCTGGCGATAAATAGAAACAACGGAACGAAGCAAGAGAGTTTATTAGCCTGCACGGCACTCCAGAGCTTATACGTTTGCATCGACAATCCACTTTAGAAACTTGACATCCACTTTCGGCTCTTCGGGATCGTAGCCCTGCTCGACGAGACTGGTCCTCAACTGAAAAGACTTTTCCGGTGGAAGATTCTTTAGCTGAAGCAGAACAGTCGCCTCAGCAAGATCGGCCTCGGTAAACGGAAACGAAGCGGCGGCTCGAACTACGCTTTCGTCAGCTGCGGTTCCAGTTGCCTGCGCCTGCAGAACCCCCCTTTGAAACAGCGACTGCAAGAGAAGAGATCTAACTACTAAAGCAAAACCGCCACCTTCCACCCGGGACAAGGTCTCGATTTCATGAGCACTGAATCCGGCACGGGCAAGCACAACACCCAAGCCCGTGGTCTTCGTATTTGAAACGCTCTCATCTGTTCCGCCGATGAATTTCCACATCGCAGCCAGGTGTTCGGGATTCACTGAAGGCACCCGCCCATCTTCCCATCCGAAACGGTCTGCAAAATCAGTCATGGTATTAGCCCGTAGTTTTTATGTTCGTTTCGTGTTCTTCAGCACAGTAATAATAAGCACAATACCGTTGAGCACTGACAAGAGCGTAAACGCCAGGAGCACGTACAAGATCTTGATGTGGTGAAAAACAGCGATGAGCACAGCCACGACGAGGATCACGTCGATCACAACGAAGATCGCGATCTGTTTTTTCAGCATGACGCTCCGCTACTTGCCGGCATTCCCAGGTCCGCCGACGGGAAACAATTTCAGCAGACGGTCCAATAGCGGCGGCAGTTGGGGAAAGGCAGCGTGAGGTTCATTTTGGTACCAGTGCGCAACCGAGTAGTAGTTGTCGGAGCGATGGTTCGCGTGGCCGTGTTCGATCGTGGCTCGGAGGGATTTGCTAAACGGAATCGGTGAGTCGAGATGGAAGCGATAAACGGAAGACTCGCTGCCCGCTTTCTCCTCCCCTTTTACGGGCGCACCGAATAACAGATACGAAAATGGACGATCGCCGAAATCCCATGCACCCAGAAAGTAATCCTCAGAGCCGGTGCCGTTGACCGACGGGCGTTGCTCGTCGTCGATGAAGAACATGTCATCGCCTTCGCCCCACCAGCCATCCTGATTCTGCAGCACGGAAAGAGTTACGCCAACAAACTGTCCGTGGCCTCGTGCTTCGAGAAAGACGTAGTTCCCTGCGCCGTCTAGGTTCTTGCGGTCGTTAACCTTTGCATCTCCATTTGAGGTCCACTGATTCGTCCATCCCATATTGGGAGCCGCCTCGCGGAACTGCGCGTGGAAGTACAACGTGTCCTGCGGCAGTGGTGTGGCATATGCGCGCCAGTCGATGTTGAAGTAAAAGGCTCCGACTGGAATTGAACCTTCGTTGGTCGCGGTAATGCGCGCATGCTTCTGGAACGGCATCGGGAAGAAGCAGTTCAGGGCTTTGATTGATCCTACGGCCAGCGGCGCTGACTGATACTCGTGGTAAGTACCAAGGCCAAGCCCATAGAAGTCGCCGACTGGCGCTTCGACTGACGGAGTCTGCTCACCATCCCAGTACATCCGCAACACGATGGCTTTCAGGTGATCGCGGTCGCGGCTCGCGATCGTCATCCAAATGTGCGTGATCTCACCTGGACCGTTTTCATCGAGGAGCGTCAGCGTGCCGCCGGCGGAGACTTCGCGAAAGTCGGCGTTGCCCCCGCTGCGGTCATAGCTCGATGCGCGATGAAGAACGTAGTCCTGCGGATGTGTCAGATCGGGAAAGCTCGGGAGTTGCGCGAGGGCCGCAGTCGCGAACAGAAGAACGGCACAGCAGTATTTAGTCATTGGTGCTTTCGACATCGACGTGATCGTCATTCCGAACGAAGTGAGGAATCCCTACTCAAACGAAAATGTTTTGGGAACACTAGGGATTCCTCGCTGCGCTCGGAATGACATTGGTCAAGACAAAAGTCTAAAACCCCATGATGTTGTACCCGCAATCCACGTAGATCGTCTCGCCGGTAATTCCCGTACTCAGGTCTGAAGCCAGATACAGCGCGGCGTCGCCTACTTCCGCAGCTTCAATATTGCGCTTCAGTGGCGCGCGTTCAGCGTGAGCCTTGAGCATGTCGCCCAATCCGGAGATTCCACGCGCGGCTAGAGTCTTGATCGGACCAGCGGAGATGGCGTTCACGCGAATCTTCTGCGGTCCCAGATCGGAAGCGAGGTAACGCACAGACGCCTCCAGCGCGGCTTTCGCCACACCCATCACGTTGTAGCGCGGCACAACTTTCTCCGCGCCGTAGTAGCTGAGCGTAATTACGCTTCCGCCTTCGGTCATGAGCGGGGCCGCGGCCCGGCAGAGCGCGATCAGAGAATAGACGCTTACGTCATGCGCAATGCGAAAGCCTTCGCGGGTGGTGAAGACAAAATCATTCTTCAGTTCCTCAGCAGGAGCGTATGCAACACTGTGCACGAGCGTATGCAGCTTCCCATATCGGGACTTGAGCTGCTCGAACAACTGATTGATCTCGGCATCATTGGAGACGTCGCACTGATATGCCTCGGCGCCGGGTAGGCCCTCGATGAGATCTTTAGCTTCCTGCGCGAGACGCTCATTCTGATACGTGATCGCCATGGTAGCGCCGGCCGCCTGCAGCTTCTGTGCAATGGCCCACGCGATACTGCGCTTGTTGGCAATGCCGAAGACTACGGCCACGCGTCCCTGCATATTGATCATCGGTCGCTCCGGAGAAACAGACAGGATAACAGCACGGAGGGAACAGGTTACAGGGGACAAGACATCTCGGGTCCTGATATCGCACCGGGTTTTCCCTCTAACCTGTTCCCTGTCCCCTGTTCCCTTCCAGATTCCATACTGGTTGCCACGATTCCGCCTGGCCGTACATAATCGCAATGAGGTGCTCTGATGGCTGATTTCTCGCAGACCAAACGCAAGCTCGACGAGGCGGCTACGAAGATCGAGCAGGAGATCAAAGGAGTGATCCAGCACTTGAACGATCAGGTTGTGCCGAAGGTCCGCAGCGAGGGTACACAGGCTCTGCGCTCTGCGGCCGAGCAACTGCGTAAGCTCGCCGATCGGATGGACGACACCAAAGGGCAGACTCCCACGAAATGAAGCGGATTCGAGTTGTACTCGGCCTCATTTGCATTGTTTCACTCGCCGGCTGCGGCCATCGTCCAACTGAGGCCAAGGTTCCTCCGCCACCGGAGATTCCTAAAACGGAAACGGCGCAAACTGCTCCGGAGCAGCCTGCCGAAACACATCCGGTTTCCGTTCCTCCAACCGCGTCTCAGCCTGCTGGATCTGCCAATACTGAAGTCGTTACTCCTCTCCCCTCTTCAGAGAAGCCGATCTACAGCGAGACGGGCCTGGCGAGTTGGTACGGGCCGCCATACCATAACCGGCGAAGCGCCAACGGCGAAGTCTATGACATGAACCAGATGACGGCCGCCCACCGCACGCTGCCGCTGAACAGCATCGTGCGCGTCACGAACGTGAAGACCGGCGCATCGGCCATCGTGCGCATCACTGATCGCGGTCCGTTCATCGGCGAGCGCATGATCGATCTCTCGCTCGCTGCGGCCAAAGCCGTCGATGTATGGGAGCCCGGCACGGCATGGGTGAAGTTGGACGTCCTCGCAACTCCGGCGCCCATCGATCGCGGCGGAAAATGGGAAGTTCAGATCGGCGCATTCGAGAGTAGTGAAGCTGCTGATCAAATTAAGGAGCAGATCGTCAGCCGCTATCATCCAGCGCGCGTGATCGAGTTCACCGGACCGACAGGCGAGTGGGTTCGGGTGCGTGTCCAGAACGATGACCGGCAACTGGCGGAAGAAATCTCCCAGAATCTGACCACACCTGAAGGCGGAATATTTCTGGTGCGATTAGACTAGAGGCCGAGGTTGCTGCAGGCGCTGAGGGTGTGGAGTATTTCGCGATTTCGCGATTTCGTGATTTCGTGATTTTGGATTTCGGCGGCGTCACGCTTTTGATTTTCAATCGCGAAATCACGAAATCGGGAAATCACGAAATTCACCAAGCCCGTCGCTAGGGTCGAAGCAGCGTCTAAAACCCCAGACTCTCAATCAGGTAAGAGAACGATGGACTGTCTTTTCTGCCGCATCATCCAAGGCGAGATTCCCGCAAAGAAAGTTTATGAAGACGCGGAGACCTTCGTCTTCGAGGACATCAAGCCTCAAGCTCCAACTCATCTGCTGATCATTCCCAAAAAGCACATCATCGATGTAAAAGAAGCGAAGCTGCAAGACGCTGAAATCATCGGCAAGCTGCACCTCGTCGCAGCGAAGATCGCCCGCGATCGCAAAATCGAAGACGGATACAGAACAGTGTTCAACGTCGGTCCCGGAGCAGGGCAATCAGTGTTCCATCTTCATCTGCATCTACTCGGGGGAAGGCCGCTGACGTGGCCACCTGGTTAAAGCCTGCCACCGGGTACGCGCGAACATCTAAGATGAAAGAGAGTTAGCAGAAACTTTCACCGATTGACTGGGTTTTGGCCGGAGAGCGATGACGTATGAACAAATTAGCCAGAACTGGTCTCATCTTAATCCTGGCTCCAGCTCTCTCTTTTGCTGCCTCGAAGAAAGTCCCCTCCCCAAAGAAAACTTTAGCTCCTCTCACGCAGGAGCAACGCGCCATTCATGCTCTTAATCGATTGACCTTCGGCCCCTGTCCTGGAGACCTCGATCAAGTATTGAAGGTCGGAGTAGATAAATGGATCGACCAGCAGTTGCATCCTGAATCGATCGATGACTCTGCGCTGAACGCCAGGCTTGCTCCCCTGCGCACGCTGAATATGACTCCAAAAGAGCTGGTGCAGAGATTTCCTAGTCCGGGAATGATTCGTGCCGTCTTCGACGGTAAGGCGCAGCCGCCGAACGATCCGATGTTGGCGATGATTTATCGGGCGCAGCTTACGCGGTTGCAGGTGCAGAACCAGCAGAAGGCTGTAGTAGCAAATGCGGCACTGGATGGTGCAGGCAAGACTGCGGAAGAGATTCAGCGCGACCAACAGAAGCAGGTTGCGACGGCGCTCGCGAACGATCTGCTTGCACTTCCGAAAGAGCAGCGCTTTCCCACTTTAGAAGGCTACTCTGGAGACCAGCTCCTTGCGCTCGGCGCAGCTACGCCGGGCGATCTTCGTGGCAGGTTGAATAATGACTTCACTCCTGAACAGCGCGAAGCTTTTCAGGCGCTCGGATATCCGCCCAGCGTCGCAGTTGGCGAGTTGCAGCAGGCGAAGCTGCTGCGGGCCATCTACAGCGAGCGTCAGTTGCAGGAGGTGATGACCGATTTCTGGTTCAATCACTTCAATGTTTTTCTCAACAAAGACGCCGACCAGCACTACACAACCAGCTATGAGCGTGACGTTATTCGTCCCCACGCGCTTGGCAAATTTCGTGACCTGCTGATCGCCACGGCAGAGAGCCCGGCGATGCTCTTCTATCTGGACAACTGGTCGAGCATCGGCCCAGATTCCAAAGCTGCAGGCGGCGGAAACAATCGCTCTCCTGATCCCAAACGCGGACTGAATGAGAACTACGCGCGCGAGATTATGGAGCTGCATACGTTGAGCGTCGATGGTGGATATAGTCAGAATGACATCATCGAGCTTGCGAAGGTGCTTACCGGCTGGACGATCGACAATCCCGGCCAGGGCGGCGGTTTCATCTTCGATCCGCGAAAGCACGAGCCCGGCGACAAGCATGTGCTTGGCATCACAGTCCACGAGAACGGCCAGAAAGAGGGCATGGAAATGCTCGACAAGCTGGCCGGCAGTCCTCAGACCGCACACTTCATCGCGAAAAAGCTGGCCCAAAGATTTGTTGCGGACGATCCGCCTTCGGCGCTGGTTAATCGCCTCGCTGATCGTTTCCTGCAGACCGATGGAGACGTCCGCGCGGTTCTACACACCCTTTTCACGTCGCCTGAATTCTGGTCTCCGCAGAGCTATCGCGCGAAGGTGAAGACTCCGCTGGAATTTGTGGTTTCTGCCGTTCGCGCGAGCGGAGCCGAGGTCACGAACCCTGGTCCGCTGATTCAGACGCTCGCAAAGATGGGCGAGCCTCTCTACCAGATGCAGCCTCCGACGGGTTATCCGATGCGAGCCGATTATTGGATCAACTCGGACGCGCTGCTCGATCGCCTGAATTTCGCCATCCAGATGAGCAACGGCCAGGTCGGCGGGTTGAAGTTCGATGCGCCGCGATTGTTGAGCCTTGGAGTGTTGACGGATATCCAGTCTCCAGATTTGGGAACAGCCAGGTTGCGTGATCCGGAAATGCGCGGCGCCGATCGCGCCATGTCCCTCCTTGAATGGACACTGCTGCAGGGAGATGTTTCGAAGCAGACGCAGAGCCTGCTGGAACAGCGCCTGGCGGAGCAAGAAGAAACCACCCCGCTGATGAAAGATCCTAACAAGGGACTTGCGACGATTGCCGGCATCCTATTGGGATCACCAGAGTTCCAGAAGCGTTAGCTCCTTTCATTTCGAGCGTTGCGAGAAATCCCTACTGTGGCGAGAGCGCATGGATGTTGACAGGGATTCCTCGCCGCAAAATGAGCGGCTCGGAATGACAAGATAAGAGTCCACATGGTAGAACCAACTGTTTGCCTACACGCATGAAAACACCACCGGCAGGTTTCCTGTGTTGAGAGCGGCCTTTATTGCCCTTTCTGAAAACCGCTCCTTACGACATCTAGCAGAGAGTTCTTCCATCGGACACCGCATCTCCGGGCGTTTTGTCGCAGGCACGATGATCCAAGATGCTCTGCGGGCCACGGAGGAAACCAACGGACTCGGCATGAGCGTGAGCATCGACAATCTCGGCGAGAACGTTACCAATGCCGATGAAGCACAGCAGAGCGCGAAGCTTTACCACGAGCTCCTCGACCGGATTACTGAGCGACGGCTTGATGCGAACGTGAGCCTCAAGCTCACACATATGGGCTTTGATGTCGATCAAGGACTTGCGACAGACATCGTGTCTGGTTTAGTCGAGCACGCGCGGCAAAAGCAGAATTTTGTTCGCGTCGACATGGAAGGCTCGCCTTACACACAGCGCACGCTCGACCTGGTACAGAGCATCCATTCCCAGAATGGAAATCAAGGCACAGTCGGCGCGGTTATCCAAGCCTATCTGCGGCGCAGCGAAGATGACATCCGAAATCTCACCGCCCAAGGAATTCGCATCCGGCTATGCAAAGGCGCGTACAAAGAGCCGGCAGAGATTGCGTTTCCGGCCAAGCGCGACGTCGATGCTAATTACATCAAGCTCATGAAGATATTGCTGAAGAGCGGCATCTATCACGGGATCGCCACGCACGACGAGAAGATGATCGAAGCGACCATCCAATTCGCGCAGGCAGAAAAGATTCCCGCAAGCGCCTTTGAATTTCAGATGCTCTACGGAATTCGCCGCGACCTGCAGCGCCAGCTCGTCAAGCAAGGCTGGCGAATGCGCGTCTATATTCCGTTCGGAACGGAGTGGTATCCGTACTTCATGCGGCGCTTAGCCGAGCGGCCAGCGAATGCGCTGTTCGTAGCCAGAAATCTGTTCAGGAAATAAGCACTCAGCATTCAGCACTCAGCATTCGGCCACACAGCAGCTCTACAAATTTTC
>CAYNPS010000058.1:0-1897 GCA_964399125.1 uncultured Terriglobales bacterium
CTGAACCATAGGCTCCGGGGTGGACTGCAGCTCAGCCGATTCAAGCTGGAGCACGTCTTCTTCGACTGGCTTATGAGTCAATTCCTCGTGTTGTTCGGTCGGCTGCGGGGCCGACTGCATCGCGGGCTCGTTTTCGGCAGGCAGTTGAGGCTCCGAATACTGAATCGCCGTTTCGGGCAGCACGACTTCTTCGCGCGCTTCCATGGCTCGCGGTGCGGGTTCCCGGACAGCTGTACTCTGCTCAGGCTCGTAGATGTACTCAAGTTCCTCTCTGCGGCTGAATCCCAGCATTTCGCCGATACGGCGAAACAGAGGCATCAGGACGAACTCACGTTCAGGCTCGTAATTCTGGTCGTATTCTGATCCGTTTTCCGCAGAGCTGTACTGCTCAGGTGCTTCAGGCTGTTCTGTGTGGGAGTGCTCGTCCGGACCACCTATGGCCGACATAAAACCCTCTTTCGCGCGGGAAGGAGAAGATAGTCTTCAAGTTTAGACGGAAGCGGCGCATTTGGCTTAGATGCCAAATCCAGCGCTGTTGTCGCCTTCTAATATGAACACCTCTGGGACCACAAAGTGTTGCGGCATTGCCGACTGAGTGGATGCGGTGGACATTGTGGACCGACGCAGGTCCCCGCGGGGCCTTGCCCCTGCTAAGGATTTGAAGACACTGAACCTATGACTAACCCAGCAAAACCCGACCGAGATGGCCGAGAAGCCTGATTTCTCGTTGAGGATCAGTTCACTTCAGCGTAGTCATTGCCATCAGCGTACTGCAGCCCTGCGATCATCTTCGCCCGATACTGGACTTCGAGGTAAGCCTTGAGAATCTCGATGTGCATCTGCTCGCGTTCTGCAGGCTGGCTACAGGTGGTGCGGGCTTGATCCAGGGCGAGGTAACGGTCGTGGGCTTCGAGGAACTTAGAGAGGGCGGCTGTTGGGGAGGTCATAAACGAGAAGCTCGTTTATGCAATGTAGAAGGTCGCAGGCAAGATAAGCTATCCCACAAAAGCCTTAGTGCCCTCGATAACCTTCTACTTAGGAGGTAACTACGGAATGAGTCGCAAGTCACTGCTCGTCCGGAAAGCACGCGGATGATCCGACAGGCAGTAGAACGAGATCTGGATGCAGTTTTGGGAATCGAACAATCCTCTCCTACGGCTGCGCACTGGACAGAAGCTCAATACACAGCTGCAATTCGAGGGCCGGAACGGCTCTTTCTGGTCACCGAACAGAACGGGTTAGTTGTTGCATTGCTTGTCGCTTTCACCGGTGCTCCAGAATGGGAATTGGAGAACATCGCCGTTCTTCCGTCAGCTCGTAGACATGGAGTCGGGCAAGCATTGATGCAAGTGCTGATCGCCGCAGCGGAACAGGCGGGAGCGACGGAGATCAGGCAGGAGATCCGCGCCTCCAATATGCCTGCACAAAGGTTGGGGCAGAAGCTCGGATTCGTGCAGGAAGGACGGCGCCCCGGTTATTATCGGCACCCTAACGAAGACGCCTTGCTCTTCAAATACTTAGTCGCGAATGCGTCTGAATCGGAGAAAAAAGCGCTCCGGCAGCTCCGAAAAGAATGTTAAAAACCGTTGAATCACCTCTGACCGTGTGCTAACTTTCATTTCCCAAGGTCTGGGCAGGAGGTTCAAGGATGGCGACATCCCTCCGCGAAGAGCTGATCGCCAGCCACGATGAGTTTCGTCGGCTGGCGCAGGAACACTCACAATACTCACAACGTCTCGAAGCTCTCCTCCAAAAGCGGTATCTCTCCGAAGAAGAAAAACTAGAAGAAATTAGGCTGAAAAAGCTGAAGCTGCGTCTGAAGGACCAGATGGAGCAGATCGAACAGCAGCATCGACACCATCAGGTCGCCTGATAGGTTGGTCGTCCGGCGCCAGCA
>CAYNPS010000058.1:1997-20963 GCA_964399125.1 uncultured Terriglobales bacterium
AAGCAGCGGATCAGCATCTTCCTGAATGTATTCGACGTCCACGTGAATCGTGCTCCCATCGGAGGCACGATCACTTCGCTTTTCTATCAAAAAGGGAAGTTCGGGAACGCGATGTCGGCTGGCTCGTCGGATGCAAACGAGCAGAATATTGTGACCGTCAATGGCGACGGCCAAACCGTAGTGTTCAAGCAGATCGCAGGCCTGCTGGCGCGGCGCATCGTCTTTAACCCGCGAACGGGTGATCGGCTGGAACGCGGCCAGCGGGTCGGCCTCATCAAGTTCGGCTCTCGCGTCGACGTGGTCCTGGACCAAAGTGTGGAACTCCGTGTAAAAGTTGGTGATCGCGTCGCCGGAGGTTCGTCTATTCTTGGAGTGCTGCGCGCCTCGGCAGATACCGGCCGCGCGGAATCGGCGCGATGAATCTGAAAACACCACGTCGGCGGGCGGACGATCCGCAGCAGCCGTATCGCATGCGGCGGGGCATGTACATCCTGCCCTCGATCTTCACCGCCGGAAATATCGCAGCCGGCTACTACGCAATCTCGCAAGCGATTCAGGGTTCGGCCAGCGCTGCCTTTCACTTTGATAACGCAGCGATCGCAATTGGCTTTGCTGTGGTCTTCGACGGGCTGGATGGGCGAATCGCCCGCATGACCAACACTACCAGTGATTTTGGTCGCGAGCTGGATTCTCTCGCTGATGTCATCACCTTTGGAGTAGCTCCGGCCATTCTCGCCTGGATGTGGGGATGCCATCAGCTTCCCGAGCTGTGGAATCCCGACATGCGCCACAAGTTAATTCAATTTGGCGCAGTCGCCACGTTCTTTTTCCTCATCGCAGGCGCCAGCCGACTCGCGCGCTTCAACATCACCAAGAATCCGCAGCCCAAGAATCCCGGACGGCCCGGTCGTAAATACTTTGTGGGAATGCCCATTCCTGCCGGAGCGGCGATGATCGCTGCCACAGTGCACTTCGGCGAAGGACAGCCAATCGACCGCTGGTGGGAGACAGTCCTCTGGCTGGCATTTGTTGTTTTGATCTCCTACTTGATGGTGAGCACGTGGCGATTCTGGAGTCCCAAGGGCATTGATCTGCGCACTCGCCAGCCGTTCTGGCTGTTTCTTGTCATAGGCGCCTCAATCTATTTGATCCTGTATTTCTCCCGATATTTTCTCTTCTCCGTCGCACTGCTTTATTTGGTTTCCGGTGTACTGGCACGATTTGCTTATGCCCTGAAGCGTCGTCCGCCAACGCCTCCGGCTTATCAGCCCGAATCACACGTGGACATGGCATGAATCGTCCAGCCGGAGTTGCGCAGATGTTTCGCGTGGCCATCGTTGGAGCGGCTACGCTCAAAGGGCGGGAGCTCAAAGACGTGCTCGATGAGATGAACTTCCCGGCAGTGGACATCAAGCTGCTCGATGACGACGAGTCGCTCGGCCAACTTGATCAAGTCGGGGATGAGGCCACTTTCATTCAGCCTGCAGATCCCGAGCACTTTCGCAATGTGGATTTCGCTTTCTTCGCTTCCGACGCCGAGTTCACGAAGCGTCACTGGGAAAGCGCATTGCAGGCAGGGAGTACAGTTCTTGATCTGTCGTATGCGCTTGACGTCCAACCAAACGTGACGGTGCGGTCACCATGGATCGAGAAGGAGATTGAGCGCGAATCAGGCCAGCAATCTGGGCGGGAAGATCTCACCACCACATCAGTCGTAGTGGCGCACCCGGTGGCGACAGTTCTGGCGTTGCTGTTACTCCGCGCAAGAACTCTCGCGCCCATTCAGACCGCAGCGGCTACGGTCTTCGAACCTGTTTCAGAACAAGGCAAGCGAGGAATGGATGAGCTTCACCAGCAGACCGTGAATCTTCTTTCGTTCACGGCACTCCCCAAACAGGTGTTCGATGAGCAAGTCGCTTTCAACATGCTGGGGCGTTTTGGTGAGGGCTCAGCGTTATCCCTTGCCGAGACAGAAAAGCGCATCGTCAGACATTTCGAATCACTGTGCGGCAATCGCGTGCAGGTACCTTCGCTGATGCTGGTGCAGGCCCCTACCTTCCACGCGCATACGTTTTCCATCTACATTCAGTTTGGCCGTGACATGAGCGCCGCGAGTTTCGCTAAAGGCATCGCGGGAGATCATGTCACAGTAATCGGCCCAGGTGAGGATGGGCCGAGCAACGTGAGCGCCGCAGGCCAAGGGACCATCATGGTTTCAGTTCGGCCAGATGCAGGCAGCACCAAAGGAGTTTGGATCTGGGCTGCGGCAGATAATTTGAAAATTTCCGCAATGACGGCTGTGGAGTGCGCTTCAACGCTGAGCACGATGCGTCCTTTGGGAAAGGTGCAATAAGGGCCATCTAACAGTGGCTCTCCATCTCGGCTTGAGAACAAGATCTGTGAAGACAGCTTTACTCCAACTGACGAAATTATCCGCTCTCTTAGTTTGTTTGCTTATCTCCGGCTGTGGATACCACACTGCGAATCATGCGCAAGTCCGCCTGCCTGCGGGAATCGACACCATTGCTGTCCCCATTTTTGGAAACAAGACCAACAGCTATAAAGCCGAGCAAGTGCTCACGCAAGCGGTTGTTCGCGAGTTCACCAGCCGGAGTCCGTACAAGGTGATCCTCGCCGACAACGGTACGGCCGATGCGGTACTGGAAGGGACGCTGCTCACGACGAATGTCTATCCCCTGACGTTCGATTCGCAAACCGGACGTCAATCGAGCGCGATTGTTCAATTGAACTTAAGCGTCAAGCTCGTCGATAAACGTGGGAAGACGCTCTTCGCGAATCCTAACTACATGTTTCGCGAGCAATATCAGGTGAGTCGCGAAGTGACGAGCTTCTTCGACGAGAGCCCGCCGGCTGTCGACCGTCTGTCGCGCGATTTCGCACGGACGCTCGTCGCCGAGATTCTGGAGGGCTTCTGATGGCGGGCCGGAGCTTTGCTGCAACGGATCGCTTCGTTTCCGACATATCTGCTCGCAAACTGCGTCCGGCATACGTCCTTGTCGGTGACGAAGTTTTCTTCCGCGATCGCTGCCGCGAGGCTTTGATTCAGCATCTGGTCACGCCCGAGCTGCGCGACTTCAGCCTGCATGATCTTGATCTCAGCGAAACCAGTGTGGCGGAAATTCTCGATCTTGCACGCACGCCATCTCTGATGTCACCTTTCCAGGTCTTCTTCATTCGCGGAGTGAAGGCGCTGTACAGCCGCGGCTCGCATCAGGAAGAGTTTGCGGCAATCGGGGACTATTGCAAGAATCCGAACCCGGATGCGGTCTTGATCTTTGTTGCCGACCACATCAGCATTCCTGCCGACGCGCGCCGCATGGAAATGCAGGATAAAGACCGCTATGAGCGAATCCGCGAGACTCTGGGTGAGTACTGCTCCATCATCGAACTCGCACGCGTAGATGAGAGCGACGGCATGCGTTGGGTGATCGAGCATGCTGCGAAAGAAGATGTCAAGGTCGATGCCGACGCGGCTCGCGAACTCGTTGATGCGCTCGGAGCTGACATGATGCTGGTCAGCAACGAACTGGAGAAGCTGATCCTGTTCGTTGGAGCGAAAAAGCGCATCACTCTCGGAGACGTGGAAACGATGGTTCTTGCGGCCAAGCAGCGTTCTCTATATGAGTTGACTGACGCGATCTCAGCAAAAGATCGCGTGCGTGCTCTTGCGGTGCTTGATGCGATGCTCGCGAGCGAGGAGGGAGAAGAAGCTGCGATAGGCCACATCTACATGCTCGCTCGCACCTTCCGGCAGATGCTCGTGATACTCGAAAAGAACGTTCGGGATTCGCGTGCGATATGGCAGGCGCTCTGGCAGGGCTTCCGCTTGCCTCCGTTCGCAGCCGAAGACGTGATTCGACAGGCGCGGCGCTACAAGTCGCGCCGCGAGCTCACACGCGCGCTGCGTCTGCTGGCGCGCGCGGATTTGGCATTGCGCTCCAATCCAACCAGCAAACGCTTAGTCCTCGAAAGGCTTGTCATTGATCTGTGTGCCGAACCGGAACCGGCACCGACGCTCTGGACGCAAGAAGAGCTGGTGCTCTAAAAGCTTTTTGGGACGAGAGTACCGGGCAAACTTCTTCCTTGTTGTATGCTCTTGGTGCGAGTCTCTGCATGCGCAAGCTGATCGCAAATTCGGTCTTGCTGCTGATGCTGGCGGTATTCTTTGCGCCGGCATTTGCGAACGCCCCATCGAGTTCGCTTCCAGCATGCTGCCGCCGTGGTGGCGCGCATCACTGCGAGGCAGTTGCGCAAGCAGTGGTTCCGGGCGCTATATCCCTACGGTCGGCGAACCGCTGCCCGTTGTGGCACGGCCCGCTGTTGGTCTCGTCTATCGCCGCACTGCCGGTCTCGCACTCCTTTGCTTCTTGTGTTCGCCACGAGGCCCTCGCGAGTCGCACTCTCAGCACCCCGTATTTCTCGATTATTCGCACCGACTATCAGCGCGGCCCGCCAGAACTCCTCTAGTCGCCTACAGCACGGACACCTTATTCGTGAGTGCGTGCAGCGAAACGCTGCACACCCGTTCGCTGCCGCGAACGGTACTGATCGGCCATTTCGGTGGCTTTATGGAGCAGCCGGTACGAGCAGATATCAGCCTGCTACTGATTGGTTTCAAATGCAAAACCAATCGCGAAATAAGGGCCGTCCGCATCGACTCGTATGTTTCCCAAACAGAGGAGCCTCACGTGCGACGGATATTTTTACTGACTTTTTTGTTCATTCCCGATTTGGTGTTAGCCTCCGTTTTTGGTGTGCTCAAGGGCGTAGTCCACGATCCGCAGCATCGTCCCATCGCTGGAGCTCAGGTGCTGGTGAAATCGGCTACGAGTGACTGGAAAGCCGAAGCTATCACCAACGATGCGGGGCAGTTTCAATTTCAGACGGTTCCTCTCGGCGAGTATTCCGTAACAGTCAGCGCACCGGGATTTTCTGATCGGACGATCTCGGCGCAAGTAATTGCGGGAACGGCAGAAGACCTTCATTTTCCGCTTGCCATTGCCACCGCAAAAGAAACCGTAGAAGTTACGGGAGAAGCTTCAGCATTAAACCCCTCATCGAGTACGACGCAGAGCGTCATCAGTCGCAGCCAAATCAACGAAACTCCGGGCGCAGACCAGACCAACTCGCTCGCTGCAATCACCGATTTTGTTCCTGGAGCATACATGGTCCACGATCAGCTCCACGTTCGCGGCGGGCATCAGGTTACGTGGGCCATTGACGGAGTGCCTGTTCCGAATACCAACATCGCCGGCAATGTGGGGCCGCAATTCGATCCCAAAGACATCGATTATGTTGAGGCCGAGCGCGGCGGATTGTCCGCCGATACGGGCGATCGGACCTACGGCGTTCTCAACGTAGTCACGCGTTCAGGCTTCGAGCGCAACAACGAAGCCGAGCTGGTTACGAGCTACGGCAGCTACAACACCACAGACAATCAGCTCAGCATCGGCAGCCATACTGATCGTTTCGCTTACTATGCAAGCCTCAACGGAAATCGTACCGATTTGGGACTGGAGACGCCTACATCAATCATTCTCCATGATCGCGCCAATGGATACGGAGCGTTTACGTCGCTGATCTTCAACGCTACCCCTGCTGATCAGCTTAGGTTCGTTGGTGCGCTGCGTCAGGATCATTATCAGGTGCCGAATGATCCTGATCAGGAAGCAGCGCTGATCCGCGACCGTGAACGCGAGCAGGATGCTTTCGGCAACTTCTCCTGGATTCACTCCTGGTCGCCGAGTCTGGTCCTGACCTTTTCGCCTTTCTATCATTTCAATCGCGCAGCCTTCGAGGGCGGAGCCAACGACGTGCCGAGTGCAACTGATAATCGCGCGTCGAACTACGCTGGAGGACAGGTTTCGCTCAGTTTCGTCCGAGGTAAGCACAATGCCAGCGCGGGAATCTATGCCTTTGGCCAGCGCGATAACACGCTCTTTCGTCTGGTCGCGAACGACGGGAGCGGCGATGACTTTCCCCAGCGCGATATTGTGAGTGGTCAGCTCGAGGCGGCCTTTCTGGAAGATCAATACAAACTGAATTCGTGGCTGACTCTGAACGGAGGAATCCGGCTCACACACTTCTCTGGAGCACTCAGCGAGAATGCAGCTGATCCGCGACTCGGAGTCGCGCTGCGCATTCCCACACTGAACTGGGTACTGCGTGCAAATTACAGCCGCTATTATCAAGCGCCGCCGCTTTCAACATTGTCCGGACCGCTGCTCCAGATTGCGACCGCACAAGACCTCGGCTTTTTGCCTCTCAAAGGTGAGCGCGACGAGCAACACGAATTCGGATTGACCATTCCGGTGCATGGCTGGACGAGCGATTTCTCGTACTTCCGCACAGGCGCCCGCAACTTCTTCGATCACGACGTGATTGGGAACTCGAACATCTTTTTCCCGCTCACCATCGATCACGTTCGCATTCGCGGATTTGAGAGCACACTGCGCTCACCTCGCGTCGCCGGACGCTTCGATTTCCATCTCGCCTACTCGCATCAGTCGGTCGAAGGCAGCGGAGGCGTGACTGGAGGATTGACGGACTTTTCGCCGCCTGAGCAAGGTTTTTTCTATCTGGACCATGACCAGCGCAACACCCTGAGCACTGGATTTACCTCGAGCTTGCCGTGTCGCAGTTGGCTGGCAACCAATCTGAATTATGGATCGGGATTCCTGAACGGCAACGGGCCGGATCATCTGCCGAGTTATCGTACGATCGATTTATCGCTCGGCAAGTCATTCGGCGAGAACTGGTCGGCAAAGCTGAGTGCCTTGAATCTGACGAACAAGCGATACTTTATCGACCTGAGCAACACGTTCGGAGGCTCGCACTTTGCCAATCCGCGCGAGATCTCGTTGCAAGTGAGGTATCGCTTTCATTATTAAAGAGCTATGAGAAGAGCGAACACGAAGGGCACGAAGGTGGAGGAAGAGGTCACAACCAAGCGAGTGTCCGTGAACTTGGTTTTGACCTTCGTGTTCGCTCTTTTCGTTTTCGGCTGCAGTCACAAACCCCCCGCAAAAACCTACAAACTCCACGGCAGAGTGGTGTCCATCGACAAGCTCGGGCACCAACTAATCGTCGATCACGATGCAATTCCAGGTTTCATGGATGCGATGACGATGCCTTATCCAGTAAAAGATGACGCGATGCTCAATGAAGTCTCATCGGGTGATGAGATTGAAGCAGACCTTCGCGTTCAGGAAGACAAACCCGAGATTGTCACACTGAAAGTCTTGAACAAAACCGGAGCACGGCCGTAGAAGCAAACAATTATGGCATCAGCCTCACGAGCGCGCGACGCAAGCTCGCGACCCGTTTCGACAAACTCGAAGCGGCATTCGTGACGGGGCTGACCACCGGATCGAACCACGAGCGTTGATGTGAACTGGACTTTCCGCTCTCAAGTGCAAACTGCTGAAGATAAAACTCAGTTGCGAAGGGATGCGGATCGAGCGGCGCAGAAAACTCGTTAATTGCTCCCGAATGCAAGTGTGATTGACGTTCGGAGAGAACCGATTGCGGATGCGGTGCTCGCGTTGGAATGTCTGCTAAGGCAGTAGCGGAGACGAGAATCGCTACAGCAACGAGCAACACTGGCGTTCTACGGCGCACCAAAAAATTGTAGCCCGATTCGGCATCAATCCTGTGTCTCACGCCGGAAAAAAATCTACTTAGTCGCGAGACGCCGAACCTCTCCAGCATCGGCACCAAGCTCGGATAGCAGTTGCTTAGCTGTTTTTCCTAATAGGGGATGCATCAATCCGGGAGAAAGTTCCACCAGAGGAGCCAACACAAAGCGCCGAGCGTGCATCGCGGAATGTGGAATTTGCAAATCGTTCTCGCTGATGATCTCGGAATCGAAGAGAAGGATGTCGATGTCAATCGTGCGCGGACCCTTGTTTATCGCGCGATTGCGCCCAAGTTCCGCTTCGATCTGTTGAATGCCTGACAAGATCTGCCGCGCTGATAGATCTGTTTGCAGTTCAACTACACAGTTAAGAAACCATGGCTGCTCGCGTAATTCCATCGGCTCCGTTTCATAAAACGACGAGATCTTTGCGACATCTCCCAATTTGCTCAACAAACGAATGCAGTGCTGCAAATTTGCGAGACGGTCTCCCACGTTGGAACCGAGAGACAGATAGGCACGATGAATCACCGGGTGCTCCGCGCCTCCGCGGCGAAATCGCGTTTAGCGAGCGCTGCACCAGCCAGCATCAGTACTGCCGGGAAGCATTCAAGCGTATATCTCGGCTCTGGATTCGACAGCGTAGTCAGCAGGACCGACCGACACAGGATAAAGAGCCACAGGACTGCAACTCCGGTCTGTCTGCGCTGAAGGGAAAGAAGAGCTGCTATCACGTAAAAGGCGTCAATCAAGGCCAATGCGATGGAATTGAGCGATTCGAGGGGAACGTCCTGCCAGTTCCACCAGTCGAGTTGGAGATTCAGCATTTCCGTTCTGGGACGCAGCCACATATCGGCCAATCTCGCCAGTGGGAGCTCAAAATAATATCGGAGCGGATGCGCCCGAACTCGCTCCGCCGCGAGCTCACGGAATTGTGAATCCATTTGTGGAGTCAATTCGGGAGAGCGGTTGTATGCAGTGATCAGCTCCTGGGTACGCCGCATTTGTTCTGGATTGTCGTACGCTCGTCCGGGTATATCGCTGATATCGATCGGATCACCCGGACCCTCAGTCGAGACATTCCACTCGACATCCATGACCGAAATGAAATCGACGACCCAGGTCTTGCACCAGCGATTGAAACCTTTTGGGACGTATTCCGTTGGGAGCTGCGCGTAAAAGGGAGCAAGTGGTTCGACCTGGTGCAGCGTCCGCCAATTGCGGATTGTCCAAGGCAGCAGAGGCAGCAAGGAGACAACGCCAAGTAGAACCCCAGACCAGAAATACTCGGACTGATGATGGCGGAGAGCCAAATACAACAAGTAAATGCCGGTGGAGGCGAGGAGCACTCCTCCGTCCGGTCGCAAATAGATGCTGAAAGCAATTCCCAATCCGGAAATGATCCAATCACCGACTGCAAAGCTGTGAGCTACATCCCAAGGCGGCACGGCGCTCATTTTTTGCACTGCTCGCAACGCAAAAAAGAGCGCTACTCCGGCGCCGAAGATCGCAAGGGTTTCCGGAAGAGGAGTTGCTGTGTAGTTCGCGGTGAAGGGACAGAGTGCTGCCAACGCAAACGCGACCTTTGCCGCAGCGTCGGACCATAGTCGCCGCGCGCCCGCAGCAATCACAAAACAGGTGATCAGATCGATGACAAGCTGGACACGAACTACTGCTCCGTAATGTTCGATTCCGAAGATTCGAAAGCAGACGGCGAGAAATGCAGGATATCCCGGCATCCGGATATCAACGGGGAGGATCTGACCACTGTCGGTGATTCCGTAAACACCATGCAGGAGCCAATTTTTTGCCAGGTCACCATAGACGAGCGAGTCTCCCTGGAAGAGAAAATGCCAACGCAAGAAGTATCCGCGCAGCAGAAAACCAAGCACCGTAAAACAGATGAAGAAGAGCTTGCTCCGGCGAAGTAGGACGAGCATTCGATTGTTGCGCGTGGACGAAGCTATCTTATCTTCCGCATCTGCGGCCTAGAAATGGAGCCATCTCGGGTGGGAGTTGACAGCGCCTGTTCTTGCCGGCTGCACTTCACGAGTTCCTAAAGATACTCGCAGTGCTCGGAGTTGGCCGTTCGGCCATCTCCGACCCACCGGCTATCGCCGCCGGTTCCGCCTCCTATCACCACACCGCGCAGGTCTTTTCCGGAGCCATCGGCGTTCCTACTTTGCACGAGAACGCTTTGCGAAATTCCGGCAGATTCACCACGACGCCGTTCACCCGGTACTGCACGGGAGAGTGCGGATTGGTTTGCGCTATCAAGCGCAGAATTTCCGGCGTGTAGTTTTCGCACCAGCCTTGTCCGTAGCTGATGAAGAAGCGCTGTTCGGGTGTGAAGCCGTCGATGGACTTCGGATTCTGATCCAGACCCGCTTCGTGCGCGAGATAAGCCATCCAGGCGAGCTTGAGCCCACCGAGGTCAGCGACATTTTCGCCCAACGTGAGCTTGCCATTCACGTGGACATCGTCCGTGGCGATGAAACCGTTGTACTCATCCACTACACACGCCACGCGCTGCTCGAACTGCTTCGCGTCCTGCGGAGTCCACCAGTCTTCGAGATTGCCTTTCGCGTCGAACTGCCGGCCTTCATCGTCAAAGCCATGCGTGAGCTCGTGACCAATCACGCCCCCTGCATCGCCATAGTTCACCGCGTCATCCATCGTGCTGTCATAGAACGGAGGCTGCAGGATACCTGCAGGAAAATTAATGTCGTTCATCTGCGGGTGGTAATACGCGTTCACGGTTGGCGGAGTCATGCCCCACTCACCGCGATCCACGGGCTTTCCGATTTTGTCGAGCTGACGATGCGATTCGAAGATCGCGCCCCTGGCGAAGTTGCCGAGCGCATCGCCTCGTACGACCTCGTATTTCGAGTAGTCACGCCACTTGTCGGGATAGCCGATCTTGTTGACTACCGCATGCAGCTTCTCGAGCGCACGTTGTTTTGTCTGCGGAGTCATCCAGTCGAGCTGCTCGAGATCTTTCTGCATCGCGTTCTCAATGTCATGGACCATCGTTAACGTGCGCGTCTTGCCTTCTACGCCGAAGGTGCGATCGACGTATGCCTGCCCTAAAGCCTCGCCGAGATTCCGGTCGGTATAACGCACGCAACGCTTCCAGCGTGGCTGAAGTTCCTTTGCGCCCTGCAGAGTCTTTCCGTAAAAACTGAAGTTCTCATTCACGAACGCCGATGGCAACATCGGCGAAAAAGCGTGAACCGTTTGCCAGCGCAAATATGTCTTGATGTCGGCCAGGCTCTCTTGTTTGAGGACAGCGTCGAGGCCCTTGAAGAACTGGGGCACGGCTACATTCAATGATTCGACTGGCGGCGTGCCTACATCGCGGATGTAAACCGCCCAGTTGAACTCGGGATCCATCGTCTCCAGGTCCTTCACTGGCATTTTGTGGTAGAGATTCGAGGGTTCCCGTCGATCGACAACCTTCAGCGAAGCCTTGGCCAGCGCCGTCTCGATGCGCATCACCGTCGTCGCGTCGGCTGCGGCTTGCGTCTGCGATTCGCCCAGCAGCTTGAAGACGTTGGTTACGTGCTGGACGTACTGCTTCCGAATCTCTTCATCTTTCGCTCCGGTGCGGATGTAGTAGTCGCGCTCAGGCAGGCCGAGGCCGCCTTGATCGGCTTCGGCGATCTCGTCGTTCGCATTCTTGAAATCCTGATCGGAGCCGTAGCTGAAAAGAGCATCGACATTCTTCAGGTGGAGATCGGCAATTACAGGCGCAAGTTCGGTTTTGCCCTTAATCGCGCCGATACGATCCAGTTCCGGCTTCAGCGGAGTTAGGGCCTTTTTCTCGATCGCCGCCTCGTCCATGCACGAAGAGTAGAAGTCGCCGATCTTCTGATCGACCGCACTGCGCTTTGGATCGTTAACCGAAGCCTTTTCGAGAATGTCGCGCAGGATCAGCCGATTGCGCTCAGCGAGTTCGGTATCGCGTCCATACGAACTCTGATCCGGCGGTACCGGATTCTGCTTCAGCCATCCACCGCAGGAATATTGGTAAAAATCCACGCAGGGATCGACACTCTTGTCCATCAAGTTCGGATCGAGGCCTTTGAGGTGAAGAAGGTGGCTCTCTGGAGCTGTGGATCCGGAGGGCTGAGGCGCAGTCTGGGCGAACGTCACGGACGAAAGCAGGGCAATAAGAATGGTGTGAGAGCGCATACGCTTCTTAAGGACACAAGAGTGTAGCAGGATTGCACAGAACCGCAGTATCAGGCTAGGTCAACGCCTCATTCAGCCGGGAAGCTCTTCCATAGAAAAATTACGAAAACGTAATTTCTCTCCTGTGGATTGCCGTGCTCGGTCGCCTGTATCGTGTCATCGGAGTTTTCATTTTCGTAAGAAAGGGGAACGTCATGACACCAGGGGAACGACTTCGTGAGCTGCGCGACAAGCTCGGATTCACGTTGAAGGACGTTGAGAATGCCAGCTTGCGGCTTGCTGCCGACCGCGAAAACATGCGCTATTGGGTTGCGCAGAGCCGCCTGTCAAACATCGAGAGCAAGGGGGTGCTGCCAGGAATTTACAAGCTTGAAGCATTGGCCATCATCTATCGGCGCAGCATTTGCGAGCTGCTTGAGTGGTACGGTATTGAGCGGCAAACCATAAACTCTGTTGCGCCGGTTCGCAAAACCCACCTGATTGAAGATGCCCGACTTGAAACCTGCGAGCTGCCGGTGCGCCTCGATCCACTATTTGACGAAAGAAAAACCAGCTATATCCGGCGCATGATTCAGGAGTGGGGGGCACGCCCGATCGCAGCTCTTCACGCACTACAACACACTGAATACACGTATGGTTACGTCGGAACCGAGGATTACACACTCTATCCGATGATCCTCCCGGGATCGTTCGTGCAGATCGACCCGCGGCTGACATCGATCGAAACTGGTCCATGGATCTCAGATTTCGAGCGACCGGTTTATTTTCTCGAGACGCACGATGACTACATCTGCGGATGGTGTGCCCTGATCAGCAGCCGCGAGATTCAGGTTCAGCCCCATGCACTGTCCGGCCTGCCTGCTCGGAATTTCCGTTATCCCGACGAAATTGAAGTCGTTGGACGCGTCGTGGGAATTGCCATGAAGCTCAAGAGCGCGATGCGCGAGCCCGAGCGAGAGACTTTAGCGATTCCAGTACAAAGTTGAAATGCTCATGGCTGTGCGAGGGCCATTCCTGAGTCCGCACCAGCGGCGTGGAGAGGAGATATTCCACGAATGCCTCGGGCGACTGGCCCTCTTCTTCTGCTCCAAGTTGAAGATCGCCAAGGAGTTCGGCCAAGTCGGTCTGAAGCACGGTCTCCAGCACCATGCGATGGGAATGGTGGAAGGCCCGGGAGACCTCCTCGTCGCCGAATTCACGCGACAATCCCCAATGTCGATACATCCCAGGAGTCTCCTGAAGGCTGGCTAGATAGGCGAGGCGGGCAAACTGACCTTGGATCGCTGACAGGGTTCGGGAGGCTTCGTGGCCGACGTTGTTGATCATAAAAATTACAAATATGTAATTTGTAAAACGGAAAGCAAAATTCCCCAAAAACCGCTAATCGGCAAGACCATCACCGTGCATATCGCAAAGGAGGTATCGCACGGTGAAAAAACTATTCTTCTTGGTTCTAACTCTTCTTGTGGCAGCACCAATTTCGCGGCAACTGTCCAACCAGCCAGGGCCAATTCCGATTTGCCCTCCCGATAACCCCACGGGTTGCGCAATCAGTGGCAGCCCGCTCGCTCTTCGGTAGATTCGGTGATACCCTAGCCAGCGCAGTGCAACTGGCGCTTTACTTCTTCTGGCTGCTTCCCGTCCCGGTTCTGGCCGCGGTCGCCGTGGTCATGTATCGAAGGAAGCAGCACAGCTTTTACCCCACTTTCTGGGCCTACACTTGCATCCAGTGCATTGGGCTGGTTATTGAGTTTATATGTAAGTTTGTTTCTTACAAAGCCTATTTCTACGCTTACTGGACAGTCAGTAGCCTGATAGCTTTACTTATCGTTCTGCTTCTTCGTACAGTTTTTGTCCGAGTCCTGGAGACTTATCCCAGTCTCGACTCAGTCCGACGTTATGGATTCGAATTCGCAGTTTCTGCAATTTGGCTGACCGCACTGGCGATGAATATCGGATTCATGAGCAGTCAGGCATGGCCGCAGAAAATCGCCCGCGTAGGGATAGTCGTTAGCTTCACTGAAACGGCAGTCTTCGTTTTTGTTTTAGTCACCACGCTCGTCCTCGGGATCCGTTGGAAGTCGACGTATTGCGGAATCGCAATTGGGCTAGGGGTGCTAGGGGTTGCAGATTTGGTGGTGTATACCGGGCTTTCGTGGGTCAGCTCTTTCTCTAAACCCGCCATCGTTGGCAGCTGGATCGAAACATTGGCCTTCGATATCGCAGTCGCTGTTTTTGCCTTCTACTTCTTCCCGGTTCCAGTGATCGAGAACATCGCCACAGATATTCGCCCTGAGCTCCTGCAATGGACTGAATCGATGAAGGGAGCAGTACGCAAATGATCTTCACGATTGTTGCCGCCCTGCTGCTGATCGTTGCCAATGTCTTATTAGTTAAGCTTTTGCTTGGCGCGGTACGGCACCCATCGAATCTAGTAGAGCTCCTCGATCATCTTGAACCCGTCAACGCTGCTTCCTTTCGGCATCTGGCTTCATATTCCGATGATCATTATCTCCGCGCCAACCTTCCGAGAAAGCAGTATCTGAGGTTGAAACGTCTTCGGCTGAAAGCTGTCCACGCTTATTACTTATCGGCGTTGCGCAATTCGTCACTGGTGCTGGCATATGGTGAAGTGCTTGCGACCAGCCAGCATTCCTCATTTGTGGAGTTCGGGTCCGAAATTCGGTCGGCAGCTATGGAATTGCGGCTGGCGCTGCTGCGGGGTTTATTTGCCATCTGGATCTGCTATTTCATTAACTGCGAGATTCCGTCCTGGCGGCACATCACGGACCTTTATAACCACGTAGGCTCCAGGCTCAGTTACTTCTGCGAATCCAATTTCCCAGATTTAGAGAATGCCGTTGTCGAGCACTTCTGGTACTAGCGACTAGCCTTCTCATTTAATTTCCATCCTATTCGGGATTACAACCACGGCTTCCAGGTGTTAGATTTCCTACACCGCCCAATTTTGGTTGCGAGTATGGTCCTGATCCTCGAGCCGCCGCAAAAGATCGCTATGCTGGTAATCGACGATGAACCGCACGTGACCGAGCTGATGCCGGAAATCTTCAGCGACATGCCCATCGACGTGCTAGTGGCCGCCGACGCCAAAACAGGGCTACAACTCCTCGTGGAGCATCATCCGCGCGTGGTCATTCTCGATCTGCATCTGCGCGATACCAGCGGAATGAAGGTGCTGGAACAAATTGCTGAATTCGATTCGCGCATCGAGGTCATTCTCTTATCCGGCGACTACTCCTCCTCGCTGGCCATGGAAGCGATTCAAAAAGGAGCGGCTGATTTCCTTGGTAAACCGATTCCAGTCGCCGATCTTCGTGCGCGGGTAGAGCGCTCCCTTGAGGCGGCTGAGAGGAATCGGCGCACGAGCGAACTTGATGCTGAACTCGCTGCGTCGTTCCGATTTCAGGGCATGGTGGGACGCAGTCCTCGCATGCTGGAGCTGTTTACTAAGATAGCGAGGGTTGCGCCGCATTTCCGCGCTGCGCTCGTAAGCGGCGCTCCCGGAACGGGAAAGAACACCGTCGCCCGCGCGCTTCATGACCTCTCGCCGGCTCGCGGCGGCCCATTTGTAATTTGCGATTGCGCAGCATTACGAGATTCATCGGGTGAGCGACAACTTTTTGGATTTGAAAACTGGTCGCTGCCGAGTGCATTCAAAGATGCGCCCGGGCTGCTCGAATGCGCGGACCCTGGCACGCTCATGCTGGACCGAGTTTCCGAAATGCCGCAGCACCTCCAGTCAAAGCTGCTGCGTGTTGTGCAAACCGGTGAGCTTCAGCGCCTTGGATCTACGGCTCGGAGAAGGATTGACGTGCGCATCATCGCAACCACCGACAAAGATCTCTGCGCCGCCGTAGCTGACCGACGCTTTCGCGAGGACCTGTATTACCGGCTCTCGCCCTTGCACCTGAAGCTCCCCAGCCTGGACGAACGAGCGGAAGATCTGCCGCTTCTGCAGCGCCACTTTGTGGAGGAATACGCAGATCAATATGGCAAGCCTATTACTGGATTAACACGGCGCGCGCAGGACTTGTTGATGCATCATCGCTGGACAGCCAACGTCCGTGAGCTGGAGGACGTAATTGCTGCAGCAGTAAGACGATGTGAGGGTGAAGTCCTCGACGTCGCGCATTTTCCCGTTGCTTTAAAGACTGAGCCGGGCCCAACTGCCCCGATGATGTCTATGCGCGAGGCTCAGCGTCGCTACGCTCTGCAGGTGCTGGACTCGGTGGGCGGCAACCCCGCGAAGGCCGCCGAAGTCTTGAAGCTCGGACTTGACGACCTCTATGACATTCTTGCCAACAAGGATACGTCGGAAGCAAGCTAGCGGAGCCAGAGCGTGTCCGAATTGCTTAGAACACCGTGCTATCGGTCGCTCGAACTGTGGCTCGAGGAAACTTCAGCTACGGTGCCTCCGTTATTGAAATGGCTCGGCTGCGGGCGGTACCCGTTGCGTGTACGCACGTGCAGATTGTGGCGATCGCCGGTCAGCTTCACCGTGATTGTCCGCCATCCGTGATTCGGATTCGCTTTGGGATAGTAGCTGAGCGAGTAGAGGTGTCCGAGATCGTCGCGAATCGATTCAAACGCCTTGCGCTCATCGCGCCAGTTCTTAGAGAAATAGGCTTTACCGCCAGTCGCAGCCGTCATGCGCTCGAATACGGCCGTTGAGACAGGCTCCAGGCGAGCCTCACGCGTGCTGATCATGTAAATCGGAATTCCAGCCGATTGTGCGAGTTCTGCTACATCTTCCGGCGGCACCACGCTGGAATTGTCCGGGCCATTGGAGAACACTACGACCACTTTTCTGCCCATCGTCTGGGCAGCATCTTTAACTGTGAGCAACAGGCAGTTGTAGAGCGCGGCATCGTCTCCGGCGACCGTGGTGCGGACTCCGCGAACGACGTCGTTGCGATCGGAAGTTAGAGCCGCAGCGCGCGAGAGGTCACGGCTATAGGAATAAAACGCAACCTTATCTGCTTTCTCCAGCGAGCGCACGAAGTCGGAGATAGCGTCCTGTGCAAAGACGAAACCGCGATACATGTAGTTGCTGGTATCGAACAGGATATAAACATTCGCACCTGCAATGGCTGCGCTCAAACCATCGGATGGCTCCCCTTTGCCTGGATCGGGATGCGGCACGTACGAAGCGTTGGCCGGCTTGGAAGGATCGTCTTCCTGCGCCTGTGCCTGTCCTTGCTGATCTTGCGCCAAATCACCCACACTGCGTGTCGGTCCATTGCCTTCGCCGAAAAAGGCAAGCTTCTCCTGGATGCCATCTTCGGTAATGATGAAGTCCGAAGGCTTGAGTCCGGTCACGTAATTGCCTTTACTGTCTGTGACGGCGACGTTCAACTGCACCAGATCCACCGACACCTGGAACTGTGCTGAAGATTGCGCCAGCGTATGTCTGTCTGCGCCGGCCGAGAAGAAGAACGTAAATCCAAGAACAAATGCGATTCGCCTGTTCATACGGATACCCTTTTTAAGTCCTTGCATCCACCGAAAAAATCCAAACCCAAAACCCGCGCGCAGGCGCGGCGCTTTTTCCTCTAATTCTGAGCTGCAGCAATGCTCACTGGGGTTGCCCCATATTTTCCGCGGCGGAACTCTTCGCCTGTCTCGCGGGCTGCGCGCAGCAGGGCGGGCCAATCCTCTAGATCGGTGGCAAAGATCTTTTCCACCATGCGGCGCGTAAGCTCCGGTACCAGACGATTGAGCATCACTGGCGAATAATCTTTCTCGTCAGCGAGCCGCGCCCAATACAAGTTATTCGAATCCCACGACTCCGCCAGAAAACGGCTGGAGTAACCCATAAACGCCGGGAACGGCGGCAGGTTGAGCAGCTCGCGTCCGTAGTTCTGTGCCAAAACGGGATGCGGCACACCGAAGTCGTGCGAAATACGTTGCCAGCTCACCTCGTCAGCATGATCCTTCGCGAGAGCCTCGAGCTCTTTGCCGGGCTGGCCGAGCAGATCGGGTTGCTGCGGATACTGGCGCTGGAACTCGGCCGCTAGATAAAAAGTATCTGCCGGAGTCAGATACGTATTTGGATCATCAGAGCCGTGTGAGCGCAGCGCCCGTCGCACCTCATACAAGGTTCGCGGAGAAACTCGGTCGGCGAGCACGTTGAGAACTTTTGTCCTGAGATCGTCATTATCGGCCGACGCCGTGAGCAAATGCTCGCCAATTTCCTGATACAAAGTCACGGCGTGAAGCTCTTCACGGCTCACATCCCACCAACGCGGAACCACTGAGCTGGTAAGGATTCCAGGAACGACGGCTCCCCAGATCAAAGCCTGCACGTTCTCTGGGGTAATGAAGTCCTGCTCGGCCTGCGCGAGCACGTAAGGAAGATCAGCAAGAGAACCAACCAGATGTGCTCCGCCGCCTGCAGGCGATCCGGCGCCAAACAACTGCGGCGCACGCCAGACCGCACGCTGCATGCCTACGACGGTGTCGCCGGAAAAATCATGCGAGCGCACGAACAGCGGATTGTGATGGAGAATCTGCGCGCCTGGCGGCTCGTAGTAGGCGTAGTTCAGACCTACGAGAGTGTCGCGCAGGAACGAAGCAAGTTGTCCGCGAGCTTCGGCCACCTGCTGATCGGAAGCCGGTGACTTGATGACCTTGGAGATGTCCGTCTGCATCTCCAGATCGGTGTGACGGTTGTTATAGACGCCCGCGCCCCACTCCTCACGTTCGCTCTTCTTGAAAATCGGCTGAGGCATCTGGAACTCGCGCAGATCGCCAGCGAGCATCAAGAGCCCGGAAGAGCGTTCTTTTACGCGAGCCGCGCCATGGAGGTTGTCGCCGAGCTGAATCAGGGTATCGAGCGAAACCAGGCGTTGCGCGTCGAGCACCGAGCGCATGCGGTTCGCGACTTCCTGATGCATCTGCTGGCCTTCCGGCGTAGTTTGCGGCGGACCGGCGAGAAGCGAAATGATTCCGTCCTGCGACGCATCAGGCTTCCCAGTAGAAGCCACAAGGACCTGTTTCAAGGCCTCGCGTCCTGCATCAAACACGTTCGTGGAGTTCGCCACTTTCCCAAATTGATACACCACCTGCTGGAAGGAGCGATTGAGATCGTTTTT
>CAYNPS010000059.1:0-15333 GCA_964399125.1 uncultured Terriglobales bacterium
AGCTCAACTGTGAGTTGCGGCTGGCGACGGGGCCCCGAAGGGGGTGGCTAGGCTTCCAACTTCATCGGTTTTGCGGTGAAGAAATCGTTTGGCGAAGCAAACCAGTGGGCGATAGCCCACTTTTTATTTGCGGACAAAGTTTGTTCGTTTTGCAGCTTGGTTACGGGCTAACGCGACATGCCAATTGACGAAGCTCATGTGCGCGAGATCGCCGAGCGCGTTGCCGCCTCGTCGGGACTTGACGTTGTCGATTTGGAGTTTCACGGCGGCGGCAAGGGACGAACGCTGCGGGTGTTTATAGAGAAGAACGCCGACGGGCGTCGCGCGCTGGAGCAGCAGTTGGCGGCCGCAGCGCAAGCAGGCGAGAAGGTTCCGTCGCCGTCGAGTTGGGACCAGTTGGCTGGAGTGACGCACGAAGATTGCGCCAACTACAGTCGCGAATTAGGAACGATTCTCGACGTAGAAGACGCGGTGCCCGGCGCAGGATATTTGCTCGAAGTTTCCTCGCCGGGACTCGATCGCAAGCTGGTCAAGCCGGCCGATTTCGAGCGCTTTAGCGGCAGCCGAGTCAAGATAATGACTCGCGAGCCGGTGAACGGAAACAGACATTTTGATGGGCGCTTACGCTCGCTCGGCAATGGACGAATCGCGCTGGAGCCGCATCGACAGGGTAAAAAAGGCAAGAAGCACCAAAAGCCGGAAGAGGAAGCCCAGGCAATCGAGATTGAGCTAAGCAATATCGAACGTGCTCGTCTGGTGCCCGAAATCTAGATCCGGCGGTGATAGGGCAGGAAAATTTTAGCTACGCAGCTCCGAGGCCTCGCGGCTTCGCAGCTCGCTTTTAGAAACACTATGGCAAGTGCGCTGTACGAAAACATCGAAGCATTAAGTCGGGAAAAGGGCATCGATCCGCAGATTGTGGTCAACGCGGTGGAAGACGCGATTGCTGTCGCTACGCGCAAGCACTACAAGATCCAGGAGAACATGCGCGCCGAACTCAATAAAGAGACCGGCGCCATCCAGGCTTATAGCTACAAGACTGTAGTCGAAGGCCCCGAGCAGATCGAAGATCCCACTCTGCAGATCACGCTGGAAGACGCTCGCAAGGTTGATCCCAACGTGGAAGTCGGCGGAGAGATTCGCCAGTACAAGTCCACCGATGGTGTGCTGGGACGCATCTCCGCGCAGCTCGCGAAGCAGGTGATCTTCCAGAAGGTCCGCGAGGCCGAGCGTGACACCGTTTACAACGAGTACATCGGACGCGTCGGCGAGATTCTGAATGCGACGGTGAAGCGCATCGAGGGTCCGGATGTGATCTTCGACATCGGCAAAGCCGAAGCCCGCATGGGACGCAAAGAGCAGTCGCGTCTCGAGTCTTTCGCTGTAGGGGAGCGCGTCCGCGTCGTGCTTACGCGTGTCGATAAGGCTTCAAAAGGTCCGCAAGTGGTAGTGTCGCGCGCCGCGCCGGAGCTGGTTCAAAACCTCTTTCAGACGGAAGTTCCGGAGATCTACGACGGCACGGTAGTGATCCGGGCGATCGCCCGTGAGGCCGGTGAGCGCACGAAGATCGCCGTCATGTCGAAAGACAAGGACGTCGACTCAGTCGGCGCCTGCGTCGGAATGAAGGGCATGCGTGTGCAGTCGATCATCCGCGAATTGCGCGGAGAGAAGATCGACATTATCGAGTATCACGAAGATCCGGTCACGTTTGCCGAGAAGGCATTGCAGCCGGCGAAGGTCAGCCGGGTGACGGTACTTGATCCTACTGAGAAGCACCTCGAAGTCATCGTTGATGACACTCAGCTTTCTCTAGCGATCGGTAAGAAGGGCCAGAACGTCCGACTTGCCGCCAAGCTCCTGGGGTGGAAGATCGACATCAAGAGCGAAGAGGAGAAGCGTCAGGAAGTTGAGCAGCAGATGCAGGCGCTCACGACCACGGCGACAACTCCGCTGGAGAAAGTTCCCGAATTGGGAGAGGCTGTCATCGAGAAGTTGGTCGCCGCGGGCATCACTACCGTGGAGGCTCTTGCCGACATGACGCCGGAGCAACTCGAAGAGCTGCCAGGAATCGGTCCGAAGACGATCGAGAAGATCAGCATCGCTGTGAACAACTACTTTTCTGCGCTGGAAGCCGGCGAAGGTCAGGGTCTTGAGCCGGGTACTGAGGCGCAGGAAGGCGTCGCGGTCGATGCTGCTCCCGACCAGATCGAAGGCGGAAGCATCGAACAGCCGAACGTCCAGGCTGAGAACTCGGAGTACACCGAAGCAGCCGAGACGGGACAGGCATTCGAGGCCGCGGAGATTGCGGGCGTCGAGAATGCGCCTCCGGCTGATGAAGCCGAAGTACACGTACATGGCGAAGAGCCTGCTCCCGGCGAAGATGAAGTCGTCGAGCCGGAAGAGCAGTCAGCAAATAAGTCCGAGGAAGCCGAATAGGCTCGTAAACTGCCTCGCGCAAGTGCGGCAGAGATTTTGGCTAGCAGCCAGCAGCTAGTAGCTAGCAGCTAAGTTGAGGGTTGTGATGATCGACTAAAACAGGTTTCGGAGAAATACAAAAGGGCGGAATGAGTAAAGTTCGAATCAACGATTTAGCAAGGGAACTGGAAGTCAAGAGCAAGGCGATTCTCGACGTCCTTCCCCTCGTCGGAGTAACGGAAAAGAAGACACACTCGAGCTCGATTGAGGCCGACGAGGCCGATCGTGTGCGCAAACACCTCTCCGGACAAGGCGCAACAAGCGCGGCTCGCGATGGCGGATCTCGCTCTGGCGAGCCGGAGATCAAGACAAAGATCGATCTCTCCCACATCTCCAAGCCTGGGGACGTAGCCAGCCTGCTTCTGAAGAAGAAAGCTGAAGCATCCACGCCTCCTGCTCCAAAGCCTGTAGCTGCTCCGCCGGCAGCTCCTCCGAAAGCCACTGCACCAGCTGCGCCGGTTGCTGAGAAGCCGATTGCCGCTGCTCCGCCCGCAGCCGCTCCCGAAGCTCCCGCAAAGCGTGTGATCAAGCCGATGCTTGGGCAGCGTCCATCATTCGCTGCGCCGCCTCCGGCTGCTCCGCCTGCGCCGGAGAAACCTGCTGCTGCGGCTCCGAGTGCTCCTGTTGCAGCGCCGAAAGCTCCGGTTGCCGCTCCGCCTCCAGCGGCGCAACAGACTCAGGCTCCGCCTGCAGTGCAGGTGACCCAACCTTCTGCTCCGCCTCAAGCACCAGCGGGTTCGATCGCCAACGCCACACAGCAGCAGCGTGCGCAAACGCCGCCTGCTCCAGTGCGTCGCTTGATCACTCCACAGACGGGACCACGCCCGGTGTACACGGCGCCGCCACAGCAGGCTCGCCCGGCGGCTCCGATGGGATCGCCGCAGGCAGGCCAGCGTCCCGCAGGTGGAATGCCCGTACGCGGACAGCCGATCTTCCAGCGCCGTCCCGGAATGGGACAACCGCAACCTGGGCAGCGCCCGTCGATGTCTCCAGGCGCTCGCCGGCCAATGCATCCGACGCGGCAAACGCCCGGTGGACGCCCGATGGGAATGGGCGCTCCGGGCCTCGTGCCTCCACCGCCTGCGCCCGAGACGCGACGGCCCGGTGGTCCAGCACGACGTCCGGGACAGCGCTATGTTCCACGTGGTGTGAAGGAAGGCCCGATGAAGGGCTTTACTCCTCCGCCGCGCTACGGCACGCAGATTTCGAACGAGCCGCTGCCGATCACTCGTGCGATCACGATTACCGAAGGCATCAGCGTCAAAGATCTTGCCGAGAAGCTCGACATTCGCGCGAAAGATGTCATCGCTCGGCTACTGCTGCGCGGCGTGATGGCAACAGTCAACCAGACGCTCGACGCCGAACTCGCGAAAGACATGGCGCGTCAGTTCGGAGCCGAAGCCAACGTGATCACCTTCGAAGAGCAGATGTCGAAGGACATCGATGCCGGCGTTGCCAGCACCGATGGTCTCGACACCGCCACAGTTGTGCGTCCCCCGGTCGTGACCATTATGGGACACGTTGATCACGGCAAGACCTCGCTGCTCGACGCGATTCGCGAGACCAATGTGGCCGGCGGCGAAGCTGGTGGCATTACCCAGCACATCGGCGCTTACAAGGTTCGGATCACGAAGGAAGATTCTCCTGCGTATGGCCGCGAGATCGTTTTCCTCGACACACCTGGTCACGAAGCGTTCACGCGTATGCGCGCCCGCGGAGCAAAGGTCACAGACATCGTCGTGATCGTTGTTGCTGCCGATGACGGCGTGATGCCGCAGACGCTTGAGGCTATCGACCACGCGACTGCCGCAAAGGTCCCCCTGATCTTTGCTGTCAATAAAATTGACAAGCCGGGAGCTATGCCCGATCGAGTGAAGAAGCAACTCGCGGATCGTGGCTATCTGCCCGAAGACTGGGGCGGAAAGTACGTGTTTGTCGATGTCTCCGCCAAGCAGAAGACCAATCTCAATCTGTTGATGGAAATGATCTGCCTCGTCGCCGATCTGCAGGAGCTCAAAGCGTCTCCGGATCGCGCCGCCAGCGGCGCCGTGCTCGAAGCCAAGCTCGACCGCGGCCGTGGAGCGGTCGCCACCGTGCTGATCCAAAATGGAACTCTGCGCACTGGCGATACCTTCATTGTCGGCAACACGTATGGCAAAGTTCGCGCCATGTTCGATGACCGTGGCAATACCGTCGAAGCCGCACCTCCGGCAACGCCGGTCGAGATTCTCGGCCTCGAAGGCATTCCCGAAGCGGGAGACACCTTCACCGTCGTCGCCGATCGCGAAAAGGCCAAGAACATCGCTACTTATCGCGAGCAAAAAGCCCGTGAGGCGCAACTGGCAAAATCATCGCGTGTAACGCTCGAAGGACTCGCCGAGCAGATCAAAACTGCAGGTATCAAAGAGCTGGCGATCATCCTCAAAGGCGACGTGCAGGGCTCGGTCGAAGTGCTCGCCGACTCGCTGCAAAAGCTCTCGAATGAGCAAGTGAAAGTTCGCGTGCTGCGCTCTGGCGTGGGCGCAATCACCGAAAGTGACGTGCTTTTGGCTTCGGCTTCGAACGCAATCATCATCGGCTTTAACGTTCGTCCAGAGCGCAAAGCGCAAGAACTGGCTGAGCAGGAAAACGTCGAAATTCGTCTTCACTCGATCATCTACGAGCTGCAGGACGAAATTCGCAAAGCCATGGCAGGTCTGCTCGAACCTGTGTTCAAGGAGACTTATCTTGGACGCGCCGAGGTTCGCGAGACTTTCCGTGTTCCCAAAGTAGGAACCATTGCCGGCTGCTATGTCCAGGATGGCACGATCAAGCGCGACTCTGAAGTCCGTCTGCTGCGCGACAACGTGCAGGTGTTCAAAGGCCGCATAGGCTCGCTGCGCCGCTTTAAGGATGATGTGAGCGAAGTCCGCAACGGCATGGAATGCGGAATTGGCATCGCGGGTTATGGCGACATCAAAGTTGGCGATGTCATCGAAGCCTTCAGCGTGCAGAAAGTTGCCGGCGAGCTGTTGGGCGGAAGACCACCAGCAGGACCTCAACAGCACGTAGGTGGCGCGACATAAGCGCGCCTCTCATCTGCCAACGCATTACCTCACGGCGCAGTTAAAATTTCTCTCAGGATGCCGATTGCGACGCTGACCCTTGAGTTGCGCATCGAAGGCGCTCGCTCGCTCAAAGACAAACGACAGGTTCTGCGCAGTCTTAAGGATAAGCTTCGCTCCGGATTCAATGTCTCGGTTGCCGAACTCGATCAGACCGATCTATGGCAGCGCGCAACCATCGGCGTGGTGAGCATTTCAAGTTCACGCGACTACCTCTCTGGATTGATGGAGCAGGTCGAGCGCGCCGCAACACGCATCGCGAACGACAACGGGGCTGAGGTGACGGACAGCTTTGTGGACATGGAGTGATGTGAAGCGACTGGTTGCCGCCGTCGTGGACGACAGCGATCATTTACACTCCGTGTCATCCTGAGGCCGGTTTTTGGCCGAAGGACCTTGTGTTTGATCTTGGTTTAGGAAGCTTGGCGGCACCAAAAGCAAACACAAGGTCCTTCCCCGAAAAGAGCGGCTCAGAATGACACGGTTTGGAGAAGGTCGAGAGCGCGATATGAATTCGCTTCTTCGTGCTCAGAAGAAATGCCGTGGGGAAGCGCTCCGCCGTTGTATCTCGCCATTCTGTTTTTCCATTTCAGGAAATCGGTAATGGTCTGCGGCTCAATGCGGACTTCTACGCGCCGAAGGCTCGCCAGCAACAAATTCATCTCGTTCGCCAGTCCTTCTGCGCCGCGTAGGTTCTTCTTCGATTTCCGCATCATGTAAATCTCGCGCCCGCGTGCCTCCAGCAGTCCCCAACCGGAGGGAAGCTCATCGCACGAAATCATCTGGGCAGGAGCGAGATAGAAGCGCTCGCACCCGAGTGCCGATTCGGATTCAAGGCGCCACGGCTTTGCTGCATCGACCAGGAAGTCTGGCCGCGAGATTTTGCACTCCACGACCACGGAGTGGTTCTTGCCCTTCCATCCAATCGCGTCGGGAGTCTCTCCGCTGGCGCAGCTCTGTTCGGAGAGAACGATTCCGCAACGGTACTTCGAGCGTAACCAGGTTACGGCGGCATCGACTAAGCGGGCGTGAGTCATGGAAAATTCGTGATTTCGCGATTTTGGTGATTTTGTGATTTCGGACTTCCAGTGTCGCGCATCGCGACAGAGCATGTAAGTGTCAGGGCAGTTTCTGGGGAACAGCGGCAGTTTGCACGGATTGCAATTCACGAAATCGCACAATCACGAAATCACGAAATCTCTGTTATTCTCATGAGTTTTATCTTAATGGGAGTTTTTCATGGTTGAGCCGCGCCCTCCGAAGCACCAACGCGAGAGGCGGGTAGAAGCGCTGCGCGAGGAGATCGATCTCATTCTCGAAGGTGAGCTTGGCGATCCGAGGATTGGGCTGGCTGCAGTGACGGAGATTGTGCTTGCGCCGGGCGGAAAGACTGCTCGCGTGTTCGTCCGCGTCGACGGAGATGATGACGAAGCCGAGCAAACGCTGGACGGATTGAACGCGGCCAAAGGCTTTATTCGACATCAGCTCGCGGAGCGAATGGGATTGCGTCATGCTCCCGAATTGGTATTTGTAATCGACCGCTCTGAGCAGTATTCCTCACGAATCGACGAGCTGCTGGGGCGTACAAAGAAGAAGAGAAAGACATAAAAGAGGCTGTCCATTTCGGTCTGGCCGCGAATCTGCGGAAAAGGCGAACAGGTTTACGGGCCTGAGCGCCAAATGCCGAATGCCGACCGCCTGATTCCGGAGGCCGCTCGTTCCGTTTCACCATGATCGACCAGGTGCTCAAGGAGATCCAGCAGCGCGATGCGTTTCTGCTCACCTCGCATGCGCGGCCCGATGGTGATGCGATCGGCTCGCTGCTCGGCCTCTATCAGATGTTGACCCGTTTGGGGAAGACCGCGCGTGTCGTGATGAGTGATCCGGTGCCGTTGATCTATAACGGTCTTCCTCACGCGCAGATTATTGAGCATTTGTCCACAGTCCCGGCAGAAGCTCCTGATACAGCGATCATTCTCGAATGCGACAGCATTCAGAGAACCAGGCTTCAAGGATTGGAAGGGCGCTTTCTGATCAACATCGATCATCACAACAGCGCGCGCGAGTTTGCAGATCTGAATTGGATCGATGAAAAAGCGTGCGCTGTAGCAGAGATGGTCTACCGGCTTGGCCGAACCGCCGGCGTGCCCATTACTCCTGAAATGGCAACGTGCTTGTACACCGCAGTGCTGACCGACACCGGATCGTTCTGCTTTACTGGCACGAATGCCCATACCTTCGAAATCGCGTTGGAGTTGGTTCGAAACGGCGCCCAACCGGTAGATATCGCGCACAACGTATATTTTTCCAATCCGACATCGAAGATGCGATTGCTCGGCGCCGCGCTTTCAAATCTTCACCGCGAAGGCGCTCTGGCTTACATGCACATCTCGCTTTCCGAAATGGAACGCAGTGGAGGACTGGAGGAAGACTGCGAGGGAATCGTCAACTATGCTCTCAGTATCCAAGGAGTCGAGGTGGCGTTGTTCTTTCGCGAACTCACCGATGGACGCTATCGCGTGAGCCTGCGCAGCAAAGGTCAGGTGAACGTCGCCGCAATCGCGGAATGCTTTGGCGGAGGCGGACACAGTTGCGCCAGCGGATGCGCAGTCGCTGGACCGCTCGCGGCATCGTTGGAAACCATTCTCAATCAACTGCGCGCCACCGCTCCACTTCACGGACGCATGCCGGAAGCGACCGTCTAAACTCAGTGAAAAGATAATGCCCGAGAGCAACACATCCAATCTGCGCATTCTGATCGTTGAGATCACGACGGTTGTTGCTCTCTCGCTGTTGCTCTTCTTTTATGGGCTTGGAAATTTCGGTCTCGCCGGGGCAGACGAACCCCGCTATGCCCAGATCGCTCGCGAGATGCTGCGCAACAACGATTTCGTAACGCCGACGCTGCACGGAAGTCCGTGGCTGGAGAAGCCTGCGCTCTATTACTGGCGTGCGGCGGCAGCATTTCGCACGTTCGGCGTACATGATTGGGCGGCTCGTCTGCCTTCTGCAACGTTTGCTCTAGCGCTGGTCGTCATCATTTATTTCCACATGCGGCGGTTTCGTCCCGGAGCTCAGTTCGGAGCGGCACTGATTACTGCAGCTTCGGCGGCCATCATTGGCTTCTCGCGAGGCGCTTCAACCGACATGCAACTGGCAGCGCCATTCGCTTTCGCCATGCTCGGCTGGTATGCGTGGTTCGAAACGGGAAAGAGGTTCTGGCTCTTCGATCTTTATTTTTTCTTGGCCGTCGGCACCCTGGCCAAGGGACCAGTAGCGCCGGGACTCGCATTTTTTATCGTGCTGATCTTTGCTGCTGTGCGGCGCGATTTCAGACCCGTGTGGAAGACATTCTGGTGGCCGGGAGTGGTCATCTATTCGGTGATCGTGCTGCCCTGGTACATAGCAGTCCAGAGGGCCAATAAGGAATTCTTCAAGGTCTTCTTCTTACAACACAACCTCGAACGCTTCGCGACCGATCTTTTCCAGCATCGGCAGCCGTTCTGGTATTACATTCCCGTTCTGATACTGGCATTGATGCCATGGACGGTGTATGGCATCGCTGCCTTGGTTTCGGCGGTAAAACAGACTTGGCGTGATTGGCGCAGCTCCGCGCCGGGACAGGCTCGCGAGAGCGAGCAGATTGGAGATTCTTTCCCCGAGTTCCTGGTGATCTGGGCGCTCTTTCCCGTCGTGTTCTTTTCATTTTCTCAATCAAAGCTGCCGGGATACATCTTGCCCGCGATCCCTCCGTGCACGATTTTGACCGCGGATTATCTGCATCGGCGGAAAAAACAGGCGATGCGCATTGGCCTCGTGTTCGGACACGCGCTGCTCACCGCCGTGCTGACGACAGCGGTTCTCCTCGTTCCGCATCTGGTTCTCGATCCCAAATCGGTTCCCCCTGCCGAAGCGCTTGCCTATGCCAGCGCGATTGGAGCAGCAGTATTCTGCTTCATCTTTTTTCTGGTGAGACGGCGCGGGCAGCGCATGCTGCTTTGGACAACTATTGTTCCAGTAGCCTTTGGAGTCTTTTTTCTGCTGCACTATTCAGGACGAATTTTGGGCGAGGCCTACTCCAGCCGGCAGGTTGCGGCATACATTGAGAAGCTCGAGCAGCAGCACGTTCCACCGCAATTCCGGCCTGTGGCGGTATTCCAAGCCCGGCGCGACGTCGAGTATGGCTTAGGTTTTTATCTCGACGAACCCATTGATCGCTATGAGCGCGGCGAGATTCCCAAAACCGAACATATTCTTGTCGCCCGCGAAGGCGAGCATGCCGCCATTGCCAAATTGTTGGGGCCAACGCGAAAGTTCGTGTCCTTTGGTTCGCCGTTTCGGGATGTAGAGAATCCGCAGCATTTGGAGGTGCTCTGGGTTTCGTCAAGTGACTCTCTGGCAAGGTAAGCTGAGTGGTTACGGCTATACGCCGTGGTTCCTGCTTCGGAAAACGCTTTTCGCCAAGGCCGGACTGCTCTTAGACTCTGGTTCCCGACTTTTTGCGGCCGGCTTTCGCCCCGGCTGCAAGGGCTCGTTTCAGACTTCAGGGGAGTAGGATTTTGCTTTTGAGAAACAGCACCAGAAGCTCGGCAGCCGTGAGACAGGTCCGCCAGGTTGCGGAATGTGAGCCCGTGGAAATTATCGATCTCCGACATTTTGGCGCAGTGGAGCTTCGTCCGTTGCTGATGGAGGAGGCGCGGCTGTGGTCGGAACGCATGAGCTGGGACTATCAGAGTTCGGCCGAGATGATCCTGCGCTATCTCGACTCGAAAATCCTTCCGGGCTATGCGGCAGTCGAGGACGGACACACGCTCGGCTACTCGTTCTTCGTCTACGAAGGCAGCAAAGGCGTGGTGGGCGACATGTTCACATCGACGCGTGCAGATCGCGACCTCGGAGCTCGCCTGCTGGACCATGTTGCCGAGACGCTGCAGAATTCTCCGGGCATTCACCGCATCGAAGCGCAGCTACTGCTCCACGACGCGGGCACGACATCTTCTCCGTTTGTGCAGCGCGGATTCAGGCGCTTTCCTCGATTGTTTATGTCGCTTCCCTTGCGTCCAGCTCCGGTGTTTCAGGCGCCTGAGTTGACGAACATCACGCTTCGTCCATGGGCCGAGCAGGATTTTCAACCGGCAGCGAACGTGATCATGCAGGCATATTCGGGTCACATCGATTCGGAGATTAACGACCAGTATCGCAGCATTGCCGGTTCGCTCAGGTTCTTGAACAACATCGTTCGTTTTCCCGGATGCGGAACGTTCGATCCAGCTTCATCCTTCACGGCAGTTCACAATTCTTCACGCGCTGTTGTGGGCATGCTCCTTTGCTCGCGCGTGCGCGATGACGTCGGACACGTGACCCAGGTGTGCCTCCTGCCGGAGTTTCGGGGACAAGGACTCGCTCGCGCGATGATGAAAGCGTGTTTGCGCAGCTTGCTTGATCGAAGGTTTACAGAGCTGTCGCTGACGGTTACGGAAGGGAACCGGAACGCCGTCGAGCTTTACCGCCGCCTGGGATTCCACACTCGGCGATTTTTTGATGCCTTCGTTTGGGAAGGTTAGTTGCAATTCCCAAAATGAACTCCCGTCCGCTGCTGCTCGGCCATCGCGGCGCTCGCAAATATGCTGCCGAGAACTCGATGGCCGCCTTCGACCTCGCTCTGGAACACGGCTGCGATGGCTTCGAGTTCGATGTGCGCTACACGCGAGATGCGCGCTGTGTGATTTGCCACGATGCACTCTATCGTCGCCGACGAATCGTCAGCCGCATGTTTGCCGAACTGAACCTCCCCGATGCCGAAGAAGTGATCGGAAAATATGTCTCAGGCGCTTTTTTGGATATTGAATTGAAGACGCCGGGCGACGCCGGCCCAATCTTGCGTGCGCTCGCCAAGGCACGAGCAAGAAACTACATTATTTCCTCGTTTCTTCCAGAAGTGCTCCTTCATGTTGCAGCTGAGGGCGGAGACGTTCCGCTTGGTCTGATTTGTGAAACGTTCCGGCAACTTCGACGCTGGCCGAAGTTGCCCATTCGCGCAGTCATCATGAACTGGCGTCTAGCGACGAAGAGCTTGATTGACGAACTTCACTCGGCTCGATTGCAGGTCTTCATCTGGACCGTGAATAGGAGGCGAGAAATGGAACGGCTCAGGGATCTAGGCGTGGATGCAATCATCTCAGACGATACTAAGCTGCTCGTCGAGACGATCAAGGCGAGAGGCTAGTCTCACACTATTTTTCAGGTCTCAAATCGCGAAATAGTTGGCTACGTGCTACGCGAGCGCAGAATCTCCCTCACTTCACGATTAATGCGAGCAGCGTCGCGTGTGGCGTTGTCAATCAGACCCGCCCAGCGCTTTGAAGTCTCATCCAGTTTGGATTGGCTGAGCAGGTAAGATGCCTGCATGATCGTTTCCAGCGAATTGCTCAGATCATGCGCCAAACGGCGAAGTTCGGTACTGATGTCGGAGGGAATCTTGGAAGTTGGTTCCATCTGGGTCTGTGCAGACATCTTAACCTTCCCGCATTGAGGGTAGAAATTCCCACTTCTTTAGAGGCAACTTCCACGGTTTTAGTTGTTTGCGTAACTCAGGTGTGGTTACCTCATTTCTCTCACGGGAGATCCGAAACAGGTTTGAGTTGCTTCTAACTATCTCATTCCGTTGCGATTACAGCGTCGGGCAGTGTCGACAGCGCGCTTGTAGTGCGCGAATTTAAGACTACTTAGCTCCCAGTACTAAGTAGTAAACCGGAATCCTTTGCGAAGCCGCACAGCCTAGAATCCTCCGCAATCCAGCTACTTACAACCGGAGAGCAGGCGCGATGGCCGAGAAGCGCCCAGGTGTTCCCGGGCTTATCTCGGAGGCAGGAATGCGCTTGCGCATTGGGCTCATTAGTCTTTTTCTATCCGCAGTACAGGCATTCTCAGCGACCAACATCACCCCGACCACAACCCTAGCTGCAGAAACCGGCAATAACACCAGTGCGGCGGCCACATTCCAGGCACAGACCAATGGCAACGCGACGCCTGGCAACGTAAGCAAAATGCCGACGAGCACGTTGCTGTACAACGGCTCGACAACCGCCATCTACGCCCACTTTATGCCGTGGTTTGGTGTGAGCTATCACATGAACGTCGGCTACAACTCCGCAGATCCGGCACAGGTGAAGAAGCAGGTCGACGACATGATCAGCCGTGGCATCGCCGGCGTGATCATTGACTGGTATGGTCCCAATGCACAACAGGAGAACGCTTCGACCCTGGCAATGGCGAGTGAAGCTGGGTCCCGAAATGGAGCATTCCAATTCGCGATCATGGAAGATGCCGGCGCGATCAAGAATTGCGCAAACACCAGCGGCTGCGATCTAACCGGGGCTCTAATCAACGACCTGAATTACATTACCCAGACCTACATCAGTTCTCCCGCATACATCCGGTGGAACGGCAATCCCGTGGTGTTCTATTTCGGCGTTGAGTCATACCCGATCGACTGGACGCGAGTTCGCGCTAATACAGCATCGAACTTGCAATTTGTCTTTCAGAACAGCGGAGCATTCAGCCGTTCTTACTCCAACGGTGGATTCTCCTGGGTGCAACCTTCGGCAGCTACCTCGACCGATCCTATGTCGTTGAGCTACCTGGCAAACTTCTATTCCATCGCCCAACAATATCCCTCGAAACTGCCACTCGGAGCCTCCTACAAAGGATTTAACGATACCCTGGCCTCCTGGAGCGCAAATCGGATCATGGATCAGCAATGCGGCCAAACGTGGCTTGCGACGTTTCAGAAGGCCAACAGTATGTGGTCCACCGCCGATCAGCTTGCTTTCTTCCAGCTCGTGACCTGGAACGATTACGAGGAAGGGACCGAAATCGAAACGGGAATCGATAACTGCGTCAATGTGAGCGCTTCGCTTTCCGGTAGCACACTCAACTGGAGCACCACCGGCAGCGAGAGTACGCTCGACCACTACACGGTTTTCATCAGCAGCGACGGGCAAAACTTGATGTCGCTCGGCGACTTCCCAACCGGCACGCACTCGCTCGATCTTTCAAGCTTTGGCTTTGCTGCGGGGACATATTCGATGTACGTGAAAGCGGTCGGTAAGCCTTCGATTCTGAATCACATGTCCGCCGCAGCGGCATATACCACTGGTGGAGGCGGACAGCCGCAGCCTCCAGTAGCAAGACTGTCCGTGAGTCCCGGATCGGGAACTGCGCCGATGACTGTCAGCGCTTCGACTTCGGCGTCAACCGATCCGCAGGGCAGTGCTCTTACTTCGACCATCAACTTCGGAGATGGGGCGACTGCCGCTGGTCCGACAGCCTCTCACACCTACGCAAACACCGGCAACTACACCGTTACTGCAACTGTGACCGACGCTCTAAACCTGCAATCGCAGGCGACAGCTACGGTGAACGTAACATCTGGCCCGACGCTAACCGTAACGCAGCCACTGAACAATTCGACTGTTCCCGCTCCGATCCACGTGGTCGCCAGCGGGTCGGCTCCGAGCGGCGTGGACGCACTGCAGATCTACCTCGATCACAACCTCGTCTATCAGATCAACGCAAGTTCGATGGATACAACGGTTGCTGCAGCCCCTGGCGCACACCTCGTTGTCGTGAAGCTGTGGGATAAGCTCGGGAACGCGTATATGCAGTCGCTGAACGTCACGGTTGCTGCGTCGTTCACGGCGTCGCTTTCGGTGAATCCCAACTCCGTGACTCTCGGTTCGAGCGTTACAGCGACCGTGAGTTCCAGTTCGGGAACGATCGCCAGCTCCCAGATTGCATGGGGAGATGGAACCAGCTCCGCCGGTCCGTCGGCTTCGCACGTGTACGCTCAGGCGGGAAGCTACACCGTCTCAGCATCGGCCACGAGTACGCAGGGAACCACCGCACAAGCCACTGCGGCTGTAAATGTCGCTGCTCCGAGCGCGACACTTAATGTTTCTCAGCCAGCAAACGGGGCGATCACCTACTCGCCGATTCATGTGGTAGCTTCTGGATCTGCGCCGAGCGGTGTAGATGCCATGCAGATTTACCTCGATGGAGCTCTTGTCTATCAGGTAAACGCTGCCTCGTTCGACACAACGGTTTCCGCTGCCGTAGGGACTCATGCCGTGGTTGTAAAGCTGTGGGATAAGCTCGGCAACGCCTATAAGCAGGGCGTCAGTGTCACAGTGATTGCGCCACTCGCCGCTTCGCTGACGGTGAATCCGGCGACAGTTGCGGTCGGCGGCAGCGTGCAGGCTACGGTCTCCGCCTCCTCGGGCACGATCGCCAGCTCATTCATCAACTGGGGCGATGGAACGCAATCGACTGGTCCGAGCGCCGCTCACAGCTACGCCTCTGCAGGAACATACAGCGTAACTGCGACTGCAGCCGACGCAGTGAAATCTGTATCTGCCGCTCCTGTGACCGTTACGGTTCAGGCCCAAACCAAAGCAGCGGTCGTGATGCAATCGCCTGTGACAAACACGGTGGTGCCGCTCTCGATGCACGTGCAGGGATATGCAACTTCCCCAATCGGGATTGTCGCCATGCAGATCTACCTGGACGGGACGCTCGTATACAAAAATGCGCTGAGCCAACTCGACACTTACATCAACGTGTCGGCCGGGTCTCACCGCGTCACGCTGAAAGCATGGGACAGTGCGGGAGCTTCCTATATGCAGGTGGCTTACGTCACTGCGCAGTAGTCAACAGTGAGACGTTCGAGGGCGCCTTCAGGCGCCCTCTCTTTTTT
>CAYNPS010000059.1:15433-20713 GCA_964399125.1 uncultured Terriglobales bacterium
TTGCCAACTTACGACGTGTTCGATGAAGATCGCTACTTCGCTCCGGCACGTAAGCAGGAGATATTTCGTTTCAACGGCTCGAAGGTCGCACTCACGATTTGCGAAGACGCGTGGAACGACAAGCATTTCTGGCAGAAGCGCCTCTACAATATCGATCCTGTGGAAGAGCTGGTCCGCGCCGGTGGCAATCTCGTTATCAATATCTCTGCTTCGCCGTTCACAATTCACAAACGGGAAATTCGAACGAAGATGCTGCAGGCCATCGCTGCGGATTTCAAAGTTCCGGTTGTCATGTGCAATCAGGTCGGAGGCAACGACGGCCTAATCTTCGATGGATCAAGTCTGGTAATCGGCGCCGATGGACGTGTGCTGGCCCAAGCGAAATCGTTTGAGGAAGACTTGGTGCTGTTCGATAGCGAGACTCTAGCCGGCGACGTGCACGATCAGCCCAGTGACCTGGAGGCAGAGGCTTACGCGGCGTTGGTACTTGGCACGCGTGACTATGTTCATAAATGCGGCTTCAAGAAAGTCGTCGTAGGGCTTAGCGGAGGAATCGACAGCGCCTTAACGGCGGTGATTGCCGTGGATGCTCTCGGAAAGGAAAACGTTACCGGAGTTTCCATGCCGGGCCCATATTCATCGCAGGGAAGCAAGGACGACGCGCGCGAACTGGCTCAAAACCTTGGAATCAGGTACGAAGTAATTCCAATCACCCCTGTGTTCGAGTCCTTCCGCGGCGCCTTGAATCCCTCGTTCCGTGGCTTGCCCGAAGATTTCACCGAAGAGAACTTGCAATCGCGCCTGCGTGGCGCAACGCTGATGGCTCTTTCCAACAAGTTCGGAGCGCTCGTGCTAACCACAGGCAACAAATCGGAGATGGCGGTCGGCTACTGCACGCTTTACGGAGATATGTGCGGGGCCCTGGCCGTAATTGCGGACGTGCCGAAGACAATGGTCTATCGCTTGAGCAAGTACCGAAATGGGATTTCTTCGGTAATCCCGCGCTCGACGATCGAGAAGGTGCCATCAGCGGAGCTGCGTCCCAATCAGACCGATCAGGACACGCTGCCTCCTTATGACGTGATCGACTGCATTCTTGAGGGTTATGTAGAGGAATACAAAACGGCGGAAGAGATTGCCAAAGAACATGGTTACGACTGCAAAGTCGTAATGTCGGTCATTCGAATGATCGAGCGCAGCGAGTACAAACGCCAGCAGGCAGCGCCTGTTTTGAAAATCAGTCAGAAAGCTTTTGGCACCGGGCGGCGCTTTCCTATTGCTGCCAAATACGAAGGGGAATGCTGAAGTTCCCGAATTGAATCGGTACCGTCCGCGGTAGCGGACGGGTTACTTACCCAGTCGCTGGTGCGGCTGGTACTCACAGAGAGGAAACATTTGAAGACGACAATTCGCCTCGTTTGCTTTGCTGCACTTTTTACCAGCATTTTATCCGCTCAGACCGCGAAATCCATTCGCACTCAAAAAACCGCTTCTGCGCCGAAGGAATCCACAGCCACGACTATCACGGTAAAGCGTCCCAGCACGGAGATGCTGGATTCTTTCATGCATCACATGTTTGGCTACGATCCGATGATCAAATGGAAGGTCGAGAGCGTGCGTCCTTCTGAAGTCCCTGGAATTACAGAAGTAGTCGTTACCTTCGGAGAACCTCCGCAGCAGAGGACCGCGTTTTATGTAGGCAGCGATCTCGAGCACGCCTTTATAGGGCAGATCATTCCATTCGGAGCTGATCCGTTCGGCCCGGTACGGAACAAACTTGCCGCTGAAGCCAAAGGTCCGGTGCAGGGAAGCGCGAGCGCTCCGGTCGAGATCGTGGAGTTCAGCGATTTCGAATGTCCTCATTGCAAGAAAGCGCAGCCCAAATTGGAACAGCTCATGAACGAGTCACCGAATGCGAGGCTCGTTTTTGAGAATTTTCCTCTTTCCAACATTCATAAATGGGCCGATCTGGCTGCAGGCTATGCAGATTGCATTGCCCGCAGCAATCCCGACAAGTTCTGGAAATTCTTCCACTCGGTTTTCGATCAGCAAGAGCAGATTACCGATCAGACTGCCGCGACGAAGTTAAGCGCGCTCGCAACTGATGCAGGTGTCGATGCTGCCGCAACTGCGACTTGCGCGAATTCGCCGGAAACAAAGGCTCGAGTGAATCAGCAATACGAGCTGGGCGTATCGGTTGGTGTGAATGCGACGCCTACGTTGTTCCTGAACGGACGGAAGATCGAAAACGTGAACGACACGCCAATCGAAGTATTGAAGCAAATGATCGACTTCGAGGCGAACGAACTGCAGAAGAAGTGATCAGAGCTAAGGCGTGCTCGGAGGCGGAACAAAGACGGTGCTGGTGTTCGCATTGTGTAAAGAGTCGCGCACGAGATGGGGTCGAATGGTAATTAGCAGTTCGGCGTCATCGATCTGCCTGTTGTGGAGCGATGTGCCCGGCCCAAGTATCGGGAGCTGAGCAATGCCGGGAAGGCCTTGCAGGCTCAGTTGCTCCTGCCGCGTAACGATTCCTGTCAAGATCGCAGTCGCTCCGACTGGTACTCCTATGGTGCCCGTGTACTCGCGGTTGGTGATTACCGGCACGCCATTGAGTTGCGTGGCTCCAAGTCCGCGGAGCTGAAATTCTATCTTGAGTGAAACATCGCGCGTGCCATGAATCGTAGGCGTTGCTTTGAGTGTGAGTCCGAGGTCTTCGTAAGAGAATGATGGAAATGGAGCAGTGAACGATCTGTTTGTCAGTACCTGCGATATTGCCGAGTTGTTGAAGATCGGAGCAAAGCTGGCATTCAGGATGGGATAGCGAGTACCGTCGCGAAATGTCGCCGGATCACCCTGTTCAGCGCGCAGAGTCACGTGGTCGAGAGAACGGAATGATGAAGTATTCAGAGATGCATGCAGCGAAGTCCCGGGAATGATGAGTCCACTTCGGGAAATACCTCCGCCAAAAGTTGCGATCGGTTGATTCAAAATCGAATTCTGCCCGCCTGCAGCTAATCCTGCGAGGAGGGCGGCTATCGAGGAGCTGTTCGCCTGGTTAATGGCGCCGCTGGAAATAAGTTGATTGATCAGATCTTGGTTAGCGCCATTCAGCAGTTTCTGCGCCTCGGTATTTACGTTGAATAGCGTGAACTGGGTTGGAATCGACAATCCGAGATCACGGGCGAGTGTTTGTTCGACTTGATAGACGTTTACCTCCAGCATCACCTGCGGCTTGCCTGAGTACAGATCTTCCAAGATACGTGTAGCAGCATCAAGCATCGGCATTGGCGCACGCACTGTCACCTGATTGGAACTCTGTGCTGCACTCACGAATCGCATATCAAAAATAGTGCGCAGGAGCGTGACGGCATCGTTGATGTCTTGCGGTGATGACGCGTCGCCGATGTAGAACGTGCGCATCGCCAGCCGCTCGAAGTTTCTGTGATTTTCGGGAGTGTCGGCAAAAATCAGCGCCTGGTTCTCGGCAACAGGAACATAAAACGTGTCCGTCATCTGCGAGGCGATGGTGACCGCCGTAGCGAAGCTTGCGCCATCAATGTCGAAGCGCTGCTGCTTGCTTGTGACCGAGTTGTCGATCAGCGGCCGTATTCCGTACGCATTCCAAACTGCGCCGAGGAGTCCCCGCGTGTCGCCTCTGTAATGAAAATCGTGCGGCGCATCCTTTGGCTCCAGATATATGTCGTCAGCATCGCGGTATCGGAGCTTTGATTCGAATGCGGAGGTTTCTGCTAATGCAGAACGCAATCCCTGCTGCGCTACAGCGTTCTTGGGATCGAGGGCGAGCGCTGCGCGAAACTGCGCGATCGCTTGCTCATTGTGATTCGACGCAAGGTCCTGAGTAGCCTGCCTGATCTTTTGGCGAACGTCGTTCTGCCTTAACAGTTCCTGAGCAGTGAGGACCTGGATGTTGTTCGGATCCAGTTCAACGGCTTCGTCGAGGAGACTCTTCGCACGAGCGAACTCGCCAGCTCGAATCGAATCGAGTGCTGCGATGTAGGCTTTTTCAGCTTTCTTTCTATTGCGCTCGTTCTTGCTGGCCGCGTGTGCGGAACAGACCAAGCAAAGGCCAGCGATCAGAACGAGAGACTTACGCATGGTGAGATTCTAGTCGAAGCTGCAGGATTTGAACGAAGCAGGAAAGCCTTCTTGCACCTAGGTTTGTATTAGCTCGCGGCAGCAGGAGAGGCACATTTCCGGTGCGTGAGCGAGCAGCTCTTCGAAGCTGTAGATTCCTGTAGCTACAGCGATTGCGGGAATATGGTTCGCGTGCGCCGAACGAATGTCGGCAGGCGTGTCCCCGACAACATACACCGTTGCGTTTGGGTCGCGCAGCTCACGCGCTTTCTGTACCCCGAAAGCGATAATGTCGTCGCGTTTTTCCCGTTCTCCAGAGAACGATCCGAAGGAGAAGCGATCGAGCAGGCCGCAAGCGCGGAGTTTCGCCCAGCCCACTGGCTCAAGATTGCCGGAAGCTACGCCAAGAAGCTTTCCTTCTGAAGCAAGGAAGTCAATCAATTCCAAAATTGCCGGGCATAGCTCCGGACGAAGATCGGCGGCGTTGCTCTCGACCTGCGCGGTCATGATTCGTAGCACGTCCGGAAGTTTGGGACGCCACTGACTCTCCGGCACTCCTGCTACTTCGAGGTAGGCGCGGAGAATTCCGACATCAGTATTTCCGTGGACGGGAACGCCGTCGATGCGGAAGTCCAGACCGAAGACTTGCTCCACGGCGTGATGAAACGCGAAATAGTGAACAGCGTCGCGGCTGTTCAGCAATGTTCCGTCGATGTCGAAGAGGTAAGCGTCTGCCGCTTTCCAATCGAAGCCAGGCTTTATGTGAATCGAGGATCCTTGGCTCGTTTGAACTTCGGCAGCACCTGCCCATCCGGTCTTGAGTTTCGGACCGGATACGGCAGGTGAATGCTGTTGCGGTAATTGGGCTCCGATTGCCTCGTCGTCTTGGCGAAGCTTCATTCCCTCATCGTACAGCTTTTCTCTCCAGCGGTTCCAATTCGGGGCGAGCGCTGCGTGGAGGACGGCGAGCGCCGTTGCGCAGCTCCCCTAAATCGAGGTTGAGTTCGGATATGGTTCGGCTGAGAGTATTGCGGTGCATCCCGAGCTCGCGGGCTGCCTTGCTCTGATTGCCATGATTGCGGTCGAGCACATTCATGATGAAGCGCTTCTTGAATTCGCGGACCGCTTCAGAATAGAGAATGCCGGACTCATGCATTTGCGCGACGAGTGCCTCAAGCTGGT